>JAIQFU010000300.1 GCA_020073115.1 Terriglobia bacterium
GCTCGATGCGGCGCAGGTGCGCCTTCACGCGCGCCACCAGCTCGCGCGGGCTGAAGGGCTTGGTCATGTAATCGTCGCCGCCGATTTCGAGGCCCAGAACGCGATCCACCTCCTCGGTGCGGGCCGTGAGGAAGACCACGGGGATGCGCCCGAGGGCGGAAGAGCGGCGGATCTGGCGGCAAAGCTCAAAGCCGTCAAGGTCGGGGAGCATGACGTCGAGGAGGACGAGGTCGGGCTTCCACTGTTCCAGCGCTTTCAGGGCTCCCCTGACGCCGCCGAAGACCTGGGTCTCATAGCCCTGGCGGGAGAGATTGTACTCCAGAAGGGAAGCGAGCTCCGCTTCGTCTTCGACGATGGCGATCCGCTTGGGCATGGGGAGGAGTAAGACCTATTGTAGCCCGGAGCCATCCGGGGCCCGCGCGCCGTGGGGCAGGTAGACCTGCCCCGCTAGGGCGACTGTGCGGGGCGGCGGCGGTCCGCCTACAATATGGAATTCCCGAGTCGGACCATTCCGCGCCTGCTCGGCCTTCGCCGAAATAACGGATCGCGCGGGCCAGGACGATGACAAACAGAAAACGGCCGAACGGTGCGCGCATGGCGCCGGCTGAAATCACGAAGACCTTGAGCGGGAGTGGCACGATCGGCGTGACGGCGGGAACGAAAACCGTCAGCAGGCCGTAGCGGTGGAACCATGCGCGAAAGCGCCGGCGCTTCCCGGGAGGCGGTTCGCTTTTGACCAGCCAGACCGCGCCGCGCTGCGCGGCCAGGTAGAGCGCGATATTGCCGGCGACGGATCCGACGACCGCGAGGAAGGCGGTGAAGTAGGCGTGCCGCGGGTTCCTGGCGCTGCCGGCCGCCACCCCGACCAGCAGGAAATCCATGGCCGCGGGCAGCGGCACGCCGAACGAATCGATCACGCTCAGCAGAAAGATGCCCCACGGACCGTAGGCGACGAGGATGCCCTGCAGTTTGTGAAGCGCCGCTCTCATGGGGGCTAGACGATGTCCGCGAACGATTTCCGCAACTTATAGAACCAGGCGTGGCCGAGTACGAAGACCGCGGCCGCCAGGAGCCAGAATTTCCATAGAGGACCGAAGGCCGGCGCCCGATTTTCCAGAAGGATCGCCCGGTAACCGCCGACCAGGACGTAAATCGGATTCTTGGACAGGATTAGAGTAACAGAATGCGGGAGGGTGGCGAGAGAATCCTCGGGGTAACAGATGGGCGTGAGAAAGAACCAGATGGTCAGGAGGAACCCGATGATCTGGCCGAGATCGCGGACGAAGACCCCCAGGGCCGCCAGGAACCAGCTCAGGCCGGTGGTGAAAAGAATCTGCGGGATGACGAGCAGCGGAAGCCAGAGGATGGCCGGCGGCGCAGAGCCGCGCAAAATCAGCAGGAACGCAGTGAAGAGCGCCAGCGCGAAAAACTCGGTGATGAGCCCCGAAGCCACGAGGTTGACGGGGAGGGTTTCGACGGCGAACACCAGCTTCTTGACGAAGTTCCGGTGTTCCAGCAGCACCGTCGGAGCGCGGCCCACGGCTTCGCTGAAGGACAGCCAGGGCAGCATGCCGGCCAGGAAATAGAGGGCGAAGCCGCAGCGGCTGGCGTCGTGGCCCACGCGGGCGCGGAGCACGAGGCCGAACACGAAGAAATAGGTCAGCATCAGGAGCAGGGGGCTCATGACCGTCCAGAAGGCGCCGGCGAAGGAGCCGCGGTAGCGGCCGAGGACGTCGCGGCGCACCATGACGCGGATGAGGCCGCGGTTGCCCCAGATGGCCAGCAGCGGATAGGTGAAGGCGCGCCCCACGGAGCGCAGGGCGCGCGCGCGGCCGAGCGCCGCGCGGTTGGCCACGCGGACGCGCTCCAGGCGCGCGGCGCCATCGCGAGTGGAGGCTTCCACCAGCAGGAACGGCCAGCCCCGTTCGTAGTACCAGCAGTCGCCTTCCCGCAGGGGCGAGAGGAAAACCTGGTAGCGGCCGTCCTCGGGAGGAAGCTCGAATTCCAGCGACACGGGGAACGACGCGCCGGGCGCGATCTCCATTGCGGGATGGATGCGCGCGCCATCCACGATCACGGTCCCGGTATCGGCGTCGAAGAGATGGAAGCCGACGGCGAAGCCGTCCGCGGGACGCCAGGGCTCGGGCGACGCGTTGCGCATCTGGAAGCGGGCCCGCACGCGCCGGGTGTGCGGATCGAGCTTCACTTCCGGCGCGAGGTAAGCCGCGCTCATGAGTACAGCCAATCGGGGCGGCGTTCCTTCACCGGCCCGGTCTTGCGACCCAGGGCGTAGATGCCGTCTCCCCGCAGGGAAGTGTCCAGGCGGTAACGCTCCAGGAGGTGGAGCACCCAGCCGTATTCGGGGTGAGGCAGGTCGCGGAACTCGCCGGTGTCGAGGCGCACGATTTCGAACCCGGAATTGGCCAGCAAGCGATGGATCTCGCGGGGCGTGTATTCGCGATTGTGCCGCGCCTCCGGTTCGGCGCCCGGCGCGGAGGGTTTGATGTAGGCGTGGTAGAAGCCGGGGTGGTAGCCCAGCAGCACGGCCGAGATGGCGCGCAGGGCGGCGATGTTGGGCGTGGTCAGAAGCAGGTGGCCGCCGGGTTTGAGAATGCGGTTCACCTCGCCCATGAGGTGCATGGGGTCTTCGAACAGGTGCTCGATCAGCTCGCAGCAGAGCACGGTGGAGAAGTGGGCGTCGGGATAGGGGAACGGATCGCGCTCGGCGTCGAAGTGGTCGATCTCGCAAGTGAAGCGTTCACCCTCGGCGGAGACTATCTCGCGATGGTCGGTGCGGCCGGGTTGGCCGAAGTAGCAGCCGCGGATCTCTCCGTATCCCAGGCGGGTGCGCAGGGCGGGAGTGATCTGAAGGTAGGCTCCCATTTCGAGGATGCGGTCGCCGGGGCAGCCGGGCGGGATCAGGGCCAGGGTTTTGGCGAGGCGGGTCTCGTGGGTATCGAGGTAGCGGCGGGAAGGGGCGTCGACGGCCCAGGTGCGGAGATAGGGAAGGGGATCGGCGCCAGGGGCCGGGGGCCGGGGATCGGGGGCGGGAGACTCGGGGGCCGGGATCTCAGGGACCAGGGGCCGGATGTCGGCATGAGTGCCGGCACTGCGGGCAGGAATGCCCACGCCACCAAGGAAATCGAGGTAGCGGGCGGCTGCTTTGCCCCAGTTGCACTCCCGGGCTACATAGTCGCGGGCGCGGGCGCCTAGCTCGCGGGCGATTTCGGGGCGCGAGATCAGCAGGTTCAGGTATTCGAAGATGAGGTCCTCTTCGCTGGGGCCGACCGGGACCTTGAGGCAGACATCGTCGGGGAACTCCTGAAACGAGCCCAGGTCCGATACCAGGGCGGCCTTGCCCAGGCCGAGGGAGCGCAGCAGCGTGCCCGAGCTTTCGCCCACGGTGGGATAGCGCAGGTTGAGCACGATGTCGCAGGCGCTGAGGTATCCCTCGAAATCGTCAATGGGGGTGAAGCCCAGGACGCGCACGGCGGCGGAAAGGCCCAGCGATTCGATGAGGGGCCGAAGGGGAAACTCGGGATGCTCTTCGCCCACCAGGATCAGCTTCGCCTCGGGCGCCAGCCGCACCAGGCGCCGGAAGGCGCGCAGCGATTCCGGGATGCGTTTATAGGGCTTCAGGAACCCGAAGATCCCCACCAGCGGCGTGGTCTCGTCGAGCCCCAGCTTGTAGCGGAATTCGCTGCGATGGGGGTCCGGAATCCAGGCGCCGTGAGGAATGACGGCGACGGGACCGCCGAAGCCCGCGGCGCGCACTTCCCGCTCCATGAAGCGGCTGTGCACCACCACGCCGCGAGCCGATTCCAGGAGACGCCGGAGCATCCGGACGCCTTCGTAATCGGGTCCGGCTTCGAGATTGCGCACGCGCTCGGCGAAAGCGCGGGCGGCGGGGCCGCCGTTGTACTCGCATTCGGCCAGGTAGGCGTCCCAGTCGCCGCGACGGATGGTCAGATCGGCGATGAGGTGGTGCAGGTTGGATTCGTGCAGCGCCACGACGCCGGGATGGCGCAGCGCGGTCTCATAGACAAAGTCGTGGTAACGGTTGTTGCCCACGTGGTAGAGGGCGACATCGAAACGGGCGGGGTCGAAGGCCTGGTCCGCGGCGGAAAACGTCTCCACATCGGCCAGGGGGCGGAGTAATCCGCGATTCCGCTGCGCGCGGGCGGCAGCGGCGAAAAGAACGCCACGCGCATGTCAGGGCGCCAGATCCATGGAGAAGGTCCCCGGGCCGAGCGGGACGCGGATGGAGAGGGGGGTGCGCGCCGCGTCGCGCGCGAAGAACGCTTCGAAATTGAAATCGGCTTTGGGGCCTTTGACGTAGATCACCACACGGTCGGTAATGGAAGGCCTGTCGCCCGAGCGTATGGTTTGGGCGCCGGTGTATTCCATGCGGACCGAGTACGCCGAGCCGTAATAGACCTGCTGCTGGGAGGGCACTCGGCCCTGTCCCAGTTCGCGGCGGGCGTAATACAGGAAGGTGAGGGCGTCGCGGGCGCAAGCGGGAACGTCGAAATCCGTTTTCCCGCCGCCGTCGGGGAGGGTGGTGACGCGGCGGGCCGTCCCCTTCTTCTGGTCGAAGGTGGTTTTCTCGCGCGATTTGCGGGAACCCTGGCTGATGTCGCGATCGAGGTCCTTGGAGCACAGTTCGGCGCTGGCGGAGGAACGGATCTTATCGGCCACGGAAAAACCGGGGATGCCGGCGTTCAGCGACATCTCGAAATCCCAGCCGGCTTCGGCGCGGTGCGCGGAGAAGGCGGCCTCGCCCACGCTGAGGCCGCTCGGCCAGTTGATGCTGTAATGCAGGGATTCATCCTTGAACGGAAAGCCGGTTTGGGCCGGGGCGGCGCAGGCCAGGGCCAGGACCGCCAGGGCAATTCGGGCAATTCGGGGACAGGCTACGAAACCCCCAAATTTCGGGGGTTTCGTAGCCTGTCCCCGAATTGCGCGGGAGGGGGTCATCGGAGAGCCGCCGACGGGGAGCCCACGCGTTCGGTGGCGCATTGACGCCCCCGGGCGACCTCGTAGTAGACGTCCAGCGTTTTGCGGGCCGTGTTCTGCCAGCTATACTGGGCGGCGCGCATCGCCCCCAGGCGCTCCATGCGCGTCCGCAGTTCCGCGTCGAGCAGAAGGTCCGCCATGGCGCGCGTCATCTCCTCGTCCGAGCGGGGATCGAAGAGGATGGCGGCGCTGTCCACCACTTCCGGCAGGGCCGAGGCGTCGGAGCAGGCCACCGCCCGGCCGCAAGCCATGGCCTCCAGGGCGGGCAGGCCGAAGCCTTCGTAGAAAGAGGGAAACACGAAAAGGTCGCACGCGTTGTAGAGTTGCAGCAGGTCGGGGTCGGAGACGAACCCGAGGAAGCGGATGCGCTCCGCGGCGTCGGAGCGGCGGGCCGCCTCGCGGATATGATCGGAGTACCAGGTCTCTTTTCCGGCCAGCACCAGTTTGTGCTTGAGTTGGGGATAAGCGCGGACCAGGGCGGAAAAGGCGCGCACCAGGCCGATGTGGTTTTTCCGCGGCTGGAGATCGCCCACGCAGAGGACGAACGGCCCGGAAATCGAAAACCGCTGGCGCACGGCTGCGGCGGCGGTCTGGCGGGAAATGGGACGGAACTCGGAGCCGGCGGCGTTCGGCGCCACGACCACGCGGCGCTCGTCCAACTCGGGATAGGCCCGCAGAATGGCGCGCTTGGAAAACTCGCTGACGGTCAGCACCCTGGCGGCGCGGCGCACGGTGTGCTTTACCGTACAACGCAACTGCCACGCGCGCGAGGCGGGAAAGAACTCCGGATATTCCAGAAAGCTGACATCGTGGACGGTGACGACGATGGGGACCGGGCAGGCGGGCGGCGCGGTGTACTGCACGTGCAGAAGGTCGGGCCGGTCCTGGCGCAGGCGCATCGGCAGGTCGAGTCCGAGGCGCAGGAAAGGATTGGCCGCGATGCCGCGCGCACGGATCGCGGCAGGAACGAACCCACGCGCTCCTTCGGAAGAAACGTACGCGAGGAATTCGCAGCCCAGCCGTTGTCCGGCAAAAGCCCCTAAAAGACTGCGAATGTATACTTCGTTTCCGGTGAGGTGGCGCCCTATGGCGTGGGCATCAACGGCGAAGCGCATTAATTACCCCAGTATAGCGGAGCATATCGACACAACGCTGTGTTAAAAATCCAACTCCCTCCAAGCGGATTCCCAGGTAAACTGCTGTTCCAGCAAGCGTCTGCCGGCTTTTGCCAGGCGTTCCCGGGTGGAGGAGCACGTCAGGAGCCGCGAAACGGCCTGAGCGAACGCCGGCGCGGTATCGGCCAGCAGGATGTTCTCGCCGTCACGGGCAGGAAGGCCTTCGGCGCCGAGGGTGGTGGAAACCACCGGCGTCCCCGCGGCCCACGCCTCGAGAATTTTGAACCTGGTTCCGCTGCCCGCGAGGATGGGCGCGACGGCCACCTTCGAACGCGCCAGTTCGGTGACGGCATCGATCACCGGGCCGCGGTTTTCGATGCGCGCATCGCCGGCGGCGAAACGGCTGACGGCGCCGGGATTCCTGCCGACGAGGCGCCAGACCAGGGCGGGCCAACGGCTGCGGAGGAGCGGCCAGACCTCGCGGCTGAAGAAGCGGACCGCCGATAGATTGGGGTGGTACTCCATGTTTCCGGAGAACACGATGGACTCGTCGTTCTCGACGGTGGGGAGAGGCGTCGGCGGGATGGCGTTGGGGTAGACGGCGAGGCGCGCGGCGGGAGCGATGGCGCGCGCCAGTTGGGCATCCTGGTGGGAGGCGGCGAGCACGCGTCCGTAGCGCGGCAGCCACTCGCGCTCCAGGGCGAGCGAGGCCTGCCGGAACGCGCGGTGCGCCAAGGCCTCCACGCCGCTTTCCGCGCGGGCGCACCGCCCGTGGAGCGCCGATTCGACGTTGTGGAGGTCGAGCGCCGTGAGGCGGCAGACGCGCGAGATCTGTTGCCAGTAGGGCGCGCACCAGAAGTGCTCGACCAGGCCGATATCGTAGCGCGCGCCTTCGACGGCCTCTTCCACCTGCCGGGCGAAGCCGCCGAAGCGGTCTACCAGGGGCGGCAGGCGCACGGCGCCGCGGAGGGCGCGCGCGGCGGGGGTCTTGCTGTGCGCGGGCAGGGGGATGACGGAGACGCGGCGCACGAGCCCCGGGGGGAACTGCGCCGCGGGGTCGGGCGCGCCCGGTTCGCGAAACACGATCACGTCCACGTCATGCCCGCGGGCGAGGTAATGGAGCAGGGAAGCGCTGCGCAAGGCGCCGCCGCCGGCCAGCGGGTAAGGAGCCTCGGGGGAGAGGAACAGGGCGGCGGGTCTCATGAGGAGGATCTGTGCGTCTCGGCGGTGACGTCCTTTTGGGTTTGAACGGGATGACACTCAATCCGCGAAGCGAGCACGAGCCTCCTCGTATACTTGATGAGTCAGGCGCGCGGTTCGTTCCCAGGAGAACTCCCGAGCGCGCGCGAGCGAACGCGATCGCCGTTCCTCCCGCCAATCGGGATCCACAATAGCCCGAGTCATGGCGGCCGCGAGTTCGCGCGGCGTCCCGGCGTAGGCCGCGGCATCGCCCGCGGCCTCGGCCACCGCGCGGGAGGCGATGACGCAAGCCCCGCACTGCATGGCCTCCAGCACCGGCAGGCCGAAGCCCTCATACAGCGATGGATAAAGGAAGGCGAGGGCGCCGGAGTAGAGCGCGGGCAGTTCGCCGTCGGGGACCTCGCCCAGGAGACGCAGGCCG
>JAIQFU010000301.1 GCA_020073115.1 Terriglobia bacterium
CCGCAGGCATACTGGTAGAAATCGACGCAAGGGTTCGCCGAGGTATCCAGGTTCTTGACGTCGAACTCGATCTGGGGCGGCTGCGCCGGGGTGGCCGCGGGTTTCCCGGGCTCTACCGGCCCCGGACGCTCCGGAATTGTGGGAGCGCCGGGCTTCGCCGCGGGCCCCGCGGGCTTCGGGGCGTTGGGCGGCGGCGCGGGGACGGTCTGGCCGAAAAGAGCGGAAACGCACAGGAGAAAAGAGGTCGCGATCTTCAACGTAAGCTCCTCGTTCTCCAATCTACCCCAACCCCTTTCCCATGACTGTAGATTGCGCCACAACCCCGCTGTGGGGCGGAAGCCCGCCCCACTCTGCGCGGTTTGTTACCATCAGAACCGATTATGAAGTTACCCGTACTTTTGCTGGCCCTTGCCGCCGCCCTTACCGCCGCCGACCATCCCGAGTGGGACAATCCCGCCATCGTCCACGTGGGGACCGAGAAGCCTCATGCAACCATGATGGCCTACCCCACGGCCGAACTCGCCCGCGCCGGAGACCGCGCCCAATCTCCGTGGTTCCAACTGCTCAACGGCTCGTGGAAATTTCACGGCTCGCTCCGCCCCGCCGAGCGGCCGCTGGATTTTTACCGCCCCGATTTCGACGACGCGTCGTGGGGCGCCATTCCCGTCCCCTCCAGTTGGCAGATGCACGGGTTCGACATCCCCATTTACACCAACATCATCTATCCCTGGCCGCAGGATGCTTCCAAGCCGCCCCAGGTCCCCTATGCGTACAACCCCGTGGGCAGTTACCGCATGCGCTTCACGGTCCCGCCGGCGTGGAAAGGCCGCCGGGTGTACCTGCACTTCGATGGCGTCGATTCCGCGTTCTACGCCTGGGTGAATGGCGCCAAGCTGGGCTATAGCGAAGACAGCCGCACGCCCGCCGAGTTCGACCTCACCCCCCACCTGAAAGAAGGCTCGAACCTGCTCGCGGTAGAAGTCTACCGCTTCGGCGACGGCGCATTCCTGGAAGACCAGGACATGTGGCGGATGAGCGGCATCTTCCGCGACGTCTACCTCTGGTCCACGGCGGACCGCCACCTGCGCGATTTCGAAGTGCAGACCAATCTCGACGACGCGTATCGCGACGCCACGCTGGTTGTGAAAGGCGCGCTGGCCAACGCCTCGGAAAGAGCCTCGAAGGTGACGGTCTCCGCCGCGCTGTTCAACGCCGCCGGAGTGGCAGTAGGGAAGCCCGCCAGCGCCACGGTCGAAATCGGCGGGAAATCCGAAGCTCCGGCCGAGATCTCCCTCCCCGTCTCCCACCCGCGCAAATGGTCCGCCGAGGATCCATACCTCTATAAACTCCTCCTCACGGTGCGGGACGGCTCGGGCGCCGCGCTGGAAGTCATCCCGCAGAACGTCGGTTTCCGCCGCATCGAAATCAAAAACGGCCGGTTCCTGGTGAACGGCCAGGCCGTCCTCATCAAGGGCGTCAACCGCCACGAGCACGACGAGAACACCGCCAAGTACGTCCCGGTCGAGTCCATGGTGCGGGATATCAAGTTGATGAAGCAGTTCAACGTCAACGCCGTGCGCACCTCGCACTATCCCAACTCCCCGGCGTGGTACGACCTGGCCGACCGCTACGGGCTTTACGTCCTCGACGAAGGCAATATCGAAGACCACCACTATGGCAATGACTCCCGCAACCGCCTCACCAACGACCCCGAATGGACCACCGCCTACGTGGACCGCGTCCAGCGCATGGTAGAGCGCGATAAGAACCATCCCTCCGTCGTGATCTGGTCGATGGGCAACGAATCCGGCGATGGGATAAATGCCGCCGCCTGCTACAAGTGGGCCAAACAACGTGACCCGTCGCGTCCTTTCCATTACGAGGGATCGTCCGCGAGGGGAGGGCCTAACTCGGATATCAACTCGTTCATGTATCCCACGCCGGAGACGATCAAGCGCCGCGCGGCGGCGCGCCCCGACGTGCCCCTGATCCTCTGCGAATACACCCACGCGATGGGCAACTCCAATGGCGGCCTGAAGGAATATTGGGACATCTTCTATTCCGGCACGAACGCCCAGGGCGCGTTCGTGTGGGACTGGGTGGACCAGGGGATCAAGCTCCCCGTGCCCGGCGAGTACCGGTCGAATACGTCGAAAACCAGCTTCCTGGCATACGGCGGCTGGTGGGAAGACAAGACCGGCGTGCGCAACGACAACGACTTCAACAACAACGGCCTGGTCTCCGCCGACCGCGTGCCGCACCCCGGCCTGTACGCCATCAAGTATGTCTACCGGTACCTGCACGCTGCGCCGGTAGACCTGGCGGATGGCCGCATCCGGGTCAAGAACTGGTTCGATTTCACCAATCCCAAGAACCTGGCCGAAGCCGTGTGGGAAGTGAAATCGGGCTCCCGAACCGTGGCCTCCGGAAAACTTCCCGACCTGGATATCGAGCCGCGCGCCGAGAAGGAGTACACGATCGCCCTGCCGAAGATCGACCCCCAACCCGGCGCCGAGTATTTCCTGAACGTCAGCTTCCGCCTCAAGCAGGCTACGTCGTGGGCTCCCCTGGGCCACGAGATCGCGTGGGACCAGTTCCTGCTGCCCGCCGCCGCGCCCGCGCCGCACTTCGCTCCCGCCAAGGCCGCTACCCTCGAACTGAAGGAAACCGCGGATGAGGCCACGCTTACCGGGAAGGATTTCTCGCTGCGCTTCGATAAGAAGAACGCCGCCATCGAGCGGTACCGCTATAAGGGCGCGACCCTGCTGGAGCGGGGTCCGCTGCCCGACTTCTGGCGCGCCCCCACCAACAACGACCGCGGCGCCTGGAAGAGCGTCCGGGGACGCGCGGCGCAGGATAAAACGATGGACGTCGCCGCCTGGGAAGAAGCCGCCCCGCGCTGGAACATCAAGGACGTGCGCATTGAAAAAGTAGACGGGTCCACGGCGCGTATCGCCGTTCAGGCCGACTTGCCCGTGGCCGGTGCGACTTACTCGATGACTTACACTGTCCACGGCACGGGCGACGTGATAGTGGAGTGCAGTTACACGCCGGGCTCCGAGAAGGTTGCGATGATGCCGCGCTTCGGCACGGAACTGGTGGCCGCCCCCGGGCTCGAAAACATCGCGTGGTATGGCCGCGGTCCCAAGGAGACCCTCATCGACCGCGCCTTCGAGCGCGTGGGGGTCTACAGCGGCACGGTGGACGGCCAGTGGGTGGAATATATGCGCCCGCAGGAGAACGGAAGTAAGGTGGACGTCCGTTGGGTGAAACTCACGAACGCCCAGGGCATCGGCCTCATGGCCGTCGGCGCCCCCACCCTCAGCGTCAGCGCACGCCACTACACCAAAGACGACATCGAGAACGCCGGATACACGTTCCAGATGAAGCGCCACCCCGAGGTCTATCTCAACCTCGATTGGAAGATGATGGGCGCCGGCGGCATCGACAGTTGGAGCCTCAACGCCTGGCCGATGGAACCGTACCGCATCTCCAGTGGGGAGCCCCATTCCTACAAGTACCGCCTGACCCCGGTGGATCCAACGACGCCGGACCAGCGCTCGCGCGAGCAGTTCTAGCAGCGCAGCCGCTTTACCTGTCGTGGAGTGAGCCTCCCGGCGTCCGTGCCGGCGTCTCTTTCGCCGAACGCCGGCACGGATGCCGGCGTTGCAGGCAGGCAGGAGGCCCACTCCACCCGATGCCAGCCATCTGTTATCATTTCCTCCGCGGAATAGAGGCTCCCGATGACTCTTCACCCCATCGATATTGCGATCATCCTGCTTTACCTGGCCACCTCCGTCCTGCTCGGCTATTGGGTTTCGCACCGGGCTTCAGGCGATATGAAGGCCTACTTCCTGGGGGGCAACACCCTGCCCTGGTATTTTCTGGGCGTATCGAACGCCTCCGGGATGTTCGACATCGCCGGCACCATGTGGCTGGTGTACCTGCTCTTCATCTACGGCATGAAGAGCATCTGGATTCCGTGGCTCTGGCCGGTCTTCAACCAGATCTTCCTGATGGTGTATCTCTCCGCCTGGCTGCGCCGCTCGAACGTCATGACCGGCGCGGAGTGGATCAACACCCGCTTCGGCACGGGCCGCGGCGCCAGGCTGTCGCACATCATTGTCGTGGTCTTCGCGCTGGTGAGCGTCACCGGTTTTCTCACCTACGCGTTCAAGGGCATCGGCAAGTTCGCCATCGATTTCCTCCCCTGGCATCTCTCGGCCAACCAGTACGCCCTCATCCTCATGGGCCTGACCACGTTTTATGTAGTGAAGGGCGGGATGTTCAGCGTGGTCATCACGGAGGTGCTCCAGTTCTGCATTCTATCGGTGGCTTCCATCGCCATCGGCATCATCGCCATTACGCGGGTCTCGCCGGAGGCTCTCCACCGCGTCATCCCGGCCGGATGGGAGCAGATCTTCTTCTCCTGGAAGCTGAATCTCGACTGGGGTTCGCTCATCCCCGCGGCGAACTCCAAAATCCTGGAGGACGGCTACGCCATTTTCGGCGCGTTCTTCATGATGATGCTGTTTAAAGGCATTTTGCTCAGCGTGGCCGGCCCGGCGCCGAACTACGACATGCAGCGCATCCTCTCCACCAAAACGCCGCGCGAAGCTTCCATGATGAGCGCCGTGGTGAACGTGGTGCTGAACGTCCCGCGGTATTTCATGATCGCCGGACTGACCATCCTGGCCCTGGTGTTCTACAGCGAGCGCATCCGCGGCATGGGAACCAACATGGATTTCGAGATGGTGCTGCCCCACGCGCTCAGCCACTTCGTTCCCGCCGGGCTCCTCGGGGTCCTGGTGGCCGGCCTTCTCGCGGCATTCATGTCGAACTTCGCCGCCACGGTGAACGCGGCCCCGCCTTACATCGTCAACGACCTGTACAAACGCTACATCAACCCGCACGCCAGCGACCGATTTTACGTCAAGATGAGCTATGCCGCGTCGTTCGGCGTGGTGGTGCTGGGCATTTCCTTCGGCTGGTTCGTGGAATCCATCGATGCCGTCATCAAGTGGATCGTCTCCGCGCTGTGGGGCGGCTACGTCGCTTCCAACGTCCTGAAATGGTACTGGTGGCGTTTCAACGGCTTCGGCTACTTCTGGGGCATGGTCACCGGCATCGCCGGCTCCATCATCATGCCGCTGGCGCTGCCCAGCGTTTCCGCGCTCAATTCGTTCCCTATCATCCTGGGCATCTCGGTAGCGGGCTGCATCGCCGGCACGCTCCTCACCGCGCCCGATGAAGAGGCGGTTTTGAAAGATTTTTACCGCCGCGTCCGCCCGTGGGGCTTTTGGGGCCCGATCCGCGAAAAAGTGCTGCGGGAGGACCCGAGCTTCCAGCCCAATCCCGATTTCTGGCGCGATATGTTCAACGTGGTGGTGGGGGTAGCCTGGCAGACCAGCCTGATCGCCATGCCGGTCTACACCGTGATTCGCCGCTACAACAACGCGCTGATCGCCCTCGGTATCGTGCTGTTGACCTCAGCGATCCTGAAGTTCACCTGGTACGACCACCTGGAGCGCCGCGAAATCGAACCGGCGGCGCAAGCGCAAGCCGGAGCAAGGTAGCGCAGGCTAGAATCAAATCGATGATCACCGCCATCGTTCTGATCAACACGGCCCAGGGCCGTACGCCCGAAGTCGCCCAGGCCCTCATCGACCTGCCCGGCGTCACCGAGGTCTACTCCGTGGCGGGCGGGTACGACCTTGTCGCCATCGCGCGCGTCCGGCATCACGACGATCTCGCCGACCTGGTGGCGGGACGCGTCCAGAAACTGGGAGGCATCGAAGCGACCAACACGCTCATTGCTTTCCAGGCATACAGCCAGCGCGATCTCGAAGCCATGTGGGACATCGGGAACGAAGAGATCACGAGGAAACCGTAAGCATAGGTGCGGTTTTACGCCGGCGGTCTTCGTTTGTGCCAGCCGGTGCGGGACTGGAACTCGCGGCCGATGGCTAGCAGCAGGTTCTCCGAAAAGGGCGCGCCGACTACCTGCAACGCCACCGGGAGGTTCTCCGCGAAGCCGCAGGGGAGCACCAGGGCCGGAAGTCCCGCCAGGTTGCCGGCGGGGATGATGGCGCCGAAGCCGGGATTGGACGGGGCCGCCGGAGGAGCGGCGGGTGCGGCGCCCGGCGGCGGGCTGAGCGGCTGATCCACTTTGGTCGCCGGGCCCGTGCGGCCCGGGGAGAGCAGGGCGTCGAGGCCGGCGAACAGATCGGCGAAGGCGGTCTGCACCAATCGCCGGATGCGCATCGCTTTCAGGTAGTCCTTGGCGGCTAGATCCTGGCTGGCCTTCAGTCCCGCGATCTGCGCCTGGTCGGCCAGTTCGTCCACCTTGCCGCTGGCGATCAGCGGCTCGAAAATCGAGCCCTCCTCGCCGGCGAGAATCGTGGAGAGCATGGGGCCGTAGGGAAAATCGGGGAGCTTCGTCTCCACCAGTTGCGCGCCAGCCTCCTTCAGGACGGCGAGCGCGGCGTCGAACGCCGGCCGGGCGGAGGGCTCGGCCCGTTCGGTGAAGTCCACGGGGGCGTAGCCGATGCGCAGGTCCTTGAGGGCTCGCGCGTACTGCGGCGTGTAATAGAAACTCCTACCCGCCGACCCCGGATCTTTGCCGTCCCTGCCGGCGATCACCTGCAGGATCAGGCCGCAGTCTTCGGCGCTCCGGGCGAACGGGCCCAGCTTGTCCAGGGTCCACGAAAGCGCCATGGCGCCGTGGCGGCTCACGCCGCAGGGCGGTGACGCCACAGTAGGAAGCAGGCGTCACGATCGACCCGGAGGTCTCCGAGCCGATGGCGAAGGGGACCAACCCGGCGGCCACCGCGGCGGCCGACCCGCTGGAGGAGCCCCCCGACCAGCGGGTGCGGTCCCAGGGGTTGAGTCCCGGCCCGGTCAGCGATGCGGAGGGGTAGCGGTAGCCGCCGCCGCCCGCCAGTTCGACCATTGCGAGCTTACCCACCAGCACCCCGCCGACCCCGGCCAGCTTTTCGACCACGGTGGCGTTGTAGTCGAACACCTGGCCGGCATACGGCCGGGCGCCCCACGTGGTGGGTTCGCCCGCGAAGCTGAGCAGGTCTTTGACGCCGTAGGGAATCCCTTGCAGGGGGCCTCGCAGGCGGTCGCGCTTGATATCCCGGTCCACCTCCTTGGCTTTGCGGATGGCGTGTTGCGGGAGGGGCAGGGCCAGGGCGTTGTACCTGGGCCCGAGCTGTTCCAGGCGTTGCGCGAAAGCGCGCGCCAGGTCCTCGGCCGAGATCTTCCGTGCTACGAGGAGTTGGTTCAGCTCCGGAATGGTGGAGAAAAAGAGTTCCTCGGAAACGGCGGCCATGACGCGCCTCCTTCAGGCTTTGAACTGGAACGCGGGCTCGGTTGCCATGGGGATTTCCCGTTTGGCCAGGGTCTGGGCATTGTCCCGGATGCGGTCCCGGGCGGCCTTGAGTTCCGCATCCGCGGCGCGAGCGGGAGGCGGCGTGGGCTGCGCCAGCGCGGCGGTGGAAGAGGCGAGGCCGGCTGCGAGTTCGCGGCGGGTCAGCTTCATAAACATGCCCTCGGCTTTCAGCTCTCAGCGTTCAGTCTCGAGCCGCGGCGAGCGGACCGCTGAGCGCTGACAGCTTTATTTATGTTCCAGCGCTTCGGCCGCCGCTTTCAGCATCACCGCGCGCGGGGCCGAGTCGCCGGTCCAGATCTCGAACTGGCGGACGGCTTGCTCGATAAACATCTCCAGGCCGGGGATCACGATTTTGCCCTGGTCTTTGGCGCGCCGGAGCAGCATGGTCTCGGCAGGATTGTACACCAGATCGAACACCACGTCCGCGGGAATATCGCCCTCGAAGAAACAGTCGCCCACGTGAGGGAACATGCCCAGTGGGGTGGCGTGCACGACGGCGTCGTAATGGCGTCCGTTGAGCTGATCGCGGGCGATCGCGTCGGCGCCGCAGATTTTGGAGAGGGCGCGCACGCGGTCGATATTGCGGCCTACCAGCGTGATCCTGGCCCCCGCGTCGGACAGCGCGAAAGCCGCGCTGCGGGCCGCCCCTCCATTGCCCACGACCAGTATGGAGGCGTTGGGCGTTGACGGCGCCGATGCGGCGCGCCAGCGGGTCTACCGTGTCGAGATACCGGATCACCTTCTGCTTGTGCGGTATGGTGACGCTCAGGCCCGCCAGCGGCAGTCTCTCGCCGAGCGAAAAGAAGTCCCGCAAATGCGGCGGGGAAACCAGGAACGGCAGGTAAACCGCGTCCATGCGGCGCGATTGGAACGCGCGGTTGTGCACCGCCGGGGAAATGGAGTGGCGGATCGGGTCGGCGATCACCCCGTAGATCTTGCTGTTCTTGCTGAGCGTCTCCACGTGGAACAGCCGGCGCAACTGGCGGGCGCTGACCTGTCCCGCGGCAGTGCCTTCGGCGAACATGGGTGCGGCGTAGGTGTATACGCCGCCGAATACGGGAGACAATACGCGGGTCGGGAATCCCAGCTCGCCCATGGCCAGCACCACCAGGCGCTGCTTGGGGAGGGCTTTCGCGGCGGCCAGGACGCGCACGTTGTCCGAGGGCTTGCGGGCCGTGGTCACCACCTTGTAGGCGTCGGCCTGAACGCGCATGACCCGCGCCATCACCGTGTCCATGGGCGGCGTGGCCTCATAGTTGTGATAGGAGACGATGACCCGGGTGCGGCCGCGAAACTGGTTCAGCCGCTCGGGCGCCGCTTCCGCGGTCTCGATCTCGACATCGACGGCCTGGGCGCCGGAGGCGATCGCCCGATCGAGGAGCCAGAGCTGCTCTTCGATGCTGCCGTTAAACTTACCGTGGTTCTGGTGACGGCGGCAGGTGGCCAGGACGATGCAGTCCGGATATTGCTCCAGGAATTGCCGGACCGCGTCCGGACCATCGCAGGGCCGGTCGAGGTAGTCCAGGCGGAATTCGAGGAAGGTCTCGCCCGCCTCCGCCTCCCGCCGGGCATGATCGAGCAGTGTCGGAACATCTGGCAAGCCCAACGCGATGCATATGCGCGGGAACGGCCTGGTTTGCGCCATCTAGGTTATGGAACATACAGAATACCACAGGAGATCGGGCAGGTTTTCGACCTGCGGAACGGGCAGGCTGAAAGGGGATTACTTCTTACGGCGGGCGGGGTTTTTGGCCGGTGCAGCCGCCCGTGGGACGGTGCACCGGTACCCGATTTCGGTTAATTGCGAGCAGGCCTTCTTGGAAAGCTCGTTGTTGGGGAACTGCTTCATCAACTCGCGGAACTCGGCTTGCGCGGCGGTCTTCTGGCCCAGTTTGACCAGGCTTACACCCTTGTAGTAGAAAGCCTGCGGGCGGTAGCGATTGTCGCTCGAGTATTTTTCCAGGACGGCGTCGAAGTCGTTGGCGGCGTTCTCGAAATCGCCCTGGCTGTAGTGAATCCAGCCGATGTAGTACTGCGCCTTGGGGGCCTCCGCGGTGTTGCCGTGGCAGCGCAGGTACTCGGCGTAATCCTGCAGCGCCAGACTCATGTTCCCGCCGTTATAGTCGCGGTCGGCATTGGTCAGCAGGTCCACGGCCCCCATGCACGGCGCCGGGGATGCGGCCATGCCCTGCGGCGGAATCGCGCCTTGGCCGGGTCCCGGTCCCACGCCGGGCTGGGCCGGCGGCGGCGCGGCGGGCGTCTGGATCACTTTCAATTGGTTGTTGATGTCGTTCAGCTGCGTCTGGATCCTGGCTATCCTGCAATTGCGCCACGTCGCGCTGCAGTTCCTGGATCTCCTTGCTGGCGGCGAACGCCGGGACCGGCGATGCCAACCGGCCAGCGACAAAGACGGCCCCCGTGAAAAGCAGGGCGGCCAGCGCCCCGATGGAAAAACGTCGAAACATAGGGAAAACTCCTCGCAGGCCGGAGCGGGCAGGCAAAGCCGCCAGCCCACTCCGGTCCCACGTCAGCGCTGTCTTTATCCTACTGCCCGGGCGAGATGTGGACGCGCCGGTTTTTCTGCCAGCACTCCTCGGTGGACTCCGTGCAGATCGGGCGCTCCTTGCCGTAGCTGATGGTCTTCAGCCTGTCGGCGGGGAGCCCGAGTTGTACCAGGAAATCCTTGGCCGAACTGCCGCGCCTGTCGCCGAGGCCCAGGTTGTATTCGGCCGATCCGCGCTCGTCGCAGTGGCCTTCGATCACCACCGACTGATTCGGAAACTCGGCGAAGATCGCCTTGAGCGCGTCGGCGTC
>JAIQFU010000302.1:0-6695 GCA_020073115.1 Terriglobia bacterium
GGGCTTTGCGGCCCAGGATTCCCACCAACAGGCCCGCCGCGGCCAGGAACGTGCCGAAGGGCAATTCGTAGGTCGCCGGGTCCTTTTTTGCCAGCCGGATATACCCGTAGCCCAGGATCGAGCCGCTGAGCGAGCCGATCAGGAGCATCATGAGCGATCCGCTCAAGCCCAGGAATGCGCCCGCCATGGCGATCAACTTCACGTCGCCCAAGCCCAGTCCTTCGCGGTGGCGAATCTTTTCGTAGAACCAGCCGCCGAGCCAGAGGACGGCGGCGGGCAGCAGCGCCCCCAAGGCGGATTCCACCAACCAATCGGCCCGGCCGGCAAGATCGATTCCGAAGAACCAGAGCAGCATCCGGGCGGTAGCGTCGGGCACGGGCACGAAACCGGCGAAGGCGAACCCGACCAACGCTCCGCCCAGGGTGAACTCGTCGGGGAGAATGCGCTGTTCCAGGTCGGAAAAGAGGAGCCCGACCAGGATCGCGGAAAAGAAGCACATCTTGAGCGCCGCGGGGGTGGGGCCCAGAGTCCACACGAAGTAGAAAAACAGCGCGCCCGTGAGGAACTCCACCACGGGGTAGCGCGCCGGGATGGGCGCGCGGCAATAGCGGCAGCGCCCGCCGAGGAGGCCATAGCTCAGCAGCGGAACGTTGTCGTACCAGGCGATGGTCTTCTGGCAGGAAGGGCAGTGGGAGCGCGGGCGCACGACGGAGAGATCGCGCGGCCAGCGATAGATGCAGACGTTGAGAAAGCTGCCGAACAGCAACCCGAAGAGGAAGGCGAGGATGGCTTCAG
The DNA here is from genome assembly GCA_020073115.1 of Terriglobia bacterium. GTDB lineage: Bacteria > Acidobacteriota > Terriglobia > Bryobacterales > Bryobacteraceae > BOG-224. Next base: position 796 of record JAIQFU010000302.1, read on the forward strand.
TCAGGAGCACGAGAGCGTTTTACGGTAAACCTCCATGGTACGGCGGACCATGTGCGCCACGGTAAACCGGTCGGCGACCAGGCGGCGTCCGGCCTCTCCCAGGCGGCGCGCCAGCCGGGGATCTCCGGCCAGCTCGCGGATGGCGGCGGCGATGGCTTCCGGGCGGTTCTCCACCAGCAGGCCGTTTTCGCGATGGTGGACGATCTCCGGGAGGCCGCCGATCTTGCTGGCGATCACGGGGACGCCGGCCGACATGGCCAACAGCGCGCCAGAGCCGAGGCCTTCGCTGTAGCTGATATAGAGGAACAGCGAGGCAGACGCGAGGTCGCGTTCGAGATTGTCCGAGAACCGGAGATCGATGCCGGCGATGCGCGCGGCTTCGCGGGCCAGGGCGGCGCCTTTTTGGGGATCGGCGGAGGCGGGGGCGAGACAGGCGGAGCCCGCGGCTTGCGCCAGGAGAGGAACGCCGTCGTAAACGACGGTGATCTTTTCGCGGGGGATGCCGCGGCGGACCAGGGCTTCTTTTACGAACTCGGAAACGGCGATGTAGTGGGCCGCGCGGCGGTACTTCCAATTCGGACGGGCAGGCCGCGAACCAGCTCCGCCAAAGGCGACGCGGCGGGAGACGACCAGGGGCGCGCCGCCGGCGAGGGCGGCCAGCGTGTGGCTGCGCGAATCGTGGGCGTGCACCAGGTCGTGACGGCGCGCCAGCCGGGCGACGCGCCACCGGTTGATGGATGGGGCGGGCTGGAGGCCCGCCCCACCCAGGAGCGTGGCTTCGACGCCGGCGGCGGACAAACCTTCGATGAGATGGAGCGCCTGCCGCTGGCCCCCGCGCATCGCCTTCCCCGTATCCAGGTGCAGGATGCGCATCAGCTCATGTTTCTCGCTTTCGCGTACTTCAGAAACGTATAGAACGCCGCCATCTGGGCGATGGTCAGCCCCTCCGGGCCGTCCAGAAAACCGCGCTGGAAGAAGTAGGTCTTGACGAAAGTCCAGGCGGGGTCAAAGATCAGCCTGGTGAGCGGGATCTTGATTTTGCGGGCGGCCAGTTCCTGGGCGGCGAGCGTGGTATACCGCTCCATGGTCTTCACATGCTCGGAAAGCGATTCGCAGGTGAAATGCAGGATATCGTTTTCCAGCCGGCCCACCCGTCCTTCGACTTCCACGCTCTCGTGCACGAAATTGCCGACGAAGCGGGACTTCTCGCGGCGGTACAGCCGGATCTTGCGGTCGGGATACCAGCCGGAGTGGTAGATCCAACGGCCGAGATAGCGGGCCAGGCGCGGCATGGTGTAGGCGTCGTATTGCGGGCTGGATTTCTTCAGCGCCAGGATCTCCGCGTCGAGGGCCTCGCTGAGCGCCTCGTCGGCATCGAGAGAGAGAATCCAGTCGTGGGAGGACTGTTCGGCGGCCCAGTTCTTCTGCCCGGAATAGCCCCGCCAGTTGGCTTCGATTACGCGGGCTCCCAGGTTCTGCGCGAGCTCCGTCGTGCGGTCCACCGAGCCGCTGTCGACAATGAGGATCTCATCCGCGCAGCGCAGGCTCTCGATGGCGCTGGCGATGTTGCGCTCCTCGTTGAGCGTGATGATGGTGGCGGTGATTTTCATGCGGCGAACGCCGTGCCCGAAGGGAGACGAAGCCGGGCCGGGCACGCGCGGCCCCCAGGCGCCCGCCGGTTGGCGTAGGGGCGGGGCATGCCCGGCCCGAAGCGTGACCGCGTCATAACCCGCCGGGGGTGAAGGGCGCGTAAGTGAAGCACAGGATGAAAACCACCAGCGCCAGGATTCCCAGCCGGAGGCGGCCTTCCGACAGGGGGAAGTCATCGCAGATCACCGGGTGCCGGCGCCCCAGCCAGAGCAGAACGATTCCCCACAGCACCCATCCGGGCCAGTAGTAACCGAGGGGCAGCAGCGCCACGCAAATCAGCTTCGAAATGGTCCGATGCCGGCCGGGAAAGAAGGAGTAGAGCACGTGCCCGCCATCGAGTTGACCGATGGGCAGCAAATTGAGAGCGGTGGCGAACATTCCCACCCACGCGGCGCGCGCGACGGGATGCAGGTAAATATCGGCAGGGTTTACGCCGGGGAAGATGGTGCGCTCCAGCAGCCACTCCAGCCCGGTCACGCCGAACTGGACCGTGCCCTGGTGGGCGATGTTGGGAATGACTTTCGAAAATGCCAGTCCCACGGACAAGGCGGGCAACAGGAAAACGAAGCCCGCCAGCGGGCCGGCCACCCCGATATCGAAAAGCGCCCGCCGGGAGTAGATGGGGGAACGCACGCGAATAAACGCCCCGAAAGTCCCCAGGACAGGGAAGGGGAGGAAGTACGGAGGGCTGGAGTCCACGTGGTGATACAGGGATGCCAGGTAGTGCCCCATTTCGTGCGCCAGGAGGACGATCAGCAGGGTTAGGGAATACGGCAGTCCGGTCAGCAGCAGGGCCGGCTGCCGCCACAGCAAGCCGTACATGGTAAACGCGCTTTCGAGATCGAACGGCAGGTTGCGCGCGAAGTCGAATTGCATGGCGCTACCCACCACGGTGGTGGTGAAGAACGTCACCGCGAACAGCAGCGCGTGGAGCCAATAGCGCTCCCGCGTGCGGACCATCGGGATGAGCGAATCCTGCCCCCCGCCCTCTGCGAACAAAGGGTACGGGGCGGGAGGAAAATCCTGGGAGGACACGATGGGTGGTGACGCCGAGCGGCTACTGCAGCGTCTGCAACTCCTTGCCGGGTTTGAAGCGCACGGCCTTCCCGGGCGGGATGGAAACCTCCGCGCCGGTGCGCGGGTTGCGCCCGATCCCCGTTTTGCGGGGCTTCACATTAAACACGCCGAAGCCGCGCAGTTCGATGCGGTCTCCCTGCTCCAGCGCCTTCTTCATGGATTCGAACACCGTCTCGACCGCCATCTCAGCCTTGGTCTTGGTGATGCCGGTCCGGTTAACGACCTCGTTGATGATGTCCAGCTTAATCAAAAAAGCCTCCTTGTCCAGGCACGGAGCGAGTTTGGTTCCCGCATCAGTCAACCACATGATAAGATTGAATTTATTCCCATGTCAAGCGACGAGTTCCGGCGCGCCTGCGGGCGTTTCGCCACGGGGGTGGCGATTGCCGCCGTCCTGGACGCGCAGGGAACCCCGCACGGGCTCACCGTCAGCTCCTTCACCTCGGTATCGCTGGACCCGCCGCTGATCCTCATCTGCCTGGGAAACGCCGTGACTTCCATCGACGTGTTTCGCGCGGCATCGCATTTCGGACTGAGCGTGCTCCGCGAGGACCAACGCGCCATCTCCGACCATTTCGCGCGCAAGGGGTACGACCGTTTCGACGGGATCGAATGGCATCGCGGCGAAACCGGGGCGCCGCTGCTCCGGGGCGTTCTGGCGGAGATGGAATGCGCCGTGCGGCAGCGGGTAAAGGCGGGCGACCATGAGATCTTCATCGCCGAGATGATTCACGGCCGCGTGCATAAGGGCGAGCCGCTGATCTACTTCGGCAGCCGATACCGAGAATTGGGGGAGTGAGGTGGCGCCGGGATAAAAACCGGCATGGGAAGCCGGAGGCTCACTCCACACCGGCGTTAGACTGTTGATTGATGGCCAATCCTCTCTCCTATCTTCACGATCAACTCGAACAATGGCGGCAGGAGGGCACGTACCAGCGCCTGCGCGTCCTGGAATCGGAAAGCGCCGCGGAATCGCGTTTCGACGGCAAGGAGGTCATCAATCTCGCTTCCAACAACTACCTGGGGCTGACCACCCACGCCAAGCTGCGCGCGGCGGCGATCGAGGCCACGCGCCAATACGGCGTGGGATCCGGCGCCGTGCGCACCATCTCCGGGACGATGAGCCTGCACATGGAACTGGAGGAACGCATCGCCCGCTTCAAGAACGTCGAGGCGTGCGTGGTGTTCCAATCCGGCTTCGCCGCCAACGCGGGGACGGTGGCCGCGATCCTGGGCCCCGAGGACCACATCATTTCCGATGAGCTGAATCATGCCAGCATCATCGACGGATGCCGGCTGTCGAAGGCGAAGATCCACGTTTTCCCGCACAAGGATGTGGAGGCAGCGGACAAGATCCTGGCGGACCTGGAGAGCGTTCCGGGCCGAAAGCTGCTGATCACCGACGGCGTGTTTTCGATGGATGGCGACATCGGCCCCCTGCCGGGGCTGGTGGAAGCGGCGGAGCGCCACGGCGCCATCATGATGATCGACGATGCGCACTCTTCCGGCGTGCTGGGGCGGAACGGGCGCGGCACGGTGGACCACTTCAACCTGCACGGGCGCGTGCAGATCCAGGTGGGGACGCTGTCCAAAGCGATCGGCGTGCTCGGCGGGTACGTGTGCGGCAGCCGCGAGCTGATCGAGTTCCTGTACCACCGGGCGCGGCCGTTCCTCTTCTCCACGTCGCACCCGCCAGCGGTGGCGGCTTCCTGCATCGCGGCGTTCGACGTTCTGGAGCAGGAGCCGGAGCGCATCCAGCGCCTCTGGGACAACACGAAATGCTTCAAAGCGGGCCTGACCGCGGCGGGGTTCAACACCGGGATGAGCGAGACGCCGATTACGCCGGTGATCGTGGGCGAGGCGGCGCTGGCGCACCGGCTTTCGCGCGAGTTGTTCCAGGAAGGCGTGCTGGCGACGGGGATCGGATTTCCCACGGTAGCCAAGGGAAAGGCGCGCGTGCGGACCATTGTGACCGCGACCCACACCCGCCAGGAATTGGACCGGGCGCTGGAGGCGTTCCGGACGGTGGGGAAGCGGCTGGGGCTGATTTAGGCTATTGCGCGAGCTGATAGCCCGCCGGCGGCTGGAACAGGCCCGGGTTCGGGTCGGCTCGCTTGATGTTTGTGAGACGGAACGTCTCGTCCCCGTTTCGTGGGTCCGTGCGGGTCGAAAGCACGACCGTCTTCAACTCAGGCGAATACCAGCGTTCGACGACGGTCTGGATGGGGCGGTCATTTCCAATAGCTCCCGCCGGAATGGTCTCCGTACTCCGCGTGCCCTGACAGAGGACGCCTTCGACGCTCTGGGAACCGAGCGATTCCGTGTTGGCGGTGATATTCGACGGCGTCCCGCCGCCGGCTTCCGATGATCGGCTGATTCTGCTGTACTGCATCATCTGGGTTCCTCCCGATGGCTGGCTGATGATGCCTCCGATGACTGCTCCCTGCGCCGGGCCTTCGCCCTTATGCGTCTCGATCGCAATGGTTTCCTTCCTGCGAACGCCTACGGCCTTCGATCCGGATCCAATCATAGCGGTTGCGATTTCGCCGCCGGGGGTCCGGGTAATATGAACCGTCATCTTGATGCCGGTCATGGCCTTGGGATCCAGCGAATACCCCACGCCGGCAACCGGATCGACGATCGTGATCCGGGTGGGGGTATCGCGCCGGAGGCGGCCCTGGCTGTCTCGGTAGACGGTCACCCTGTCCTCTCTCTGGATGTGCGTGCCGTCGGCCAGAGTCTCGTTGAACCTGTTGACTTCCTCCGCGGAATACGGCGCTCCGGGCACGGCATCCGTGAGGATCATCCCTTCCGGTCCGATGATCTTCGAATGCGCGATGAGCTCTTTGAGTTCTTTGAGATCTTCCGGTGGGCCGGTTTGTGCGCCCGCCGGGAAACTGACCAGAATGGACCCGAACATGATGCCGAAGAAACGCTTCATCGAAATTCTCCTTTCGCGCTGGTATTGACCAACCGGATGGCGCGGGGGCGGCCGTCCGGGCTGAAGACCACGTCGGCGGGGACTTCCGCCGGGCCGAGGGCCACGCGCATTACCACGCCCGTATCGATGGGTTCGTCGTCGAGCGCCATGAAATACTTGACCTCGGGTTGAGGCTTTCTTGGGGGGCGGGCCTTCCGAACAGCAGGCGCCTTCGCCTGCAAAAGCACCGCAT
>JAIQFU010000302.1:6730-9924 GCA_020073115.1 Terriglobia bacterium
CCATAACCACCGGCTTCCGCTGGCGGTGAATCGCCAGGAAAGCCAGCGCAAGGCACGCCGCCAGGGCAGGCCGGGGATGCGCCGCACAGGGCTCCGGCTCCGGCAAGGCGTTGATCCATTCCGCCACTCGTTCCGCGCGCGCCGCGAGCGTCTCCAGGTTCCCGCGGCACCTGCCGCACTCCGGCAAGTGGGCCGCAAGGCGTTCCGTCTCCGCCGGCGCCAGTTCGCGGTCGAGATACGCCCGGAGTTGGCCTTCAGACCAGCAGTGCCTCATTTCTCTTCTCCAAAGCGGGCGCGATAGCGGCGCTCGAACTCCGCCTCGGCCCGCGCCAACAAGGTCCCCACCGAACCCGCCGCCACGCCGAGCGTCCGCGCCAATTCCTTGTAGGCCATACCGCCGGAACGCAAGAGCAGGAGTTGGGCTTCCCTGGGTTTGAGGTCCGCCAGGACATCGCGGACGCGCGCGCGGCGTTCTTGGCGGAGGATCTCCTCCAGGGCGCCGGGCGGCGATTCGACCCGGATCCGCTCCACGCCGGCGGCCTGCTCGCGGCGGCGGCGGCGGGCGCTGACGCGCAAGGCGTCCACTCCGGCGTTGGCGGCGACGCGATAGACCCACGCCGTCACGTCGGTGGCCGCCCGGAGGATGGCGGGGCGCCGGGCCAGCTTGCAGAAAACGTCGGCGGCGATATCTTCGGCGTGCGGCCGGTCGCCGGTGAGGCGCGCCAGCATGCCCACCATGCGCGGGTAGTGCTCGCGGAATACGGCTTCGAGGGAGCCGGGATGGGCCCTCATGGCCTCCGGAGCCGTCCAGGCGATCTCTTCCGCGGGCTGCACATCCCTTATGACGACGCGCATAGGCAATTTGTGACGCTGCAGGACCGCGTACCGCGCGGCCCTACGGCGTCTCCATCAACTCCTTGGCCACCGCGGCGGTGTTGGCGTGTATGGTGATGGTGTCCTCCACACTTTGGGCGTAGCCGCCGGCGAGAACGATGGCTACCGGTATTTTCCGGTTCAGCGCGGTCCAGAGGACCAGCCGGTCGCGCTCCTCGAGGCCTTCGAAGGTGAGTCCCAATCCGCCCAACTGGTCCTCGTAATAGGGGTCGGCTCCGGCCACGTAGATGACGAGTTCCGGGTGAAACATGGCCAGCGCCGCATGGTAGCCGTTTTCCAGGCGGTGGAGGTACTCGGCGTCTCCTACGCCGTCCGCCAGGTGGATGTCCAGGCTGGACGGCGGCTTTTCGCTGGGATAGTTATTGAACTGGTGAATGGAAAGGGTGAACACGGAAGAGTCGCCGGTGAAAATGGCGGCCGTGCCGTTGCCGTGGTGGACGTCGCAGTCCACCACCATGGCGCGCCGGATGGCGCCGTCCTCCTGCAAGCGGCGGATGGCGACGGCGATATCGTTGATGGCGCAGAAGCCCTCTCCGTGATCGGGGTACGCGTGGTGGAAGCCGCCTCCGACATTGAACCCGAGGCGGCTTTCGAGCGCCAGCCGGCAAGCCAGAATCGTGCCGCCCGCCGCCGCCCAGAACGCTTCCACCATCTGCCGGGAATACGGGATCTCGAGCCGCAGGATGTCCTGGTAGGACAACGTGCCGCTTTTGAGTTTGGCGATCCACTCGCCGTCGTGGGCCAGGAGGAGGTCGGCCAGGGATGCGGGGTGGGGCGCGACGAAATCCTCCGGCGCGGCGAAGCCGGTGCGGAGCAGGCGGTCGTGAAGCCAGCTGTATTTCTTGGAGGGGAAAACGTGGTTGCCCAGGTGCAAATCGTATTTTTCGTCGTAGACCAGCCGGAACGGAAGCATCAACCGTGAGCCTCAGTCCCCCAGAAACTTCCCGAACGGCCGGAGGTCTTTGACGTTGTCGCAGACGGCCTTTAGGCCGGCGGTCAGGGGAATGGCCAGGAGCAATCCGGGGGCGTCCCACAGAAACCCCCAGAGCATGAGCGAAAACGTGACCACAAGCGGGTTCAGGTGCACGCGGGAACCGACGATCTTCGGATAGAAGAGGTTCAACGCGAGGAGGTGCAGCACCGATGCAATGATGATCACGAGGACGTAGATCGGCACCTGGTTAACTCCCAGGGCGGCGAATAGCGGCGGAAGGACGGCCAGGGGAAGCCCTACATACGGGACCAGGCTCAGAAAGCCGCTGAGGGGGCCGACGAGCAGCGGGTAGGGGAGCCGGATGACCCAGAAGGCCATGGAACTGAGGAAGGCCAGCAGGATTCCCAGGAGGAAGTTCCCGACGACGAAAGCGCGCACCATCTCGGCGATTCCCGCCAGGCTGCGCGCGGCGACCAGCCGGTCTTCGCCGTGAAAGAACTGAAGGAAGCTGCGGTTGATGTGGTCGCGCCAACTCAGCATGAAGTACACGAGAAACGGCACGAATGAAGCCATCAGGACGATCTGGTAGAAGTCTCTCAGGCGGGAGTACACGTAATCCGCCAGGGGCGTGCCTTCGGGCTGCGGCGGAGCCGGAGCGGCAGCCGGTGGGGGCGCCGCCGCCGCCGCGGTTGGTTCGCCCTTCTTGCCCCGCTTCTTGCCCGCCGAGTTTTGCGCCTGTTTCTGCCGCTCCTCGTCCAGCCGCCGCTGGCGGGCGGGGAGCAGCATGCGGTAGGTGTTCTCCTCGACGCTTTGGAGCTTCAGCCGCACGCCATCCACGATGTCGCCGATCCGCTGCCCGTAGCGCGGGAGATCCTGGTAGAGCCCGGAGAGTTGGGAGTAAGCCCCCATTCCCACGATGTAGAGAAAGAGCAGCGCCAAGGTGCAGACGACGAAGCTGGCCACGCTGCGCGGAAGCCGTAAGCGGATCAGCAAGGCGACGATCGGTTCCAGGATGAAGGCGATGATCACGGCCACCAGCGAAGTGATGAAGAAAACCCGCCCGTAATAAAGGATGGCGAAAACGGCGCCGAGGCCGATGACGGGCAAAGCGAGGCGCTGCGCCCCTTCGCGGGCGGCCTTGGTCGTTTCGTCTAGAGCCTTGGTAATCAACGCCACGGCGGACCTTTGCCTCGAATGTACCATCGGGACGACGGAGCGCGCTACGGTGAGTCTTGTCTCATGCAGGATGAGCCTGAGGGGCGAGTCGGTTTCTCACGCAAGATGAGCCTGAAGGGGCGATCCGGCATGCTGGGTATTGATCGTCAGAGTGGATACGGGCCAAGGGCTGAGCCTGGAGCAGATCCGG
>JAIQFU010000303.1 GCA_020073115.1 Terriglobia bacterium
ATCTCCCAAACCGCCAAGGTCCGCGTCATCTCGCGCAGGAAGTAGTTGGGGAGTGGGCCTCCAGGCGTGCCATGCCGGCATGGCAAGCCCGAGGCCGGAGCCGGAGTTTTACCGGTTGCCGAAGTTTTTCGACACAGCCGGTCCAGCGTGTTGTCGACCCCGATGGAAACGTTTACGTTGCTATGATGCACGCCGGCTTTGAAGCCCAGCAGCGCGTACCCCGCCGTGGGCTGTTCCTGCAGCAGTTGGTCGATCCGGGTCTGCGCATCCGAAGCCAGGCCGTTCACCTCGGCGAAGAGCAGCCGGTTGCCGTAGCGCAGCGATGCCCGCGCTTTGAGCGGCGGCATCTCCGCCATGTCCCCCTTGGGCAGGCCCGCCGGGAAGTCGAGGTGGAGCGCGTGCCGTAATAGATCCAGTAGAGGTTGGGATCGAGCGCGTTGCTGCGCGCCGCGCTCTTGCCTGCATCGGCCCGCCCTCCCACGGTCTCAAACCGGTTGGTGAGGCAGTTCACACTCCCGTGGACTCCAATGCCGCACGATTGTCCGGCGCGGTGTATCCTCGTGTTGATCCGCACACTCACGGAGAGGAGAATCCATGAAAGCTCTGTTTCGTTTTACCGTTATCGTCGGATTAATCGCGGCCTTCGGATGCCTGGGCTACGCCGCGCAGCTGCAAGGTATTCTGCTCGATCGAATGTGCTCGGGCAAGATCGTGCAGGCCAACGATCAGAAGGCCGCCCAGGGCCACACGCGCGAATGCGCCCTCATGCCCGATTGCGAGAAAGCCGGCTACGGAGTGCTGACCGCCGATGGCAAATTCATCACCTTCGACGCCGCCGGAAACCAGAAGGCGGCGCAGGCGCTGAAGGCGTCGAAGAAGAAGGACAACCTGCGCGTTCAGGTGACCGGGGACCAGGCCGGCGACACGATGAAAGTAACCGCCGTCAAGCTGCTGTAGTTTGGCTGGGCAGGCCCTCGGACTGCCCGCGTCCCTAGGGCTTCACTTCGTCCGAGTGCCAGCGCAGCGCTACCATCGGGCCGTAGACCGTGCCCCGCATCCAGTAGTCGGCCTGCGGCGAACTGCGGAAGTGATACGCTTTCGCGCCCAGGCGCAGCTCGTAGTGCCCGAGGCGCACGTTGACGCTGCCGTCCGCGCTCCACGTGTTCTGGTGATGCGGAATGGTGAAACCGGAAGCGCTGAACTCCACGTTCAAGGTCCGCGAGATGTATTCCTGGGCGGACAACCCGACCTCGGGCAGGATGAACCAGTGCGACCCTTGGGTGGCGTAGGTCACGGGATTTCCCGAGGCATCGGTGATGGGGTTGCCGTTGACATCGACGGTCGGCAGAAGCGGCGCGTCGAAGCTCGACCGGACTCCCGTGTACTGGATGGACCACAAACTCCGCAGCCGGAATCTGCTGGTCTTGACGGGGTACGGCCACGTCAGGTATTCGAATGACGCCTTGAAACTCTGGAGACGGTAATTCGTGGAAAGCAGGGTGCCCTTGTTGTAGTTCGCGGTCCAAATGGTCATGTCCTCGGGGGCGGTGGTATCGCCCGGGCCGTTGGCTTTGAAGTACGAGAGATGCACCTGGTTGTGCTTCCCGGCCGCAACCGTGAAGTCGAACGCAGAACCGATCTTCCGATTGCTGTGCAGGGTCAGGTCGCCCGGATAGGAGGAAGAGGCCGCCTTCCCTTTGAGAATCTCCATCTGGGAGCCGGTGGGCCAGGCTCCGATGCCGATCGAGATCCCTTTCTCTCCCGGCATCTGGACGTCCGGCACCCTGGGCAGCGCCGGGATGGTCAGCTTCTTGATGCCGGTCTGGGATTCCGGTTCCTGCGGCGCGGGAGTCTCCGAGGGAGGGGGAGGAGGGGGAGGAGGAGGCGTCTGCTGCGGCGCCTGGGAGTTGGGGACCGCCTCCTGCGCGCGCCCCGCGGCGGCTGCGCCGCTTAGTGCCAGACCCACGCAGAGAAAGCCTGATAGGAGATTCTTCACGTACACCTCGTTCGTTCGGGTTTCCAGCCGGCGCGCCCGCAGCGCCGCCCGGACCAGGACCGCTGGAATTTGTTCGCTTCCTTTCTATTGTGCCTCATCGCGCGGGCCGGGCGCATTGTCGCCGCGCGGCCACAGTGTTGAACCTGCGGCACATAGGGCGCATAGTGGGAGCATTTTTTCCGGTAACCTTTTGGGGAATAGCCGGTATTCCATTACGTAGGCGGAGGCACGTGGAAGACCAACAGATCATGCAGGAGGTTCGGGGCGGCGACGTGGGCAAGCTCGAACTGCTGTTCGAGCGCCATCACCGCGCTCTCTTCCGCTACTTCGCCCGGCTCACGGGCGACCGCGCGGCCAGCGAAGACCTGGTGCAAGAGGTCTTCCTGCGCATCCTGAAGTACCGCCGGAGCTACCAACCGGTGACGCCGTTCCGCGCCTGGCTCTACCAGATTGCGCGCAACGCCTGGATGGACCAGGCCGGCCGGCGCAAAGGCGAGGTGGCGCTGCCGGACGAGGCCGAGATCGGCAGCGCGGAAATACCCGCCGACCGGCGCTTGCAGGGGAAGCAGGAATCCGCGCTGCTGCGGCGCGCCCTGGCGGCCCTGCCGCGCGAAAAACGGGAAGTGCTGGTGATGAGCCGTTTTCAGGATCTGAAGTACGAGGAGATCGCCTCCGTCCTCAACTGCGAGGTGGGGACGGTGAAAGTGCGGGTGTACCGCGCCTTGCGCGAACTGGGCGACCGGTTCTTCGCGCTGCGAAGGGAGCAGGCGATATGAGTTGCGACCGCATACGGGAACAGATCGCGGATTACCTGGCAGGGCGTCTCGAAGACGCCGCGCGCGGGAAATTCGAAGCGCACACGGAATCCTGCGCCGCGTGCCGGGCCGAAATCGAGGAGTTGAGCGACGTGTGGAAACAAATGGATGATCTGCCGGCCCCGGAACCAGACCCGGCGATGCGCCGCCGCTTCCTGGAAGTATTGGAAGCGTACCAGGCCGGAATGGCGGCGGGCCGGAGCGAACGGCCGTCCGCGGCGGCTCCGAAGCGCTCATGGAGCTGGACCCTGTGGCCCGCGCGGCCGGCGTGGCAGGCGGTGGTGGCGGCCACCCTGGTGATCGCCGGACTGGTGGGCGGCCGTTACGCGTTTGCGCCCCGGCCCGTTGCGGAACCGCAGAACGAGGTGGCCCAGCTACGGGGACAGGTGGAGAGCCTGCGCCAGTTGGTGGCCCTCTCGCTGTTGCAGGAGCAGTCGCCCAGTTCGCGCCTGCGGGGCGTCAACTACGCGTACCAGGTGGCGCAACCCGACGACCAGGTAGAACAGGCTCTGCTCCGCGCCGTGAACCACGATTCCAACGTGAACGTCCGGCTCTCCGCGGTGGACGCGCTCCAGAAATTCGCCGGCAGCCCGGACGTGCGCCGCGCGCTGGCGGACGCCATCCCCGTGCAGGATTCGCCCCTGGTGCAAGTGGCGATTATCGATCTACTGGCGCAGTTGAACGACCGGGACGCCGCTCCCGTGCTGCGGAAAGCCGCCGAAGACGCGCGGTTCAACGCGGCCGTCCGCCAACGCGCCGCCTGGGCCCTCAAACAGATGGAGGTTGCGAAGTGAAACGCCTGATTTTAGCCGCTCTGATTCTTTATCCCGCCCTGGGCGACGCTCAGCGCCGGGTTGACAACTGGAAAGTCAACGAACAGGAAACCGTCCAGCGCACGTTCAACGTGGCGCCCGGGAGCAAGCTCGAAGTCGACAACGTCAACGGCTACATCCACGTGACCGGGGCCGCCGGCGCGGTGGTTCAAGCCACCGTGCAGAAACACGTCTACGCGGAGAGCGACGAAAGGCTCCAGGCCGCGAAGCGCGACGTCACGCTGGATATTTCCCAGCAGGGGAACACCGTCCGGTTCTACGTCAACGGGCCGTTCCGCAACAAGGACGGCGGCGTCAACGGCGACCGTCGCGACGGGTACGAGGTCGATTACGATTTCGAGATCCAAGTCCCGGAGGCGATCGAACTGGCGCTGAAGACCATCAACGGCGGCCCGATCCAGGTGAAAAAGACCAACGGCAACTTCGCCATCAACGGGATCAACGGCGGGATCGAGATGGAGGACGTGGCCGGGTCGGGCAGCGCGAATACCATCAACGGGCCCGTCAAAGTGACGTTCAGCCGGAACCCCGACCGCGATTCGCAGTTCAAGACCATCAACGGCGCGGTGGACGTGTACTTCCCGGCCGGGTTGAATGCCGACGTTCACTTCAAGACGCTGAACGGAGGGGTGTACACCGACTTCCAGACCACGCCTCTGCCCGGCAGCCAGGCGTTGGGTGAGAGTAAGAACGGGCGGTTCACGTATCACTCGGACCGCAGCGGGTCGGTGCGCATCGGCGGCGGAGGCCCGAAGCTGACCTTCGACACGCTCAACGGGCCCATCCGGCTGCATTCGAAAACGCTGTAGAAGAGGATGACTCCAATGAAGAAGATGTTGGCCCTCACGGCCACGATGTTCGCCGCCTGCGGGCTTGCCTGCGCGCAGGAGGCTGCGGGCGACCGGGTAGTAGTGCCCGCGCGGAACAGCGCCCGGCCACGGCAGGTGAACGCGACCCTGCTCACCGGGTCGATTACGGTCAAGACTTCCGCGGGCAAGGACGTGATTGTGGAGACGTCGGGAGGGCCGCGCACCGAGCCTGCCCCTCCCCCGCCCGCGGGAATGCGGCGCATCGACAGCCCGCATGGTCTCGAGGTCTCGGAAGAAGACAATGTGATCACCGTCAAGCTGAGCCCGATGGTTCACGCCAACCTGGTGATCACCGTACCTCCGGACACCTCGCTCAAGCTGCGGTCGGCCGAAGGGCCGCTCACGGTGGACGGAGTCCGCGGGGAGATTGAGGCCAAGAACCTGGACGGGGCGGTCACCCTGACCCACGTCTCCGGGACGGTGGTCGCGGACACCCTGAATGGAGAGCTGAACGTCTCCATGGACCGGGTCGATCCGGGAAAACCGATGTCATTCAGCACGCTCAACGGCGCCATCAACGTCAGCTTGCCGGCGGAGACCAAGGCCAACCTGAAAATGAAGACGGACAACGGCTCGATCAACAGCGATTTCGATATCAAGCTGACGGGCGGAGGCGCCACGACGGAGCCGAATACGACGAAGGATGGCAAGTACCGGGTGCGGTTCGATAAAACGATGTACGGGACGATCAACGGCGGTGGCCCGGAGTTCAGTTTCCGGACGCTGAACGGGACCATCAATATCAGGAAGAAATAGCAGAAATAGCGGGTGGAGTGGGCTTTCAGCCTGCCAGGCCGGAGGCCCACTCCACGTTTGGCAGCCTACTGGTTTAGTTCCCGCCTTCCTCTGGCCAGGGCTTGGACGTCGATCTCGAACCAACGCTGGCTTTTCACCTTCCGCCGCAGGGCGGCGACAATGTGAGATTCCTCCAGCAGGTCCGTGGTTTCCAGCAGCGCTCCCAGCATCACGATATTCGCTGCTTTCGACGCGCCTAATTCGTCGGCCATCGCGGTGAAGTGCCTGGCGATGATGCGGACGTCCGGCCGGCCGCAGTCTTGCGGAAGCGACGGTGCGTTGTACAACACGACGCCGCCCGGTTCCACCGCAGCCAGGAACTTGCGGAGCGACGGCTCGTTCATGGCGATCAGGACGTTGGGGCGCGACACCATAGGCGAATCCACGGGCCGGCTCGCGATGCGGACGTGGCAATTGGACGTGCCGGAGCGCATCTCGGGGCCGTAGGAAGGCAGCCAGGAAACCTGGTAGCCCGCGCCCAGCCCCGCTTCGGCCAGCACCTCGCCCAGCATGAGCACGCCCTGGCCGCCGAAGCCGGCGACCTTGATGCGAAGATCGAGCGGCCTGGCGGCCCGGGAGCCTTCGGGTTGCGGATGGCCGTTTTCGAGGCCGAGAATTCGCGGCAGGTCGTCCAGGGGCGGGGGCGCGGCCGGAACCGGCCTGACGGGAGCGGTCTTGCCGCGGTCGCGCAGGTTGCCGACCGGGAACGTCCGGGTCATCTCGTCGCGCACGAACGCCTTGGCCTCGAGCGGTTCCATCTTCCAGATGGTGGGGCAGGGCGAGAGCACTTCCACGAAGGAGAAGCCCAGTCCCTTCACCTGGTTTTCCAGCGCCCGTTTCAACACGCGCGCGGCCTGCATGATCTGCTTGTTGTCGCCCAGGCAGACGCGCTCGATGAAGACCGGGGCCTCCAGCGAATTGAGCAGCTCGCACATGCGCATGGGGAAGCCTTCGTTCCACTCGCTGCGGCCGAAGGGAGAGGTGGTGCTTTTCTTTCCGAGGGGCGTGGTGGGCGCCATCTGCCCGCCAGTCATGCCGTAAATTCCGTTGTTCACGAAAACGACGGTGATGGGCTCGCCGCGGTTGGCGGCGTGGACGATCTCCGCCGTGCCGATGGCCGCGAGGTCGCCATCGCCCTGGTAGCTGATGACGATGCTCTGCGGGCGGCTGCGCTTGACGCCGGTGGCCACCGCCGAGGCGCGGCCGTGCGCCGCCTGGATGTTGCCCACGTCGAAATAGTAGTAGGCGAAAACGGAGCAGCCTACGGGGCTGATCAGAACGGTGCGGTCCTGGATCCCGAGCTCGTCGATGGCTTTGGCCAGCAGCTTATGCGTTACGCCGTGGCCGCATCCGGGGCAGTAGTGCGTCTGGCGCAACGTCCGCTGCACGAAGGCCAGCACTTCTTCGGCGGAGGGGACGTTGCCGCCCACGCGGCTGAAAAACTCTACCGGCCGGCGTCCCTCCAGGGCCAGGCGCACGTCGTCCACGAGCTGGCCGGTGCTGAGCTCCGCCACGGCGAACGCTTTCGCCGTCCGGGCCAGGGCGCGGAGATCGGCGCTGGGGAAGGGATACAGGGTGATGGGGCGGAGCAGGCCCAAGGCGATCCCGCGGGCGCGGCCCAACTCCACCACCGCTTTCAGGACGCGGCCCATGATGCCGTAGCCCACCAGCACGATCTCGGCGTCTTCGGTCCGCCAGCTCTCGGCGCGCGTCTCGGCGCGCGCGGCTTCCGCGTACTTCGCCTCGAGCTTGCGGACGTAGGCCTCCATGAGGTCCGGCTCGAGATAGATGGAACAGATCAGGTTCTTGCGGGTTTCGGCCGTGCCGGTAACGGCCCATTCCGCGGGCGGCGGAACGGGCCGCGGCGGAGCGAACCGCACCGGCTCCATCATCTGGCCGATGTAGCCGTCGGCCAGCAGGACGACGGGGTTGCGGTAGCGGTCCGCAAGGTCGAAGGCCAGGGTGGTCAGGTCGGCCATCTCCTGCACGGAGGCGGGCGCGAGCACGAGGTTGCGGTAGTTGCCGTGTCCGCCGCCTTTGACCATCTGGTTATAGTCGCTCTGCTCGGGCGCGATGTTGCCCAGTCCGGGCCCGGCGCGCATGATGTTCGCCACCACGCAGGGCAATTCGGCGCCGGCCAGGTAGCTCAGGCCTTCCTGCATGAGGCTGATGCCGGGGCCGCTGGAGGCGGACAGGGAGCGCACGCCGGCCGAGGCGCTGCCGTACAGCATATTGATGGAAGCCACTTCGCTTTCGGCCTGGAGAAACACGCCCCCGGCCTGCGGAAAATAGAGCGCGGCCGCTTCGGCGATCTCGCTCGCCGGCGTGATGGGATATCCGTAATAGGCGCGCGCGCCGGCCAGCACGGCGGCCTTCACAATCGCTTCGTTGCCTTTCGTCAGTTGCGCATTCATGGGGTCCCCCCGCGGCAGGCCGAAGGCCCGCCTCACCTACGCCGCCAAGCGCAGCACCTTAATGGCTCCCGGCTCGGGGCAGACGAAGAAGCAGATGCCGCAGCCGGTGCACGCTCCGAGATACTCCGCCGGATGGTAGCCGTAGTGGTTCAGCCGCTCGGCCAACCGAAGGACCTTCGGAGGGCACGCTTCCACGCAGAGGCCGCAGCCCTTGCATTCTTCCGAATTGAGATCGACCGAGCCCCGGTCGGGTTTTCCGTTGTTGCTCATTCCTCGCTCCTAGGCGACCAGCGCGCTGGGCGCCTCCAGATAATTCCCGCGGGCCGCGGCTTCGCGCAGCCAGTCGCGGAACTTGGGGTCGGCGATGGCGATCAGCGCCTCCGCCCGTTGGCGCAATGTCCGGCCGCGCAGGTATGCGACCCCGTACTCGGTAACCACGTACTGCGTGTCCGAACGGGGCGTCACCACTCCGGCTCCCTGGTCGAGCACGGGAACGATGCGCGAGATAGCGCCCTCCTTGGCCGTGGAAGGCAGCGCGATAATCGACTTGCCGCCTTTGGACCGGGCCGCGCCGCGCACGAAATCGGGCTGCCCGCCGACGCCGCTATAAGGCCGCGTCCCCATGGAATCGGCGCAGACCTGGCCCGTCAGATCCACCTGAATGGCGCAGTTGACGGCGTGCATGTTGTCGTTGCGGGCAATGACGAACGGGTCGTTCACGTAGCTGGTGGGATGAAACTCGAACAGCGGGTTGCCGCCGATCAAATCGAAGAGCGGCTGCGACCCGAGCACGAATCCCGCGACCACTTTTCCGGGATGCAGGGTCTTCCGGGCTCCGTTGATCACTCCGGCTTCGATCAAAGGAACGATGCCATCGGGGCACAGTTCGGTGTGGATCCCGAGATCGCGGTGGCCGCGCAACGCCGCCAGCACCTCGTTGCCGATGCCGCCAATGCCGATCTGCAGCGTGGCGCCGTCCGGCACGAGCGAAGCCACGTTGCGCGCAATCCGTTGGGTGACCTCGCTGGAGCGCGCCGGGGGAAGTTCCAGCAGGGGCCGCGCGGTCTCGACGATGGCGGAAATCCGGCTCACATGCAGAAATGTATCACCTAGCGTGCGCGGCATGTTGCGGTTCACTTCCGCCACCACGCGCGGGGCGTGGGAAGCCGCCGTGAGGGTACAGTCCACGCCGGTTCCGAGGCTCACGTATCCGTAGGAATCCGGCGGTGAGACCTGGATGAAGGCGACGTCGACCGGGAGATCGCCGGAGGTGAACAGCGTCTCGATCTCGTAGAGCGAAACGGGAGTGTAATCGGCGCGGCCGGTGGAGACGGCTTCGCGCGTGTTGGGGCCGAGGAACAGACCGTTATGGCGGAAGCTGCCGGCGTACCGGGGATGCGTGTATGCCGCTTTCCCCAAGGTCAGCATGTGGAGTAATTCCACATTGCGCAGTTCGCTGGCGCGTTCGACGAGGGCGTCGAGCAGGGGCTCAGGGGTGGAGTTGCCGGGATGAACCCAGATGCGATTGCCCGAACGGACCAGCCTGACCGCTACTTCCGCCGTCGCAAGTCTCTGATTGTATTCAGTTTGCCAGGAGATTCGGGATGCGCCAGCCATAGCACCAACTATTCGTGGGTCTTGCCTCCTCCGACCTCATTATAATTGCCGATATGCGGATCCGCAAGAGTTTTAATGCACGTATAAATTCCTCTAATAGGGCGAAAATTGTCCGCGCAGGGGCAGGCCCGGAGAGGTAAGGATAGGGATATGGAAACGGACGAACTCTACCGCGAGCTGCAGCGCCACCTGGACCGCATGCCGGTGCCGTTCCCGGCGACCGAATCCGGGGTGGAACTCCGGATTCTGAAGCATCTCTTCACGCCCGAGGAGGCGCGGCTGGCCCTGTGCTTGAGCGCCATTCCGGAGCCGCTCGAAGCGATCCGCCGGCGCGCGGGCAGGATGGCGATCGAGGAGTTGCGGCAGGCGCTGGAACGCATGGCCGAGAAAGGTTCGATCCAGAAGGCGCCGGGGAAAGGCGGGCCGCTGTACGGCAAGTCGCCCCTGGTGCTGGGAATGTACGAAGCGCAAGTGGACCGGTTGACGCCGGAGTTCGAGCGCGACATGCGGGCATACCTGGATGAGAAGTTCGGAGCCGCGCTGCTGGCGACGCAGACGCCGCAGATGAGGACGGCGCCGGTGAACAAATCCATCGAAGTAGAACGCGCCGTCGCGCAGTATGACGACATCCGGGCGTACGTGGAGGGGCATCCCGGGCCTTTCGCGGCGTTGAACTGCATCTGCAGGCAGGGAAAGGATCTCACGGGCGAGCCGTGCCGGCAGACCAAGGAGAGACGAAACTGCCTGGTCTTGGGCGCCGCGGCGATGGTGACCATGGACAGGGGGATCTCGGTCGAGGTCACCAAGGAAGGGATGCTGGCCCTGTTGGAGCAGGCGGACCGCGAAGGACTGGTACTTCAGCCGCAGAACACGCAGGAGCCGATATTCGTCTGCTGCTGCTGCGGATGTTGCTGTGGGGTGTTGACCTCGGCGAAGAAACTGCCGCGGCCGGCTTATCTGTTTCAGACGGACTTCGTGGCCGAGGTGGACCGGGACGCCTGCCAGATCTGCGGAGCGTGCGCGCCGCGCTGCCAGATGGACGCCATCGCTTCGGGCGACGAACCGGCGGCGGTGGCGGAGGAACGGTGCATCGGCTGCGGGTTATGCGTGACCAGCTGCCCGTCGGGGGCGCTGCGCCTGCGGAAGAAGGAAGGCACGAAGCCGCCGCCGGGGAACATGCGGGCACTGTATACGACGATGTTCCAGGAGAGATTCGGGCGGCTGGGTACGGTTGCGGCGGTGGCGGGGCGTTTGGTGGGACGGAAGTTCTGATGCGGCCCACGACCGGCGGCTCGCCAAGCGGCTGAATCGCAATGCCCGCCTGCGCGCCGCGGCGATGAAGACGCGGTGGGGCGGGGCTTCCGCCCGGCAGCCGGGCTTCTGCCCGGCTCACGTGGTTGCGCGTCTTCCAATGGGCGGTCTTTCTTTTCGCGGCAGGAAGAATGGCGATGAAGTACAACGACGACAAAGTCGACGAGATGGTGCTGGCATTGTTGTATCTGACCATCACCGAGACGGATGAATGGGGAGCCCGCGCGTGGAAATCGCACGATTGGGGCGCGCTGGACCGGCTCCATGCGAAGGGGTACATTTCGGATCCGAAGAGCAAGGCGAAGTCGGTGGTGCTGAGCCCGGAGGGATTGAAACTGGCGCGGGAGCTATTCGAGCGGCACTTTGCAGCAGGCGTCAAATAGTCCCTGGAAATAGAGCACGCCTGCCCGCGCGCGATTTTCACGGTAACCCCATTTTGCGGCCACAAGTTCCAAATCGACGGTCATGACAGGCTCTAGGAAGGTGATAAGATTGCAGTTATGAGGCTCACGATCCGGCTTCTCCGGGAAACTGATGGCCGTTGGATTGGCGACGTTCCCGAACTGCCGGGGGTCACCGTTTATGGCGCAACCGCAGAAGAGGCGACGATCAAGGTCAAGGCGCTAGCCTTGCGGGTCATCGCTGAAGAGATCGAACACGGCGAGATGAGGCCGGACGCCGATACCCTGCAGTTCTCGACTGCGGCATGAACGAGTGGCCCGCGACCAAGGCGCGGCGCGTGCTTGCCGCGCTCCAGCGAATCGGCTGGCGCGTTGTCCGCACCGCGGGCTCCCATCGAACGTTGAGGCGCGAGGGTTGGTCGCAGTACCGCTTCGCCTTCCATGACCAAGAGGAAATCGGTCCCGTGATGCTCGCCGAAATCTCGCGCCATACCGGGTTGCGCCCGAAAGACCTGTAGCGCTCATCTCCCGTACCCCCGTTTTTTGCCCGCGCGATCCGGTTAGGCTTCGTGCCGCCGAGTTTGCATCTGTGAGGCTTGTTCGATTGCAGTTCGCACACTGCCGAGGATAGACTGCATGGCGAGCGTGTCTGATGCGCCGCCCTCGCTTCGTACTCCACTTC
>JAIQFU010000304.1 GCA_020073115.1 Terriglobia bacterium
CTGCCATGCCGGCTTTCGTGCCGGCATCATGCCCTCACGAAACCGGGCGGGGCGCCCTCTGGGTCCGTCCGGAGGCCCACTGGCGCCACAACCCTCCCCACTTGAGCTTCAAGCTGGCTTCCCACTTCTCGGTGGACCGCATCATCTCGTCCCAGGTGACGGCGCCGCCCCGATACGCGGCCATGCGTCCCAGGATGCCCGTGAGGTTGCTTTCCACCGCGGTGGCCGCGTTGTTGATGGGTTTTCCGGAGCTGATGCTCTCGATGAAGCTCTTGACGTTCGCGACGCATCCGCCCGTGAACGTGTCGTCGGTCTGCGCCCCGGTCCACGTCTTGTCGCGGTCGTCGGCGGCGATGCGCACCAAGCCGCCGTAATGCGTGTCCGCGCAGCCGTGGAGACCGAAGCAGCGCACGCACAGGTCGGAAAACCTGCCGGTGAGCTGGTGCGAGCTGAACGTGGACTGCACGTCGTTGGGGTACCAGAAGTTCACCGCAAAGTGGTCCCAGGCATCGCCCGTGTCGCTTTTGGTCCCGGCCCAACTGGTCCGCCCTCCGGTCCCGAAAGCCCGCAGGGGGTGGCCTCCGAGATACCAGTTCGCCATGTCCAGCACGTGGATGTTCTGCTCCACGATGATGTCGCCGCTGATGACGCGGTCGCCGATCCAGTTCACGATGCGCCTCAGCCCGGGGTCCATCCCCGGAGTGGAACGGTCTGTCCAGGGGCGGTTGGCGTAGTAGAAGACCTGGGCCATGACGAGGTTGCCGATGTCGCCGCGCCGCATCCGTTCCACGGCCTCCTGGAACACGGGGCGGGCGCGGGTCTGGAAATCGGTCCAGAAGCTCAGTCCTTTGGCTTGCGCCCGCTGGCCGGTGGCGAGGAAGAGTTGGGAGTCGGGTACATCCACCGCGACGGGCTTGGCGCAGAAGACGTGCCGGCCCGCATCCACCGCCGCGGCCGCGTGGGCCGGATGGAAGTACGGCGGCGTCTCGATGACCACGGCGTCGACGTTCGATTGCGCCAACTCGCGACCGGCGTCGGGACCCCAGTAGGCGCGGCCGGCATCGACCGCGAGTTTCTCGCGCGTGGCGTCGAGGTTCCTCCGGATCACGTCGGCGAGAGCCACCACGCGCGCCCCCGCGTGTTCGGGGAAGAACGGCGCAATCCAATTTCCGCGCCCGCCGCACCCGACGAGCCCGACTTCGACCGTCGAATTGGCCTGATACCCGAAAACGGTTTGCGGCTTGAGGAGCAGCGCGCCCCCGGCGGCCGTTAGAAAGCGTCTCCGGCCGGCGTTGGCATTTTCGTCCATCATGTGGCGGCCTCCGTATCGTCCCTGAATCTACCAGCCGTTATCGGTTCGAGGAGTATTTCGCGATGGCGCGCAGAAGGCCGGCCGCGACACGCGGCACGCCGGACTCCGGATCGGCATCCTCGTACTCCAGTGAGATATAGCCCCTGTATCCAGCTTTTGCCAACATTCCGAGAAGGCGGTCCATATCGACGTCTTCCTTCGCGCCGTCGCCGCCCGCAATCCGGCTTTTGAAATGGACGTTCACGGCATACGGGATGCACAGCGCCACCTGGGCATAGCCGTCCTTCGGGAAGTTTCCGGTGTCGAGATTAATGCCCACCCACGGCGAATCCGCCTGCTTGACGATGGCCACCGTTGGCTCGGCCGTGGCCGAGAGCCCGCCATCATCTTCCACCCCAAGCAGGACGCCTCGGGAGCCCGCATATTCCGCAGCCGCCTTCAATACCTCCACCGCCCATGAGATCGCCTGCGCCTGGGTGGCTCCTCTCGGTATGGCGCCGCCGAAAACGCGCAGGTGCGTCGCTCCAATCCTCTCGGCGACATCCACCCATTTCCTGGCGTTCTCCACTTCCGCGCGCTGCCGCTCGGGCGTGGGCTGGCAGAGGTTCACCCGCGCCGCAATGCTGTAAAGGCTCACCGCGTTCTTGTATGCCGTCCGGCGCAGCGATGCCAGGAACTGGTCCGATGTATCGGGAAACCAGTAGACGGTGGTGTCGAGCCCTTCGAGGCCCAGATCGGCGACGTACCGGATGAGAGCCTCGTAGCTCATGGCCCGCTTCTCCAGTTGCGCCCGAAACGAATAGGCGACCAGTCCGGCCCGCAGCCGGCTCGAGGAGGTGGGTTGGGCGCGGAGTTGGCCGGCGGCAGCCAGCGCCGGCGCGGTTCTCAGTAGTTCCCGGCGGGTCATATGTTTCAGATGATATCTTCCGTCTCGGGATCCCAGCGCACCGGGCGCTGCTGGCGATACGAGGCGATGGCCATCTGGCAGGCCGCGGCCACGCGGTACCCGAGGTCGAACGGACAGACCGGCTCCTTGCGGCTGCGGACGCAATCGAAAAAGTTCTGGAAGTGCTGCGTCGAGTAATCCTTGCAGGAGGTCCCGCCGATGGGCGGCGCCGATGCCGGAGCGCCGGCCGCGCCCTGCGCGCCCCTGCGGCGCTGCGGCAACAGAGCCACGCTGTCGCCCTGGTCGTGAATCAAGGTTCCCGCATTGCCGAACAACAGGTCGTAGCCTTCACCGAAATAGGCGTTGCCGAACATGGAATTCCAGGTGAAGAGAACCTTCTCGGGCTGCTGCATGGTCACCGACATGGTGTCCGGAACGTGCATCTGCGGGGCGAGGTAATCGGCCCCGGTCATGGTCACCGATTCGGGGATGTTCCAGCCCAGCGCCCCATACCAGAAGCCTACCTGGTGCACCATGTTCTCGAACACGTTGCCGCCCGAGTAGTCCCAGTAGAAACGCCAGTTCATGTAGCGTTGCGGATCGAACGGACAGGTCTTCGCCTCGCCTTGAAAAGCGGCCCAGTCAACGTGCTCGGCGTCGCAGTCCTGGGGAGGCGTGCGCCTCCATCCACCGTACGCCGAATTTCGGAAATGAAAGGCCTGGAGCGCGGTGATGGAGCCCAGATTTTCTTTGGTAGCCAGCTCGCGGACCTTCTGAAGTCCCGGCCCGCTATTCATCTGCATGCCGATCTGGACCACGCGGCCCGAGCCCTGAAACGCGTGCTTCATGCGCCGGGCGTGAGCGGGAGTGAACGCCATGGTCTTTTCCTGATAGACATCCTTGCCCGCCTGGATGGCCGGCACGAAATTGAGGCAGTGTTGGTGCTGGGGCGTGACAATCAACACCGCATCGATGCTCTTATCGTCGAGCAGTTGGCGGAAATCGCGGTAGGTCTTGACGTTCGGAGCCAGCTTCCGGGCGGCTTCGAAGCGTCCCGTGTAGACATCGGCCACCGCCACAGCCTCCACGTTCGTACAACGAAGCGCGAAGCCCAGATCCTCCATGCCGCGCGCGCCCGCGCCGATCAGGCCGAAGCGGACCCGGTCGTTGGCTCCGAGCACGCGGCTTGCCGGAGTCTGCCCGGCAGCCACCCCGGCGGCGCTCACTAACCCGCCCAGAAACTCGCGTCGATTGGACACCGATCACCTCCCAATAGAAGAAAACGGTCCCATTTTACCCCGCGCGCGACATCAATGTGGAGGGGCGCTGAAAGTGGATGAGCCGCGACCGGGCGCCGCCGGCGGTCGATTTCCGCCGCCGGTTCTTCGAAGGGGCGAAAGGAACCGGTGGCAGACACCGACCACCGGCGGTACTGGCTCAGTTCAACAACGCCTGGTACACGCCGTTCGAAAACTTCTGTTGGATGTCGGTTCGATTCGGCATCAACTGGATCATCAGCACGATCACCATGTGGCTGAGGCGGTCCACTTCGTACGTCGTGCCGTACGCGCCGCCCCACCCGAAAGCCCCCACCCCGGCCATGCCCTTCGCGCCATAGCGGTCCACCGTCTCGAAGCCGAAGCCGAAGCCCAACCCGGTGGCGGAGTGCAGCGCGCCTGTCTGGTTCGTAGTCATCAACTCCACGGTGCGCGGAGCCAGGATCCGGACGCCGTCGAGCGCGCCGCCCCGCCGGATCATCTCCAGGAAACGCGCGTAATCACGCGCCGTGGAAAGCAGCCCTGCCCCGCCGGCGAAGCTCTTCCTGGGGCCGTCCACGTAGTGCCCCTGCCCCTTGGAGCCCTCCGGAGCGCGTACGATCCTGCCATCGTCGCCGCTGGCGTAGACGGCGGCGAGGCGCTCGCGCTGCGCGGCAGGCAGGAAGAAGCGAGTGTCCTTCAGGCCCAACGGCTCCGTGATGCGCGTGCGGATAAACTGGTCGAGCGGCATACCCGAGGCCTTTTCGACCACGCAGCCCAGGATGTCGGTGTTATAGCCATAGACGAAAGCCTCTCCCGGCTGGGCGACGAACGGCAGCGAACCCAGCCGCTCCATCGTTGCGCAGATCGGCTCGTCCTTATCGGCGGTGTACCAGCCGTTGCCGGCCGCGGGCCCGAGATCTTTCTTCTCATAGAGTGGCGCCACAAGCGGTTCCGTTCCGTAAGATATGCCGGCGGTGTGCGTCAGCAGGTCCTGAATGGTGATTGGCCGCCTGGCTGGAACCATGTTGACGCCGGAGTTCGTGCGCACGGCGACCGTGGTCTTTGCGAAGCTCGGAAGGAAGTGACTGACCGGCTCGGTGATGCCGATCTTGCCTTCCTCGACGAGAGCCAGAATAGCGGCGGTCGTAATGGCTTTGCTCTGCGATGCGATGCGAAAGATCGTATCCGCGGCCATTTTGCGGCCGGCTTCCTTGTCGCTCCAACCCACGGCGCCTTCGTACGCCGGCCTGCCATCGCGCAGCACGAGGGCGACGGCGCCGGCGATCTGGTTGGCGTCTACGTACTGTTGGAGGACGCGATCCAGGCGCTTCAGCCGCTCGGCCGATAGCCCGGCGGTGGGCCGCGCGGCCGCCTTCCTGACTTCGGGCGCCGCGGCGGGGGATGCGGCCGGCTGGGCGGAGGCAAAGCTGCCCGGCCGGACCAAAATCGAAATCAAACCTATGAGGAGGAACCGGAGTCGCATCGCATTTCACCTCGCGCAAATACGGGATCAGCACACATTGTAATCGACCGAATCCGCCGTAATCGACCGAATCCGCCGTTCGCGGCGATTGCCAACCCGCCGCAGGGCGCCAGGCCTGGCGGCGCAGGCCGGGGAACCGCGCCACGGTACACTGCTCGTATGCGCCTGATCCCACTTCTCGCGGTCGCCGCGCTGCTTGGTTCCGCCCGCGCCGAGGAGGGCTGGTGGATGCAGGAACCCATCCGATGGGTGCAGACGAACCTGCGGGAGACCGACGCCGGCCTCGACGCGCCGCGGCTCATGGGACAACTCTCGGCCATGCGCGCCAACGTGCTCCTGATGGGGATGGGAGGAATCGCGGCCTACTATCCGACCCGGGTGGAGTCTCATTACGCCAGCCCGTACCTGCCCGCGGGCCGCGACCTGTTCGGCGACGTGCTGCGAGAGGCTCACGCCCGGAAGATCCGCGTGGTCGGAAGGTTCGATTTCAGCAAAACGCGGAAAGCGGTGTTCGATGCCCACCCGGAGTGGTTCTTTCGCCGGAGCGACGGGGGCCCGGTCATCTACAACGGCCTGTACTCGACTTGTATCAATGGCGGCTATTATCGCGAGCGGGCGATGGAGATCCTCTCCGAGGCTCTCGACGGGTATGCCGTCGATGGCCTGTTCTTCAACATGTTCGGGAACCAGTCGAGCGATTACAGCGGCCGTCCCGTCGGGCTCTGCCATTGCGCCGCCTGCCAGAGGAAGTACCGGCAACTCTACGGCAAAGAGATCCCGGAACGGCCGGACGACGATTATCGCCGGTTCATGCTTGCCTCGTCGCGCGAGGTGGCTGCGGCGATCGGAGACCTGATTCACAAAAAGCGGCCTCAGGCGGGGTACTTCAATTACATCCAGGATTACACCGATGGCATCATGTCGGAATCCAACACGGCGGTTGCCCGGCCCTTGCCTTTGTGGCCCTACTCGGCCAGCGACCACGTGAACCGCGCCCGCGGCAGCCAACCCGGAAAGATGGCGGTCGATCTGAACATGCAGTTCGTGGATTTCCCCTGGCGCTTCGCAACCGTTCCGCGCGAGGAGATCGCGTTGCGGGCATGGCAGCATCTGGCGAACGGCGGCGCTTTGACCTTCGAAGTGAATGGCACGCTGGACCAACAGGACCGCCAGGCCCGGGAAGCGATCAAACCGATTTTCCTGTGGGCCGCGGCGAACGAACAATACTATGCCGGCCAGAGCAGCGCCGCACGGGTTTTGCTGCTGGGCGCGCCATCCTCCGGCGGCGCGTTCAGCGAGCAGTCGTACCGGGGCCTGTTCCGTTTGCTCAGCGAGGAACATATCCCGTTCGCCGTGTCGGACAACATGGATTGGCTGGGCAAGCGCGACTTCGACCTGGTGGTGGCGGCCGATTGGGCGCCCGCTGCTTTGCGGCAGTACGTCGAAGGAGGCGGCCGGGCGCTCGTGGTCAGCGCGCGCAAGCCCGGCTTCGAAATCGCCCCCACGGCCGGCGCGATCGAGGACATGAAGGGCTACGCCCGGGTTCGCGATCACGCGGCCTACCCCTCCCTGAAGGAGGTCGATCTGCTCATGATCGACGGGCCGTTCACCGAACTGCAAGGCGGCGGCCCCGCGCCCCTGACCCTCGTTCCCCCGTCGATGATCGGACCTCCGGAATATACGATGGTTTCCCTTCTGGCCCTGACGTTACTGGCTGCTCAACCCGCGCCGCCAGGTGCGGACGGATGCGCATCCTCTGGTGGAAATTACGCTGATGCGGCAGAACGGGGTGACGTTGCTGCACCTCGTCAACCTGAGCGGGCACTCGCAGACGGGCTACTACCCGCCGATTCCGATGAACGACATTCACCTGGAGGTTGCCGGCGCGTTCCGCCGCGCGAGGACCGTCCGCACGCCGGGCAGCCTGGCGGTAAAAACGGACCAGGGGTATACGAGCATCACCCTCCCTCGTCTCTCCGACTACGAGATCGTGGTCCTGCAATAACAGAAGCCGCCGCCGCGCCTGTGGCGGGCGTGAGCCGGTTCAGAACGGGAACATCTGTTTCAGCTCGGCCTGCGACGGCCGGCGGCCGTATTCGCAGATCTCGAATGCCTGGGCATAGCGGATGGACCGGGCTTTCTCGGCGCCGTAATACGTCGTCAGGGCCTCGCGGAAACGGTCCGCGCCGGCGGCGTACCGCTGGGCGAGATTTTTGCGCACCTCGTCGCGGCGCCGCTGGCGGCCGGCTTCATCCGCCGGATACAGGCCGGCGTGGCCGTCGGCTCCGCCTTCGTGAATCTGCGATTCCATCAGCAACAGAGCATCGAGCGTCGGCTCGATCACCTCATCAATCCCCACCGCTACGTCGGCCCGGAAGGGATTCGGCCGCAGGAACCGGTCCGCCGAATAGAGGAAAAGGGGATTTCTCTTGAGGGGCGGAGTATCCGGGATGAAGAACGGGACCCCCACCATGGGAGGAAGCCTAATCCTGGGTGGCATTCTCGTCCCAAC
>JAIQFU010000305.1 GCA_020073115.1 Terriglobia bacterium
GACCTTGCCGGCCATCTCGTCGGCGGGGATGACCTGCTTGCCGTCCATGTGGCCGCAGCGCTTGGGGAAGACCTGATCTTCGATGTTGACGCCGGCAATCCCCATTTCGAGCAGGCGGGGGAGGATGGCCGCGGCGTTAATGGCGTTGCCGCCGCCGGTATCGATATCGGCCATGACAGGGATGCCGACGGCGCGGGCGATATGGCCGGTGATGTCGAGAACGTCCTTCATATCGACGAGGCCGACATCGGGCTTCGCCAGGAGGCTGCCGGCGACGCCGAAGCCGCTGACCTGGACGGCCTCGAAGCCGGCGGCTTCGATGATGCGGGCGCTCAGGGCGTCGTGGCATCCGGGGACGACGAGGGCTTTTCTGCGTTCGAGCGCAGAGCGGAGAATGGAAGCGCGATCGGGCACGAGAGGGCTTCTCCTTGGAGCCGATAGCTACACATAACATAGCTATCGGCTCTCAGCCATCGGCGCCCAGCCGGAGGGAATCGGCTGGAAGCGTTCGGCCCACGATCGCTACTGCCGGCTGCCTCCGAGAGCCCCGGCGCGGCAGGAAGAACAGATTCCGAAACCGCTGCCGTTGCTGAGAATGAACGCGCAGCGGCCGACGATGCTGGCGAGTTCGTCGGGGCTGAGCGTCGCGGGTGAAAATGGGGTTTCCGTCGTGGCGAAGACGCCCTGGGCCGGAGTGGGGTGGGACGTAGTTCCCCAGGCCAACAGACCAGGAGCCAGGTTTTCCACGCTGACGGCCGCGGCGCTATTGGCGCAGCTTGTGCCGGTCCCTCCCGGGCCGGCCAGCGTTGCCACGAGCTTAACCACGACCGAAGTCGGAATCACGCCTGTCAGAGTCTTCGCCACCAGATCGCGGTTGACTCCGAGATTCACCAGGCCATTGGGAGTGACCAGGCAAGAGCAGCAGGAGATCTCCTGCTCATCCGGGGAGAACGCATACACGTTGACGCAGATGTTGCCGGCAGGGTTCCCAAAGCCGGGGCCAAGCAGAGGCGCGCCATTGGCGCCGGAGTTGGAGATGTCGATGAACGACTCGCCAAACTGGAGATTGGCTGCGTAGCGGACCTGAAAAGGCGGATCCGCGGCGACGGGGTCGGGGTTTTGGCCCGGCGCATAGGTAGAGAAGTCAGCAGAAGCGACATCAGCGCCAAGCGCGAGCCTGGCGGAACCAGAGAAATTGGTGGAAGTAGAGGGAGCAATCGTGAGAGAGAAATACTGGGTCACCCTGTTTTGCGACGGGCTGCTGTCGGAAACGGTGACGGTCACCCTGCCGGTGAAGGCGGCGGCGGGTGTGCCGCTGATCTGCCCGGAAGAGCCGAAGGTAAGATTCGGAGGCAGACTGGCGAACCAGGAATAGGGCGGCGTGCCGCCGGTGGCGGCGACCTGCGCGCTGTAGGGCGCCCCCACCGCGCCGGACGGCAGGGCCGTGGTGGTGACCGTCAGCGGTCCGTTGATGTTCAGGGCCAGGGTGGCAGCCGCGCTGCCTTGCGGGCTGGCGCTGTCTTTGACGGAGATGGCGATGTTACCGGTAAAGGGGGACTCGGGAGAGCCGCTGATTTGCCCCGTAGCGGAGTTGAGCCTCAGGGGAGCCGGCAACCCGGCGGCCGACCACGCGTAGGGCGGCGTGCCGCCGGCGACTGCCAACGACGCGGTGTAAAACGCGCCTACAGAGCCGGTGAGCAGAGACGTGGTGGTAATCGTCAACCCGGAGCCAATGGTCAGGGGGAGCGTTTGGGACGCGCTGTTCTGGGGGACGCTGCTGTCGTGCACCGTGAACGTTACACTGGCGGAGAACGGGGCGGTAGGCGTGCCGGTGATCTGCCCGGACGAGGGATTCAGCGTGAGGGCGGCCGGCAACCCGGTAGCCGACCACGTATAGGGCGGCACGCCTCCGGTGGCGGCGGGCGTCGAGCTATAAGCCGCGCCGACAGCGCCGTTGGGTAGCGTTGCCGTGGTGACTACGAGCGCGGAATTCACCGTCAACGAGTAAGTCCGGGACGCGCTGTTGGGCGGGCTGGCGCTGTCTTTGACCGTCACAATCGCGTTGCCCGGTGAAAGCTGGGGAACGGTGGCAGTTCCCGTAATCTGCCCGGTGGCCGCATTGATGGCCAGGGCCGCCGGCAGGCCGGTGGCGGACCACGTATACGGCAGGGCGCCGCCGGTGGCTGCCACGAGCGCGCTGTACGGTGCGCCCACGGTGGCGTTGGGAAGCGTGGCGGTGGTGATCGTCAGGGTGGGAGTAGCGGGATTGACGGTCAGCACGAAATCCCGCGTCGCCCTCTTTTGCGTTGGGCTGCTGTCGGTAACCGTGACCGTCACGTTGCCGGTGAAAGCCTCGGCCGGGGCGCCGCTGATCTGCCCGGAAGAGCTGATGGTGAGAAGCGCCGGCAGGCTGGCAGACCACGAATAGGGCGGCGTGCCGCCGGTGGCCGCGAGTTGGGCGTTGTAGGCCATCCCCACCGTACCGGAGGGCAGCGAGGCAGTCGTGATGGTCAGCGAGGGATTGATGGTCAGCGCCAGGGTCGCCGAGCCGCTGCCTTGCGGGCTGGCGCTGTCTCTCACGGTGATCGTCACGTTCCCGGCGAATCCGGCGGTGGGAGTGCCGCTAATCTGCCCGGTAGACGCGTTGACAGCCAGGGAAGACGGCAGGCCGGCAGCCGACCACGTGTAGGGCTGCGTGCCGCCGGATGCCGCCAACGTCGCGGCATAGAGGACGCCCGCGGAGCCGGCGGGCAACGATGCCGTTGTGATGGTCAACCCGCCACCCGGGGGATTCGTCGAGGGATTGATGGTCAAAGAGAAATTCTGGGTGACTCTGTTTTGGGCCGGACTGCTGTCGGATACGGTGATGGTCACCCTGCCGGTGAAGGTGGCGGCAGGCGCGCCGCTAATCTGCCCGGAGGAGTTGATGGTCAGAGGCTCCGGCAGGCTGGCGAACCACGAATAAGGCGGCGTGCCGCCGATGGCGGCCAGTTGCGTGCTGTATACCACACCAACCATGCCAGCGGGCAGCGACGTGGTGGTGATGGTCAGCGAGGGATTGATGGTCAGCGCCAGGGTCGCCGAGGCGCTGGCTTGCGGGGTGGCGCTGTCCCTGACCGCGACGGTGATATTGCCCGTGAAGAGGGTATCGGGAGATCCGCTGATCTGCCCGGAAACGGCGTTGATTCTCAGCGGCAAAGGCAACCCGGCGGCAGACCACGTGTAGGGCGGCACGCCGCCGGCGGCTGCCAACGGCGCGGAATAGAAGCCTCCCAGGGAGCCGGCGGGCAGGGATGTCGTGGTGATGGCCAGCCCGGCAATCGCCAGGGCAAGTGTCCGGGACGCGCTGGCCTGCGGACTGCCGTTATCGCGCACCGTGACGGTCACATTGCCGGAGAAGGCAGCGACAGGGACGCCGCCGATCTGCCCGGAAGCGGGGTTGATGGTGAGCGGCGCCGGCAGTCCGGCGGCGGACCACGTGTAGGGCGGCACGCCGCCGGTGGCTGCCACAGGCGCGCTGTACGCCAGGCCCGCGACGCCGTTGGCGAGCGCGGTGGTGACAACCGTCAGCGGGTCGATGCCGCGATCAATAGTCAGGGAAAAGTCCCGGGACGTCCTGTATGGGGCCGGGCTGCTGTCGAGAACGGTGACCGTCACAGTGCCGGTGAAGGCGGCGGTGGGGACGCCGCCGATCTGCCCGGAGGAGTTGATGGTAAGACCCGGGGGCAGGGTGGCAGCCCAGGAATACGGCGG
Source organism: Terriglobia bacterium (assembly GCA_020073115.1). Classification (GTDB taxonomy): domain Bacteria; phylum Acidobacteriota; class Terriglobia; order Bryobacterales; family Bryobacteraceae; genus BOG-224. The sequence continues at coordinate 3,754 of JAIQFU010000305.1, forward strand.
CGAGCCGCCCGTGGCGGCCAGTTGCGCACTGTAGGCCGTGTGCGCCGTTCCGGAGGGCAGCGACGTTGTCGTGATCGTCAGCGAAGGATTGATGGTCAGCAGCAGGGTCGCCGAGGCGCTGGCTTGCGGGCTGGCGCTATCTTTGACGGTGATGGTCACATCGCCCGCATAGGCGGCGGCAGGGGCGCCGCTGATCTGTCCGGAAGCGGGGTTGATGGTGAGCGGCGGGAGCAGCCCGGCGGCCGACCACGTGTAAGGCGGCATGCCGCCGGCGGCTGCCAAGGGCGTGGCATAAGGGGCGCCCACCGAGCCGGGAAGCAAGGATGTGGTAGTGATCGTCAGCCCGGCGTAGATGCCGAGGGGGAGCGTCTGGGACGCGTTGTTCGGCGGGTTGCTGCTGTCGTGCACGGTGAAGGTTACACTGCCGGAAAACGGAGCCGTGGGAGTGCCGCTGATCTGCCCGGTCGCGACGCTGAAGGACAGGGGCGCCGGCAACCCGGTAACCGACCACGTGTAGGGCGGCATGCCGCCGGTCACAGATAAGACCGACGAGTTGTAAAAGACGCCAACGACTCCGTTCGGCAGCGAAGCGGCGCTGAGCACGAACGCAGGATTCACCGTCAATGGGTAGCTTCGGGACGCGCTGCCGGGCGGGGTGGCGCTGTCCTGGACGGTCACGGTCACGCTGCCCGGCGGGAACTGGGGAACGTCTGGAGTTCCCGTGATCTGGCCGCTGAGAGGGTCAATGCCCATCGGCGCCGGCAGGCCCGCGACCGACCACGTATAGGGCGGCGTTCCGCCGGTGGCGATGACGAGCGCGTTATACGCCACGCCCACGGTGGCGTTGGCGAGCGAGGGGGTCATGATCGTCAGGGCGGAGGTGGCGGGATTGATGGTCAGAGAGAACGTCTGCGTCGCCCGGTTCTGCGCCGGGCTGCTGTCGTAAACGGTGATGGTCACGTTGCCGCTGAAGGCGTCGGTGGGGATGCCGGCGATCACGCCGAGAGAGTTGATGATGAGAGGCGCGGGCAGGCTGGAGAACCAGGAATAGGGCGGGGCGCCGCCGGTGGCGGCCATCTGCGCGCTGAAGGGCATTCCCGTCTTGCCGGAGGGCAACGAAGCGGTGGTGATGGTCAGCGCGGAGGTGATCGCCAGCGGCAGAACCGCGACCGCACTGCCTTGCGGGCTGGCGCTGTCCCTGACCGTGATGGTCACGTCGCCGGTGAAAGAGGCGTCGGGAATGCCGCTGATCAGCCCGGAAGCGGGGTTGATGGTCAGCGGCGCGGGCAGCACGGCTGCCGACCACGTGTAGGGCGGCACGCCGCCGACGGCCGCCAACGGCGAGCTATAAGGGGCGCCTGCGGTTCCAGTGAGCAGGGAGGTCGTGGCAATCGTCAGCCCGCGCGTAATCGTCAGTTGGAGCGGGTAGGACGCGCTGCTGGGAGGACTGCTGCTATCGTGCACGGCGACGATTACACTGTCAGAAAACGGAACGGTGGGGATGCCGCTGATCACTCCGCTGAAAGGGTTCAACGTGAGCCCCGACGGCAGCCCGGTGGCCGACCACGTGTAGGGCGGCAGGCCGCCGCAGGAGTTGACGAGCGTAGCCTGATAGTATGTGCCGACAATCCCGGTCGGCAGCGAACTGGAGCCGGGGTTGCACTCGGGGTAAACCATCAATGAAAGCTGCCGCCGCACCATGAATCGCGGGATGGCGCTGTCTACGACGCCGATCACGACGCTCCACGGCGAAGGCTGCGAAAAAGACGGAACTCCCGTAATCCGCCCGGTGGAAGCGTTGATTGTCAGCCCGGCAGGCAGGCCGTCGGCCGACCAGGTATAGGGCGGCAAGCCGCCGGTCGCTTCTAATGGCGCGTTGTAGGTCCTGCCTGCCATGCCGGCGGGCAGCGACGTGGTAGTGATCGTCGGCGTGGAATCGAATGCGACAAGAGGTGATACCAACGCTGTTACCAACGCCAGAACGAGGAGCAGATAACGGGACATCGCGGAGCCTCCGAGTTTCGACAGATTAAGAACCTATAGCTGAAGGTCCTTTTAATAGCCTGTGGCCACATACCTCCGCAAACAAGACCCAAAAAGGCGTACGGAGCGCCACTAACGGCTTTGGCTACGCTAGATTAGGGCCGGTGCAGCGTGCGCGATCAGGTGGCTGAAAGGCCTCATTTGGCCACGGATGGACACGGATGGAGTGGATGACTTTCGCGCCCATGCCGACCAGGACCACGCCGAGCAGGATCAGGGAGAGGCCGGCGATTTTTTGGCGGGTGAAGGATTCCTTGAAGAAGATGCGGGCCCAGAGCATGGTCCAGATGTAGCCGAGGGAGACCATGGGGTAGAGGATCGAAAGCTGGCCGCCGCGGATGCCCAGCGCGTAAAAGACCGAAGAGCCGAGATAGAGGCCCACGCCCAGGGCGAGGTAGCGATTGATGAAGCTGAGCGGATTGCGGTTCACCCTGGCGGAACCGAGTTTCAGAAACGCGGCGCCAAAGGACCCGACGACGGAGGCGGCCAGGACCAGCAGCATGGAGACGGTCAGCGTGGAATTCATTTCTTTCCGTTCCGGCCGAGCACGGCCACTCCGAGCACGATGGCGGCGATGCCGATGTTCTTGAACGCATTCGGCGGTTCGCGCAGGAGCGTATAGGAGAGGATCGTCACCCACACGTAGGTGAGGGCGATGATGGGGTACAGCATCGACAGTTCGCCGTCGCGCAGGGCGACGATCAGCAGCAGCGTATTCATGCCGTAGAGGACATAGCCGGCCATGAGGCTGAGGTTGGTAACGATCGCCCACAGGTTGGGAACGAAATGCGTCATCCCGATCTTCATGAGAAGCTGCGCCGCCGCGCCCGAAATGGTGCAGCAGCACACCAGCAGGATGGCGCGGCGCCGCGCGGCGGCATCGTAAGCAGGGCTGGCGGCAAGGGTGCTCAAAGCGGGAAACCTCGGATCTTGAAACAGAATAACAGGGATTCCGGTTAAAATGAGTATCTGTGGATCAAGACAACGTAATTGTGGCGGATGCTGAAAGTTCGGAAGCGCCCCGAACACACCGGGGCCTGGCGCAGCGCGGCTTCATCGCGGAGTGGACCGTCACCATCATCCTGCTGCTGTTCGGCACTACTACCCTGGTTCAGGCGTTCGTGATACCCACGGGGTCGATGGAGGACACGCTGCTGATCGGCGACCACCTGCTGGTGGATAAGCTCTCGTATGCGCCCGCGGGACCGCTTTCGAAGCATCTGCTGCCGTACGACGACGTCCGGCGGGGGGACATCATCGTGTTCCGCTACCCGGTGGATATCAGCCAGACGTTCGTGAAGCGCGCGATCGGGGTTCCCGGCGACCGCATCCGGCTCGTGAACAAGCAACTGATCCTGAACGGCAAGGCGGTGACGGAGCCGTACGTTTACCACAAGACCGAGTACATCGATTCGTACCGCGACAACTTTCCAAACGACCCCAACGTGCCGGTGGTGGAAGCCGCGCACGACATGCTGAGCAACCACCTCAACAAAGACGGCGAGGTGGTGGTGCCCCCGGACTGCATATTCGCCATGGGCGACAACCGGGACTCCTCGCTCGACAGCCGCTACTGGGGTTTCGTGCCGCGGCGGAACATCATCGGGAAGCCGCTGATCATCTACTGGTCGTACGACGCCTCGACGGAGGCGCTGTCGAACCCGGGAATCAGCGTCCGGCACGTAGTGGACCTGCTGGAGCACTTTCCGACGAAGACCCGCTGGGCGCGCACCTTCCGCCTGATTCACGGTTATCCGCTGAACTAGATGAATTCCCACCATTACGGTTTGATCCTGGCCGGGGGGCGCGGAACGCGTTTCTGGCCGCGGAGCCGCAGGCGCTCCGCCAAGCAGGTGCTGAACGTGGTGGGGGAGCGCTCGCTGATCCAGGGGACCGTAGACCGCCTGGCGACGCTCATCCCGCCGGAGAGGATCTGGGTGCTCACGAACCACCACCTACGGGAGACGATCGGGGAGCAGCTTCCGGAAGTGCCGAAGCGGCAGATCCTGGCCGAGCCGGCGCAGCGCAACACGGCGCCGGCGATCGGGCTGGCGGCGCACATCCTGCATTCGCTGGATCCGGAAGCCGTGATGGGCGTGTTTCCCTCGGACCAGGTGGTGGCGGCGCCGCGGGCCTACCGGGCCGCGCTGCGGGCGGCGCTGAAAGGAGCGGGCGCCGGGCGCCTGATGGTGTTAGGGATCCAGCCGCGCTGGCCGGAGACGGGGTACGGGTACATCGAGTTCCCGCGCGGCGCGGCGCCGGGCGGCAAGGAGCCGATTCCGGTGCGGCGGTTCCATGAAAAACCGGAGCTACGGAAGGCGCGGCGGTACGTGGCGGCGGGGAACTATTACTGGAACTCGGGCATGTTCTTCTGGCGCGCGGACGTTCTGCTGGAGCAACTGCGGCGGCATCTGCCGAAGACGGCGACGATCCTGGCGGCGCTCCCCGGTTTCCGAAGCCGCGAGTTCGACCAGAGAATGCAGCAGACGTTTCCGCTTTGCGAGAACATCTCGATCGATTACGCCGTGCTCGAAAAAGCGGACAACGTGAGCGGGATCCCGGCGGCGGACTTCGGCTGGAACGATGTAGGCAGCTGGAACGCCGTTTACGAACTGGGGTCGCGGGACGACTGCGGGAACGTCATCGCGCGCGAGTCGGTTTGTCTGGATGCGCACCGCAACTTCGTGGACGCGCGCGGGAAAATGGTGGCGCTCCTGGGAGTGCAGGACCTGATCGTGGTGGACACGCCGGATGCGCTGCTCGTGGCGAGCCGGGAGCGCGCGCAACAGGTAGGGGACGTGGTGAAGGCGCTGGAGCAGCGGAAGCGGGAAGACCTGCTGTAAGGAGAGGCAACTCAGGAGCGCTCGAGGAGGCAGGCACGGGCTCACGTCCGTTTGCCCATCTTTACATCCACTTTGGGTTGCTGCTGGGTGAGGCAATGGAGCGTGCCAAAGCCAAGGACGAGGTCCACGGCATGGATGCCGACTACCTGGCGATCTTTGAAAAGCTCGGCGAGCGCGCCCAAAGCGATGCGGTCGTTCGGGTCGTTGAAGGTGGGGACCAGGACGGCGCGGTTCGAGATGTAGAAATTGGCATAGCTGGCGGGGAGGCGGCCGCCGTCGAAGGTCAGGGGAGCGGGCATGGGCAGGGGAATCACTTCGGGCTTCGACCCGTCTTCCAGGAGGAAATCCTGGACGCGCTCCCAGTTCTCGGCCAGGGGACGGTAGTTCACGTCGCGCGGGTCGTCCTCGCGGATCAGGACCAGGGTGGTGGGGTTGACGAAGCGGCAGAGATCGTCCACATGGCCATGCGTGTCGTCGCCGGTGATCCCGGAGCCGAGCCAGAGGACGTTGGTGGCGCCGAGGAATTCCTTCAGCGCGGCTTCGAAGCGGCCGCGGGAGAGGCCGGGGTTGCGGACCTGGACCTCGGGGTCGAGATAGCATTCCCCGGTGGTGAGGAGCGTGCCGCGGCCGTTGACGTCGATGCCGCCGCCTTCCAGGATGAACGGACGGCTATCCACCTGAGCATCGATCAGCGGTTTACGCAGGCGTTTGGCGGCGGTCTCCGCGATGCGGCGGTCCTTCTGCCAATCGGGGTATTTGGCCCAGGCGTTGAAGTGGAAATCAACAATGGCGGTATTGCCGTCGTCCCCGCAGACGAAGACCGGGCCGGTGTCGCGAGTCCAGCCGCGGTTGGTGGGGTGGACGATGAACTCGACCTTTTCCATGGCGGCGCCGGCGCTCGTGAGATAGCGGGCAGCGAGCGTGCGCTGGGCCGGGGAACTCACCAGCAGGCGCACCGTTTCGCCGGGCGCGATTTTGCGAACTATTTCACCGTAGACCCAGCGGATGGTATCCAGCTTGCCGGGCCAGTCGGTGGGGTTGCGGGGCCAGCCGAGCCAGGTGGCTTCGTGCGGTTCCCATTCGGCGGGCATGCGGAAAGGCATAAATATCGAGTTTATCCTCTGCGTGCGATAGACTAAAGGTTCACCCAAAATCATGGCCAAAGCGAAGACTCCCAGCGCGAATCGCCGGTATCGCGAAGATCTGTCCGAGATGCCGGACTGGATGAAGAAGAAGAAGTGCCCCAACCGGGACAAGTTTCTCTCCGGACAGCGGATACTGCCGAAGAACATCAAGGGGCGGGAGAAGCTCGCGGACCTGATCGACGAGACTTTCCTGGCGTACAACGGGGCGCGGCTGAAAGAGGGATGCCAGCTTTTCGCGCAGAAGATGCTGGAGCCGGACGTAACGATCGGGATGAGCCTCTCGGGAGCGCTCACGCCGGCGGGCCTGGGGGCCTCGTGCATCGTGCCGCTGATCAAGGCGGGGTTCGTGGACTGGATCGTTTCCACCGGCGCCATTCTCTACCACGACCTGCACTTCGCGCTGAACTACCCGGTGCGGGTGGGCAGCTTCAAGATGGACGACACGGAGTTGCGCGACAACGACATCGTGCGGGTTTACGACGTGCTGATGGGCTACAGCGACTGCCTGATGGCGACCGACGAGACGCTCCGCAACATCCTGTTGCAGCCGGAATTCCAGCGCGAGATGGGCACGGCGGAACTGCACCACCTGCTGGGAAAATACGCGGCGGAGTGGGAGCGGAAGGCGGGATTGAAGGACGTGTCGGTGATGGCCGCGGCGTACCGCGCGGGGGTGCCGTGCTTCACGTCATCGCCGGGCGATTCGACGATCGGGATGAACGTGGCGGGGGTGGAACTGCGCGGCAACAAGCTGCGGGTGAATCCGTCGATCGACGTGAACGAATCCACGGCGTACGTGCTGGCGGCGAAGCGCTCGGGGGGCAAGAGCGCGGTGGTTCTGTGGGGCGGCGGGAGTCCGAAAAACTTCATGCTGCAGACCGAGCCGCAGATCCAGGAAGTACTGCGCATCAAAGAGTTCGGGCAGGACTATTTTCTGCAAGTGACCGACGCGCGGCCGGATACCGGCGGGCTGAGCGGGGCCACGCCGAGCGAGGCGGTGAGCTGGGGCAAAGTAGATCCCGACCGGCTGCCGGACGCGGTGGTGTGCTATACGGACACAACGATCGCCATGCCGCTGCTGACGCACTACGCCCTCTCGCGCCGTGAGCCACGCAAGCCGCGGCGGCTCTACGATCAACGCGGCGCGATGCTGAAAGCGTTGACGAAGGAATACTTCACCCACAACAAAGTGAAGATGCTGGACGGCTCCGACCCGGTTTTCGACTGATGACGACGAGACAGCTTCAGGCTCTCGCGAAAGAACACGGGACGCCGCTGGTGGCCATCGACCACGACGTGATCCGCCGTAATTACGCGACGTTCCGGCGGCGGCTGCCGAAGGTGCAGGCGTACTACGCGGTGAAAGCCAACCCGGCGCCGGAGATCGTACGCACGTTGTACGAGGCCGGGGCGAGCTTCGATGTTGCCTCGTTCCCCGAGTTCCTGCTGGTATACGAAAACATCAAGCATCTGCCGGCGAAGCAGCGGCAGGACTTCATCTGGGACAAGATCATCTACGCCAACCCCATTAAGCCCAAGGAGACGCTGGAAGCGCTGGACGAGTACAAGCCGCTGATTACGTACGACAACATCGACGAACTGCGAAAGATCCAGCGGTATGCGCCGCACGCGGGGCTGGTACTGCGGCTGCGGGTTCCGAACACGGGATCGATGGTGGAGCTGTCATCGAAATTCGGGTGCGACGCGGCGGAGGCGGTAGACCTGATTCTCGAAGCGTTCCGCGCGGGCCTGGTGGTGGAGGGCATCGCGGCGGCGGTGATGCAGGAGGCGCGGTCGCGGGGGCGCGAGATCAAGATCCTGGACATCGGCGGCGGGTTCCCGGTGCCGTACGATTCGCACGCCGCGCAGATGAAGCCGTTTTCGCTGCTGGCGCGGAAGATCAACGCCGAGATCGACCGGCTGTTCGCGCCCGGCATCGAGATCCTGGCGGAGCCGGGGCGGTTCGTGGTGGCTACGGCGGCAGCGGCGGTAGCGCGGGTGATCGGCAAAGCGTTTCGAGACGGCAAGCCGTGCTACTACATCGACGACAGCGTCTACCACACCTATTCGGGGATCGTCTTCGACCACTGCCAGTACCGGGTCAAGGCTTTCAAGAAAGGCGAACCGGAGATCTGCACGGTGTTCGGCCAGACGTGTGACGGCATGGACGCCATCACGCAAGCGGAGCAGTTGCCGAAGCTGGAGATCGACGACCTGGTGTACTCCGAAGATATCGGAGCGTACAGCAACGCGTCGGCGACATGGTTCAACGGGTTTGCGCCAGCGACGATCGTGCACGTGAACCGGTAAGCCGGAGCGGGTGGGACAGACGGTCGACGTTTGCCGTTTATCAGGAGCGGCGCGGCGATTCACAAGCGGTCCTGTCCTAAATTGCATGGAAGCGCCGAATCGCCCAACTTACCGCAAAGCCCGTTTGCAACCGCGATCGGAATAGACGGGTCCAGGGTAGCGCCCGCACCGGTTTAGCCGGACAACTTCAGCAGCCAGATCGAACTGTTGGTCTCCTCGTGTGAGAACACCAATCCCGGACCGCGCAGGCCCCAGCTATCTCCGGGCTTGAGCCTGAAATCGGAGCCCGGCGCGTACTTCACTTCATATGGATCGCTTAGGGCGCGGGTTTTCGGGTCGAATCGTACCTCCATCAGCTTGTCGCCCTGGAGGAAGAAAAAGAAATTGCCGTACTGCGTCCAGTTCACGGCTGCGAATGTGACGGGCAGTTTGACTTCGATCCACTCCGATGGCGGCACGGGATCCTCCCGCCACGGGGCGAGATAGATTCGGCGCTCAGCCTGGGACGTCACGACGAGCACTAGCCAGTCCATATCCCGGCCGAACGTGCTGATGCCATCGAGAGAGTCCGTGGGGTGTTCCAGCCAGCGCCTGTCCTTGCCTGACGCCACGTCGAGAAGCCGAATCGTGTGCTTTCGTTTCGGATCGGGCCGGACCGGAACTTCAGGGAAGAGGAACAGGAATCGCCCGTCCCTGGAAAACCGGGCCGCCACGCCGCAAGCGGCGCAGAGCGGGCGCGCTACGCCTGGAGGACTCGCGACTTCGGCGATCCGGACCGAATACGAATTGCCCTCCGGGACCGAGTACGCAACTTGCCGCCCGTCCCGGGAAATAGCTATGCGCCCGAAAGAGAGATCGGGGATGACCAGCGCCTGCTTGCCGCTCTCCAGGTCGAGTGCATAACCGGGTCTCGAGGCCCTCGCCGGCTCTTGCACGGAAAAATATGCGTCGCCGGGGCGCCCGCCGAATGCGACCCAGGTTTTGTACCTTCCGTCCTGCGTCAGTCTTCGCGTCGGGCCCGAGGGTTGCCCGGTTTCGGAGGACAGCGGAACCAGGTAGAGATCTGCGGAGGGTCTGGCAACCGTGGCGGCCAGCATGCCGGAGGCGCTCACGCTGAGCGCCGTGTGGTTTTCGGTTCCAAACGTGAGTTGACGCGGGGAGCCCCGCACACGCAGCGTCCCCGGCGTGAGCCGGATTTCCCAAATACTCATCCGCTCGGTCCTGCTGCCCGTGAACAGAACACGATCGCCGCGAGTCGCCATCGGAAACGCGACTTTCAATCCGGCTGCCCGAAGCGCGTCGCCGGCCCCGGTAGGCCGGGGACTGCCTCCATCTACCGGAAGCGCGAACCACTCCCAGTCGTCGTAATTCACGGCGTCGGCCTGCTTAGAACCGACACAGAGCAGATACCGGCCGTCGCTGGTCCACGCGAAAGGCCGGCCTGCTGCCTGGGCCGGTTGAGTACCCCTCCAGCTAGTCAGTTCCCGGAGTTCTCCGGCTTCGAGCGAGGCGAGGGTCAACCGGATCCGGGCTGCCGCGGAGGACCGATCGTAGTCGAAGAAGACGCCCCGGCGCCCGTCGGGCGCGATCGCTCCGTACATCACTTGGCCTGTCGATAACACAACCCGCGGTTCGCCGCCGAGCGTCGGGATCACGGCCACGCTGCCTTTTCTTCCATCTGCTGAGTTGGCGGCATAGGCCAACTGGGCGCCATCCGGGAAAAATGAAACCCCTAACACGGGATCCGGCGAGTGAGTCAACTGAATTGGCTCGCCGCCTGCAACCTGCTGGAGCCATACCTGTCGGCTGCCGCCGCGGTCCGACACGTAGGCCACGAACTTGCCATCCGCCGAAATGGATGGACTGTAGTAGGAATAGCCGTCGTCGGGCGAGAGTCGCGTCAGTTCGGGGCCCTGAAATGCTGCCCCTCCGCGGTGACTCAGGTACGTCAATGCCATCACCGCGGAGGCGACCATCACGGACGCAACGGCAACAGCCGGCCACACCCAGCGGCGCCGGCCTCCGGTTACGGCTGTACCCGCGCCGGAACGAACCAGTTTGCCCGATTCCGATTCGTCGCGTAGTTCTTCCAGCGCCAGTTTCACGTCAGCCATGTTCTGGCTGCGGCGACTGACGTCCTTGCGCAAGCAGCGCGCGATGAGCCGTTCCAGTTCCGGCGGCGTGTTGGCGGCGATTTCGGTGGGCGGAGGCGGCTCCTTCTCCACGACCGCCGCCAGGGTGGAAGCGCGCGATTCGCCCCGGAACGCCCGTTGGCCCGTGACCATTTCATACAACACCGCACCGAAGGAAAAGATGTCGGTGCGCGCGTCCAGCGCCCTGCCTTCCGCCTGCTCCGGGGACATGTAGGGGACGCTGCCAAGGATGACGCCTTCTTCCGTCTGAGGCTGCGCCGCGGTCAGGGTTCGCGTTGCGTCTTCCATACCGGCGGCCGGCGCCGCCCGCGCGGCCGATTTCGCCAAGCCGAAGTCCAGCACCTTGACGCGGCCGTTGACGTCCACCATGATATTGGCCGGCTTCAGATCGCGGTGGATGATACCGGCGGCGTGCGCGGCGGTCAGGGCGTCGGCCGCTTGGGCCGCAATGCGCAGCGCCTCCGTGGTCCGCATGCCTTTGCGCGGGATCAACTCATTCAGCGGCTTTCCCTCCACCAGTTCCATGACGATAAACGTCTCGCCGTCCTGCTCCGCGATGTCGTGGATTGTGACGATGTTGGGATGATTCAGCGCCGAGGCGGCCCTGGCCTCTCGGATAAAGCGACGGCGGCGTTCCTCATCGGCCATCTTGTCAACGGGAAGCACCTTCAGAGCGACGAAGCGATCGAGCCGAAGATCACGGGCCTTGTACACCACGCCCATCCCGCCCTCGCCGAGTTTCTCGAGGACGTTGTAGTGTCCAAAAGTCTGGCCGATCACCGCGGTCCTCCTCGGACCAGAGTTTGTACTCTGATTCAGTTTAGTCTGGGCCATGGCCGCCGACAAGGGGCGCCCTGCCTTGTGCGCCCTGCCTTGTGCCGGTAGATAGGCCTTGCGCCCCAGCGTTTCCAGACTCCGAAGACAATCGAACAAAGGGGCATAAAAGTCCTTTGGGTTTTGTCGGGAATGCGCCGGCGGTGCGAGGGCTGGGGAGCAAAGGAATATTGATCCCCGGCGAATTCCCGATAAAACTACTTGCAGTAAGCCGCTTGTACGGGCCTATGAGGATTGGTTTCCGGCGTGCTGTGCAGGTTCATGTCACAGCCGGGCTTTTACTTCGGCGGCGGCGCCGGCAACGGGGACATCGCTGGTTTTCTTCGTTTTGCGCTCTACCAGTTCCACCATGCCGGTGGCCAGCTTCTTTCCTACGACGATGCGGTACGGCGGGCCGATCAGGTCGGCGTCCTTGAACTTCACGCCGGGGCGCTCGTCGCGATCGTCCAGGATGGCGTCCAGGCCCAGCGCGAGGCAGCTTTCGTAGATTTTGCGCGCGGCTCCCATCTGCGCCTGGTCGGCGTTGTTGGCCGGCGTCACCACCACGTCGAAGGGGGCGATCGAAGCCGGCAGGATCATGCCGTCCTTGTCGTGGTACAACTCGATGGCGCAGGTCAGGATGCGCTCGATGCCGATGCCGTAGGAGCCCATGATGGGGGTCACCTCCTTGCCTTCGGCGTTCAGGACGCGCAGCCCCATGGAATCGGAGTACTTGTATCCCAGCTTGAAGATGTGGCCCACCTCCACGGTCTTCACGACGTCGAGGACGCCGCCGCAACACGCGCAAACATCGCCGGCGGCCACCTGGCGCAGGTCGTGAATCTCCGCCTGGAAATCCTCGCCCAGGGTGACGTTGCGCAGGTGATAGTCGTCCTTGTTGGCCCCGGCGATCATGTTGCGCCGCCCCACCAGGGCCTGGTCCGCCAGGATCGGCATGTTTTTCACGCCTACGGGTCCCAGGGACCCGGCTTCCGCGCCGAACCATTCCCGGATTTCTTCGGGATGGGCGGGCCGGTATTCGGGGTCGTTGGCCACGGCGCCGAACTTGGTTTCGCTCAGTTGATGGTCGCCGCGCAGGAGGACGAGCACGGGCTTGCCGTCCGCCACCAGCACCAGGCTCTTCATCTGCGAGGTCTCGGGGAGGCCGGTAAACGCGGCCACTTCGGCGATGGTTTTGCGGCCGGGGGTGGGGAACTCCTCGGGCGAAAGATCCCCTTCAGGATCGGAGATGGCCGGAACGGAAGGGGTGGCCGCGGCCTTCTCCAGGTTGGCCGAATAGCCGCAGCTCCCGCACACGGCGACGAAGTCTTCCCCGGCATCGGACTTCACCATGAACTCGTGCGACTGGCTGCCGCCCATGGCGCCCGAATGCGCTTCCACGATCATGTATTGCAGCCCGCAGCGTTCGAAGATGCGGCAGTAGGCCTGGTAGTGCTTGTCATACGCCAAGTCCAGCCCGGCCTGGTCCATGTCGAAGGTATAGGAGTCCTTCATGATGAACTGGCGGACGCGGAGCAGACCGGACTTGGGCCGGGGCTCGTCGCGGAACTTGGTCTGGATCTGGTACCAGATCTGGGGAAGCTGTTTGTAGCTGCGCAGCTCGCCGCGGGCGATGGTGGTCATCACCTCTTCGTGCGTCATGCCGAGGCACAGGTCGCGCCCGAAGCGGTCCTTCAAGCGGAACATGTTGTCGCCCATGATGTCCCACCGGCCCGACTCCTGCCAGGTTTCGGCCGGATTGAGAGCGGGCAGGTACATTTCCTGGCCGCCGATGGCGTCCATCTCCTCGCGCACGATCTTTTGGATCTTCAGCAGCGCGCGCTGCGCCAGAAAGAGGTAGCTGTAGATGCCGGCCGAAAGCTGGCGAATGTATCCGGCGCGAAGCAGCAACTGGTGGCTCGCAACCTCGGCCTCAGCCGGTGTCTCGCGCAACGTGGGAATGAACAACTTGCTCCAGAGCATAGGCTTGGGAAGGAAAAATCAATTCTAGCATGGTAAAATCGAGGCTTCCCTTTATGCGCATCGCTATCGCCGCGGACCATGCCGGATTTGCCTTGAAAGAGAGTCTGCGGCGCCGGTTGGCCGATGCGGGCCACCAGGTAACGGACTTTGGAACCCACTCCACCGAATCGTGCGACTACCCGGATTTTGCGCAGCCGGTGGCGCGCGAGGTGGCCGGCGGCCGCTCCGACCGGGGTATCCTCGTGTGCTCCACGGGGATCGGCATGGCCATCGCGGCCAACAAAGTGGCGGGCGTGCGCGCCGCGCCGGCGGAATCCGAAGACGAGGTGCGGCTGACGCGCGAGCACAACGACGCCAATGTCCTGACCCTGGGGGCCAGGTACCTGGACGAGGAGCGCGCCCTGGCGCTGATCCGCGTTTTCCTGGACACCGCCTTTACGGGCGGCCGCCACGCGCGGCGTTTGGGAAAAATAGAAGCACTGGAAGAGAGCCGCAGCCGATAGCGCGCGGCCCACGAGGTTTTGACTCACATGACGCCGGAAGAACGAATGTCGCGGCCCCTGGCCGAAGTCGACCCCGAGGTCTACAACGCGATTCAACACGAGGTGGAGCGCCAGCACTCGCAACTGGAGCTGATCGCGAGCGAGAACTTCACGTCCGAAGCCGTGCTGGAAGCCGCCGCCAGCGTCTTCACCAACAAGTACGCCGAGGGCTATCCCGGCAAGCGCTACTACGGCGGGTGCGAATACACGGATGTGGTGGAGAACCTCGCCCGCGAGCGCGCCAAGAAACTCTTCGGCGCCGAGTACGTCAACGTGCAGCCGCATTCCGGCTCGCAGGCCAACCAGGCCGCGTACGCCGCCGTCTGCACGCCGGGCGACACGGTGATGGGACCCACGGCCATAAGCTCAACTTCTCGGGAAAGACCTACAACATTGTGCCGTACGGCGTCCGCAAAGACGACGAACGCATCGACTATGACGAAGTGGAGCGCCTGGCGCTGGAACACAAGCCCAAGATGATCATCACCGGGGCGAGCGCCTATCCGCGCACGCTCGATTTCGCGCGGTTCCGGCAGATTGCCGACGCCGTGGGGGCCGTGTTTTTGGTGGACATGGCGCACATTTCGGGACTGGTGGCCGCGGGCCTGCATCCCAACCCGTGCGAATACGCCGACATCGTCACCACCACCACGCACAAGACGCTGCGCGGCCCGCGGGCAGGCATGATCCTGGCGAAGGAGAAATTCGCCGCTGCCATCGATAAGACCGTTTTCCCGGGGATCCAGGGCGGTCCCCTGGTGCACATCATGGCGGCCAAGGCGGTTTGCCTGAAGGAGGCCATGCAGCCCGAGTTCGTGGACTACCAGAAGCACGTGGTGGCGAACGCGCGGGCGCTGGCCGGGAGCCTGACCGACGCCGGCTTCCGCGTGGTTTCCGGCGGCACCGATACGCACCTGCTGCTGGTAGACGTGTTTTCACGCGGGCTGCGGGGGAAGGAATCCGAACAGGCGCTGGACCGCGCGCGCATCACGGTCAACAAGAATGCCATCCCGTTCGACGTCAACCCGCCCATGAACCCCAGCGGCATCCGCGTGGGCTCCCCGGCCGTGACGACCCGCGGTTTCCGGGAGCCGGAGATGAGGGAAGTAGGAGCGCTCATCGCGGAGGTGTTGAACAACATCGCCAACGAGGACGTGATCGCCTCCGTGCGGCGGCGGGTGGACGCTCTGACCGCCCGGTTTCCGTTGTACCGCTGGAAACTCCCGGCAGTGCGGGCTTAGGGTCACGTGCCGCTCCACATCGTTATCGACGCCCGCCGGATCCGGGACTTCGGCATCGGCACGTACATCCGGAGCCTGGTCCATGCTTTGGGCGCGATCGATGCCGAGAATCAGTACACGCTGATCAGCGCCCCGGCGGACGTCCGCACGCTGGCCGGGCTGCCGCCCAACTTCCGTTGCGCCGTTTACGAGCGCACGGATTCCGACCTCATGGACCACGCCGCCTTTCCCATGTTCCTGCGGGGATTGGGGGTGGAACTGGCGCACATTCCGCTGAATCACGTGCCGCTGCTGATGCCCCGGCCCTACGTAGTGACCATCCACGACATGGCCAACCTCTTCTTTCCCGAGGAGGGTTCGAATTTGAGGAAGCAGGCGCGGCGCTACCTCTTCCGGCGAGGGCTGGCGCGCGCGGAACGCGTGATTGCGGTTTCGGACGCCACCAAGCGCGACGTGGAGCACACCCTGGGGATTCCGCCGAACCGCATCCGCCGGGTGTACAACGCGCCCGACCCGGGGTTCCTTCAGGACGGGCACGCCGCCGGGTCGGAAGAACACCGGCGGATCCTGGAGCGGTACCAGATCGCCTATCCGTTTCTGCTGTACGCCGGCAACATCCGCCGCCACAAGAATGTGCCGCGCCTGGTGGAGGCGTTCGCCGTGGTTCGCGACCAACTCGCCGCACACCCCATCTACAAGGACCTGCGGCTGGTGATCATCGGCGACACCATTTCGCGCTACCCGGCGGTGCGCCAGGCGGTGATCAAGAGCCGGGTGGAGCAGACGGTCCGGTTCCTGGGCTTCGTCCCGTTCGAGACCCTGCGCTGCTTCTACGAATCCGCCGCGGCTTTCGTCTTTCCCTCGCGCTACGAGGGGTTCGGGCTGCCGCCGCTGGAAGCCATGGCGTGCGGCGTCCCGGTGGTGGCGTCGAATGTCAGTTCCCTGCCGGAGGTGGTGGGGGACGCGGCGCTGCTGGTCAACCCCGAAAACGTGTTCGACATCGCGCGCGGCATCCGCGAGGCGCTGCTGGACGAGAAACTGCGCGGGGAGTTGATCCGGAAGGGTCATGAGCAGGCGGGCCGATTCAATTGGGAACATACGGCGCGCCAGGTGCTGGAGATCTACAAGGAAGCGGCGCGGCGGTAAGGGCGGCCTAAACCACCGCGGGCCGGATCGGCGGCGGTACCCTGGATCTAGCGATGCTCCGCGACGTTGTCCTTGTCCTGCTCCCCTTCGCTTTTCTCCACGCCCAGGGCAATTACGAAGTCCAGGTGTACGGCTCGGACCTCGTCCCGCCGCGGGTCACGATGGTGGAACTGCACAGCAACTTCACGGCCAGGGGCGTCAAAACAGCGATCGGCGGCGTCCTGCCCACCAACCACGCGGACGGCGGCTGGATGTGGGTCGGGACGCATCTCCGGCCGCGGATGGCCGTGCCGGAGCGCTACCACCTGCCCGTCGGGCTGAGCCTTTCGACGGAGTTCGGGTATCAGCGGCCGAACTTTTCGGCGGACACCTGGACGTGGGAGATCCGGCCGATTGTCGATAAAAAACTGGGCCCCTGGTATCTGTGCTTCAATCCGGCGCTCGACAAGTCCTTTCACGGAGCCGGACAGTCCGCGGGCTACGAGTTCTCTCCCAACGCCAAGTTCAGCTACGACGTGACGAAACGCGTGGCGGCGGGGATGGAATACTACGGCGGGTGGGGTCCGCTTACGGGGTTCGATCCGTTGCGCGACCAGATTCAGCAGTTTCTGCCGGCGATCGACGTGGATTTCGGCCCCAAGTGGGAGTTCAACTTCGGCGTGGGCTGGGGAGTGACGTCGGCCACGGACCGGCTGCTGGTCAAAGCCATCCTGGGATACCGGTTCAACCTGAGAAAGTAGGCGCCGTACAATGGAAGTACATGCGAGTTCTTGCGGGCCTGACGCTGGTGGCCGCTGCGTGTCTTTACGCGCAAACGGACGATCCGGCCGTGATCCAGGCCAAAACCGAGATTGAAAGGCTGCGGAAACTGGTGGACGCCGGCGCCGCTCCCCGCCTCCAGTTGGAAAAGGCCGAGGCGGCCCTGGGGGATGCGGAGGATTCGGCTTTCCTTCGCAAGACGCTTTACGGGCAGGATCTGACCGAATCTCAAGCGGACGACATGGTGGCCGCCGCGGCGCGCCGGTTCGAGCGCCGGAAAAAAGCCTATGACGACGCCAAGAAGCTCGTAGACATGGGCGCCGCCTCGTCGTTGTCGCTGGATACATACGTCCAGGACATGGACATGGCGCGCAAGGAGTGCGACCTGGCCGATGCCCGCGCCAAGCTGACGCACGAGATCGCCGGGATGGCGCAGACGGAAGAGTGGTTCACCGTGCGGATGGCCACGGCGCCGACGGAGGCGCACGCGATCGCTGAACGGTTCGACGGCGACGGCGTATTCAGCATGGCGACTTTCTCCCACGTGGAATCCGCCTTTGAGGACAAGTTCGGGAGACCGCTGCCGGTGAGCGCCATGGGGGAGACGGCGGTGCACCGCGCCCTGGGCTTCGATCACCGCGGGCGCGTGGACGTGGCGTTGAACCCGGATGCGCCGGAAGGCGCGTGGCTGCGCGCCTATCTCACGGCGAACCGCATTCCCTTTTTCGCCTTCCGGCAGGCGGTACCCGGAAAAGCAACCGGCGCGCACATCCATATCGGTCCCATGAGCACGCGGCTGGCCAACGGCGGATAAGAACTGACTACATGATTGACCCAAACCTGCGGGTGCTGATCTCCGCCGAGAAGATTCAGGCCCGCATCCGGGAACTCGGCGAACAGATTTCCCGCGACTACCCCGAGGGCAACCTGCACCTGATCTGCATCCTGAAGGGGGCCGTCTTCTTCATGACCGACCTGGCACGCGCCATGAAGCGCGATGTGCTGGTGGACTTCATGGGGATCTCGACGTACGGCAAAGGGAAAACCACGTCCGGCGAGGTGAAGGTTACGAAGGACCTCGACATCTCGCTCGGGGGCGAGGACGTTCTGATTGTCGAGGACATCGTAGACAGCGGCGTGACGCTGAACTACCTGGTGCACATGCTGCAGCAGCGCGGCCCGCGGTCGCTGCGGATCGTGGCGCTGCTGGATAAACCCGAGCGCCGGCTGCGGCCGGTGGATGTGGC
>JAIQFU010000306.1 GCA_020073115.1 Terriglobia bacterium
GACCGGCGCCTTCTTTGCCGGCGCCACCGTGCAGGTCTCGGTCTTGAGCCCTTCGACCTTCGCCTGCTCCACGTCCATGGTCAGCATGAACGGTTCGCGGGAGAACGCGGTGGGCACGCCGTCGAACTTCACTTCTTCCCCGGGCGCCGGTTTCCCCTTCAGGGGCGTATCCAGCCTGAGCGCGATCTCGGGAGTAAGGGTGCTCTGCTGGTTCGGCTCGGGAACGGCCACCAGCAGTTCCTTGGAGCGGCATTCGGGCTTGCCGCCGACGATCTTCCCCTTGAGGCCTTTGACCTCCACCTCTTTCATGGATTCCTGGAAATACTGCTCCCCGTTGGGGGCCGACAGGGCGCCCTTGATGCGCATCCACAGCGCCAGTTCCGGATATTGTTTCGCGAACTCCTCTTCCTTCTGGGCGGCGATTTCGGTGGCGGTCCGGATCTTAAAATCCGGCGGGGGCGCGGTCGAGGCCAGGGCCGTCTGCTTGAGCTGGTCGAGGCCTTCGTCGCTCCCGTGGTAGCTGGTGTATACCTTTTTCAGATAAGCGTCGACAGTGGAGCGGACGTTGGGGTCGGCGATGCCGCCCTTGGCCGGATCCATGGCGTCTCCGCGGGCGATGTAAAACAGCGCCGCGGAGAACTTGTCCGGGTTCTTCTCATTCATAATGGCCGCCCCGAGCTTGTAGGCGATCCAGCCGTTGTCCGGGTGCTGCTGCAAGGCTTGCCGGTAACCCTGTTCGGCGGCGGGCCAGTCCTTCTTCGCCTCCGCCTGGCTGCCGGGGAGCATTGCCACGTAAATCATCGACGCCTTGGCGGCCTCATCCAACTGCGTGCGGGCCTGGGTCCACTGCGCATCGGTGACCTGCGCCGGCTTATTGGCGGGGGTGAAATAGGTGGGGATGAATGCCTGGAGCTCGTTGGCCGCCTTCTCCGCCGTGGCCAGTTGCTGGGGCGTGGGGCTCGGAATCGCCTGAACCGCCGTCGCCGTGTTGTACAGGATTTGCAGGATCGAAGCGGGATCCTTGAAAGCCGTTTTCAGGTCTTTGGCCATTAACTGCCCGCCGTAGTCGAGGACCTTCTCGCTATCGGGCGGTTTCATCTTGGAGTAGGCCTGCTGATAGTAGAAAAGCCGGTCGTCTTTAAAATCGCTTTCGGGATACTTCTGCGTCCAGGTATTGAGGTCCGTGATGGCCTTCTGAGAGTTCGGAACGGCCAGGTCCTTGATGACCTCGTTAATAAGGTCGTATTCGATCGTGTCCTTCGGCTTTTTCTCCGGCTGGGCTGCCGGTTGGCCGGCCTGGGCTGCCGGCTGAGCGGCCTGCGACTGCGCGCGGCCCTGTTCTGGAGTCCCCAAAAGAAGGACATAGCCCACTGCGGCCGCAGCCGCCATCCCTATCATGTTTTTGACGAAATTATGCACGTGCGCCTCCTGCCTGTTTCCGCTCTTTCTAGATAGCAATGGGTTGGTCCACTTCGCAACTTCGGCGTCGCGCCACCGGCCCGCGGGCGGTGGACACTGCGGAGTATAGCCGAACCACCCGTGTGGCGCAACTGATTCGACTCCGTTTCACGTCGCCGGGTTCCGAACCACAGATCATAGCAGATCAACGGTATTCTGGAAGACTGACCGATGCGATACCTCGATCTGGCGGTCATCCTGGCGTACCTGGCGGGAATCACCTGGTTCGGCGCCCGCTTCCGGAGCGGCCAGAAGAACTTGCGGGACTACTTTCTGGGCGGCCGCACGGCCCCCTGGTGGGCCATTGCGCTCTCCATCGTTTCGGCGGAAACGAGCACCCTGACCATCGTGGGCACGCCCGCCCTGGCCTTCACCGGCAACCTGGGGTTTCTGCAAATCGTCCTGGGGTACCTGCTGGCCCGCATCGTGATCTCGCTTCTTTTCCTGCCGCATTACTTCCGGGGTGAGATGTTTACGGCGTACGAGTTAATGCGCAGGAGATTCGGCGAACGCATCCGGAAACTCACTGCTTCCATGTTTCTGGTGACGCGGACTTTGGCGGAAGGAGTACGGGTCTACGCCATAGCGCTGGTGGTCTCGATCGTGCTCGGGGCGGGCGAGGCGGCCTCGATCGTGCTAATCGTCGCGCTCACGTTGTTTTACACCTTCGAAGGCGGCATGACGGCGGTAATCTGGACGGACGTGGTGCAGATGAGCCTGTACGTGCTGGGCGCGGTTCTCAGCTTCTTCGTCATCCTGTCCCACATCCCGGGGGGGTGGCCGCACGTGGCGGCGGTGGCCGCCGCGAGCCACAAGTTCGCCCTCTTCGATTTTCATTTCGCGCCCACCATGGCTTTCTTTTCACAGCCCTATACGTTCTGGGCGGGGGTGGCGGGCGGCTGCTTTCTGACCACCGCCAGCCACGGCACGGACCAGTTGATGGTCCAGCGCCTGCTCAGCGCGCGCAGCGAGGGCCAGAGCCGCGCCGCGTTGCTGGCCAGCTGGGCGGTGATCTGCTTCCAGTTCACCTTGTTTCTGCTCATCGGGATCCTGCTCTACGTCTACTACGGCGACCTGAAGATAACCGTGCCGGCGCAGACCGACCGCATCTATCCCGAGTTCATCTGGAAGAACATGCCGGTGGGGGTGGCGGGACTGCTGATCGCCGCCATCCTGGCCGCGGCCATGGCGAACCTGAGCGCGGCGCTCAACTCGCTCTCGTCCACCACGGTGGTGGATTTCCTGCGCGCCCGGGCGCGGGGGATGAGTGAGGCGCGCGCCATGCGGGTGGCGCGGTGGATGACCGTGGTCTGGGGGGGCGTGCTGCTCTCCATCGGGATCCTGGCGCGCGCTTGGGGCTCCGTGCTGGTGGCCGGGCTGACGATCGCGTCCATCCCCTCGGGGGTGCTGCTGGGCGTATTCCTGCTGGGAATCCTCACGAAGAAGCCGCGGGAAGGCGCGGCCATGGCGGGCGTGGCGGTGGGGCTGGCGGTGATTCTGTACGTCCGTTTCTATACGCCGATCGCCTGGACCTGGTACGTGCTGATCGGGTCCGTAACCACATTCGCGGCGGCGCTGATCGCGGCGCAATTCGAACCTCGGCTTCCCCCGGAGGAAGTGATGGTTCGGGAACCCGCGGGGAGGCCGCCGCATCTGCCATCTCAGCGCGCCACGGCGGAAGAAGAATGAAGCAAAGCTGAGCCGGCAGCCACACGGCTTTTGGCCGATGGCTGATAGCTGACGGCTTTTTATGAAAAACGCATCCCCCAACGAACTGAAGCGGGACCTCGGTCCCTGGGCCGCGGCCTCCATCGTGGTCGGAACCGTGATCGGCAGCGGCATTTTCCTCGTGCCGCGGACCATGATCCAGCGTGTGGGAACGCCCGAGATGGTCTTCGCGGTATGGGTCTTCGCCGGACTGTTGTCGCTGGCGGGAGCGCTGAGCTACGCGGAACTGGCCGCGGCCCTGCCGGAAGCGGGCGGGGAGTACGCCTACCTGCGCGAGGCGTATGGCCCGATTTGGGGCTTCCTGTACAGTTGGACGCAGATGTGGGTCGCGAAAAGCGGATCGATCGCCACCCTTGCGACGGGATTTTTCTATTATTTGGCCACATTTTTCCCCGGCCTGGATGCGGTCTTCTATCGCATTCCGCTGCCGCTGGGCCCGCACGGCGGCCCGCTGGAATTCCGCTACGGCCAGTTGCTGGCCATCGCCCTCATCCTGAGCCTGGCATGGCTCAACTACTACGGCGTCAAGCTCGGGGGCGAAGTGCAGGTGGCGGTCACGGTCCTGAAGGTGCTGCTGATCGTATTCATCATTCTCGTGGGCCTTGGGTTTGGGACAGCGCATGCGCCGGAGGCGGCGCACGCCGCGCCGGTCACCTTCAGCGGCTTTTTCGCCGCGGCGGTGGCTGCGCTCTGGGCTTACGACGGGTGGAATAACGTCAGCATGGTGGCTTCCGAGGTGCGCAATCCGCAGCGGAATTTACCGCGCGCGCTGGTCTGGGGGACGGCGGCTGTTATCGGCATTTATCTTCTGGCCAACGCCGCTTATTTTCACGTGCTGTCGGCGGGCGAGG
Organism: Terriglobia bacterium; assembly: GCA_020073115.1. Classification (GTDB taxonomy): domain Bacteria; phylum Acidobacteriota; class Terriglobia; order Bryobacterales; family Bryobacteraceae; genus BOG-224. The sequence goes on from JAIQFU010000306.1 coordinate 4,038, forward strand.
TGGGATCGAGCGAGCGCGTGGCGGCGGAAATGATGCGCCGGATCCTGGCCGGGCCGGGCGCCGCCGCGGTCTCCGTGGCTGCCATGATCAGCATTTTCGCGGCGTTGAACGGGTCGATTCTCTCGGGTTCGCGCGTGCCCTACGCCGCCGCGCGCGACGGAATCTTTTTCCGGGCCATCGCCGACGTTCACCCGCGGTACCGCACCCCGGGGGTTTCGATTCTCGCCCTGAGCGCGTGGGCCGCGGCGCTGGTTCTTTCCGGAGGGTATGAGCAGCTTTTCACGTACGTCATTTTCGCTAGCTGGATTGTTTACGGAATGACGACCGCCGCAGTTCTTGTCTTACGGAAAAAAAGGCCTGATTTACCGCGGCCCTATCACACCGTGGGTTACCCGATTGTTCCCGCGCTATTTGTCATCGTGGCCACTGTCCTGGTGGTTTCGGCGCTCCTGGATTCCCCGCGCGAGTCCCTGATGGGCTTGGGGTTAATTATCCTGGGGCTGCCGTTCTATTTCTATTGGAAAAGACGCGGCCGAAAGGGAATTTCGCCGGTATTGTACTAGCCGTCATTCAGTACGGATTATCCCCTAACTTTGATCAATTGAGAAATATCTGCTTGTAAATCAGGGCTATTGGGAGGAAAATCGGAATGTGGAACCGGGCGCGGACCCGGTGTCGATGCTTCGGCGCCGGGGTGGGAGGGCAGGAATTATGGATGTCAGCAAAATCCTGGTGGAATTGAAAGACGAACGGCGGCAAATCGAAGAAGCGATCCTGAGCCTCGAGAGGCTGGCGCGCGGCCGGGGGCGGCGGCGCGGCAGGCCCCCCGCCTGGCTGGCGGAAGCCGTCGCTCCCAAGCGGCGGGGGCGCCCGCCGGGGAGCAAGAACAAGGCGAGCGCCTCGCCCTCGGTCCCCAAGAACACGGCGACGGCGTAAAGCGGCCGCGCACCGCACCGCCCCCCGCCTGGGAACAGAGCCGCGACCGAAGTGAGCGTCAGAGGCGGTTCTCGCGTAACGAAACCTTCCGTTTGTTTCTCCTTGCTCGAGTACCGCCGGTGGTCGCCTTTCGCCACCGGTTCTTTTCTTGCTGTAAGGCAAGACAAACCATCGCAACGGCGACCACCGCCGGTGGTTCACAGTTCCTTGGGCGCGGCGCGAAGCTTGACTTGCACGGTCTGATTGCGGCCGTCGCGGAAAATGGTGAGGGCCAGGGCCGCTCCGGCGCGTTTGCGGCTGGCGGCGCGGCGCAGCGCATCGCTGGTCTCCACGGGTTGGCCGTCAACCGCTACGATGAGGTCGCCGCCAATCGCCACGGGGAAGACGCCGTTCACATAGATCTCGCGGTTGGCGCCGTGCAGTCCGGCTTCGTCCGCGGCCGAGCCGCTTTCCACCGATTCCACCAGAAGACCTCCCGCGCGGGGCAGGTGCAGCGCCTCGGCGAGGTCTCCGTCGATCAGGCGCCCGCTGATGCCGATAGGCGCCGCGCGCGTCACCGTGCCGCTCTGGTCGAACTGGTCGAGCATCGCTTTGGCGCGATTGATGGGCAGCGCAAACCCGATCCCGATGTTGCCCTGCGGGCCATAGATCGCGGTGTTGATCCCGATCACTGAGCCGTGCGAATCGAGCAGCGGTCCGCCGCTGTTTCCCGGGTTGATGGCCGCGTCGGTTTGGATCATGCCCTCCATGCGCGAGCCTTCTTCGGTCTGAATATGGCGGTCGAGCGAACTGACCACGCCCGTCGTGAGCGTGCCGCCGAACTGCCCGAACGGGTTGCCGATGGCCAGCACTTTCTGGCCCACCGACAGAGCGTCCGAATTTCCCAGCGGGAGCGTGGGCAGTTTCCGGTCCGCCTCGATCTTGATGAGGGCCAGGTCGCTGCGGGCTTCCGTGCCGAGCAACCGGGCCTTGTACGTCTTTTTATCGGCGCCGCCCAACGTCACCGACAATTCCGTCGCGCCGCGGACAACGTGGTAGTTCGTGAGGATCTCGCCGCTCTGCCTGATGATGAAGCCCGATCCGGCGCCTTCCACCGGGACGATTCGCCAGAACCAGTCCTGCTGATACGCCTTGGACGTGATGTTGACCGTGGCGTCGCGCGCGGTCTTATAGATCTCGATGTTGTTCTGCTCGTCGGGCGTGAAGTTCGCGGCGGCGGAAGCTTCGGTCCACAACGGCCCCGCGGATCCGGACGACCGAAACAGGCTGCCCGCGTTCCAATGGGACCCGGACGTGAGATAGATGAACCCGGCCACCAGGACGGCGGCCCAGAGGAATGGTCGGAAAGCCTTCATGATTCGATTCTCCGTAACGTTTCGTAGACCTTGCGGGTCTGCCGCAGCGTGTCCTCTTTCTCCCCGGATGTATCTATGACGAAATCGGCGTATTTTCGTTTCTCGGCCAGCGGCATCTGGCGGCTCAGGCGCGCCAGAACGTCGGTTTTTTCCGCGCCCTTGCGGCGGAGAGCGCGCTCTACCTGCTGCTCTTCATCGCACGTGACCAGGATCATCCGGTCGAAGCGTTTGTAGCTGCCGGTTTCGATGAGGATGGCGGCTTCCACCACGGCGATGCCCTCGGGGTGGCCGGCGCCCGGGCTCCAGAACGGAATGGCCCAACTCGTCGGCCTGAATCAGCAGGCAGCCCATCTTCTCCAGCGCCTCGCCCACAAAGCTCTTGCCGCAGGCCAGCCCGCCCGTCAATCCGATCCTCAACATAGGCCAGCGCGGCGTTCCGCGGCGGCGACGGTGTTGGCCATAAGCATCGCGATCGTCAGGGGTCCCACGCCGCCCGGCACGGGCGTGTAGGCGCCCGCCACCTCCGCCGCGCCGAAGGGATCGACGTCGCCCACCAGGACGTTTCCTTTCTTGTCGAAACTCGCCAGTTTTTCCGGGGAGTTCCGGAAAATGCGCGCGGCATCGGCGCGCGCATCGAGACGGTTCATGCCCACATCAATGACCGCCGCGCCGGGCTTGATGTAATCGGCCGTGATCATCGCGGGCCGTCCGATGGCGGCCACCAGGATGTCCGCCTGACGGCAGACGGACGGCAGGTCGGGGGTCTTCGAATGGCAGATCGTAACCGTGGCGTGCTGGTGCAGCAGCAGCAGGGCCACGGGCTTGCCGACGATGTCGCTGCGGCCCACCACCACCGCGCGCCGGCCGGCCATGGGGATTTCGTAGCGTTTCAGCATCTCGATGATCCCCGCGGGCGTGCAGGCTCGCGGCCCGGGAAGGCCGGCCACGAGATTGCCCACGTTGCACGGGTGGAAGCCGTCCACGTCCTTCTCCGGCGAAACGGCCAGCAGGATGCGCTTGGCATCCACCTGTTTGGGCAAGGGGAGCTGGACCAGGATGCCGTCGATATCGCCGCGCCGGTTCAGTTCCTCCACCGTCCGGAGGAGTTCGTCCGTGGTAATCGTTTCGGGAGGCCTGAGCGTTTCGGAATAGATCCCGAGTTCCTGGCAGGTTTTGATTTTATTGCGGACGTAAATTTCCGAGCCGGGGTCATGGCCCACCAGCGCTACGGCGAGGCCGGGAGGGCGTCCGTGCGCGGCCAGCGCCGCCACGCGCGGCTTCAACTCGTTCTTGATCTCATCGCGAACGCGAGTTCCGTCGAGAATTCGCGGCATTATCCCAATAATAGCGTGAGGGCAGGCGTTGCACCTGCTGAACCTGCTGAAGAACCGCCCCAGATCTATGGCCACGGATGAACACGGATAAACACGGATAAGACAAAGGTCTTGCCGGTGTTCATCTGTGGCCAATCAGGCCTTGTCGGCAAGCTGCTTAGCCTGCGCGGGACTTCAGTCCCGCTGCTCTTCGCTGCCCCGCGCTCGCGGAAGCCTGCCCTACGGGAACCCGGTCGCGCAGGGATTCGGCCACCAACCGGGCCTCGTCCGCTTGCAGAAGCGCGTGCAGCTCGGCGGCGATGTCGAGGAACTTGCGATAGCGCGGCTCCCAAGCCTTGAGGAACGGGCGGGGATCGAGCCGCCCTTCGACCGGGCCGCGCTGGTACAGGCGCGATTCGAAAGCCTGGCTGACGAGGTTCTTTTCGAGCCGTTCGCGGCAGGCATCCTTGAGAATTCCGGCGAGCCACAACAGCTCCTGGCGATCCAACTTGGAGAGGGGATTTTGAGGCGCGGACATGGGGCTATAGAAATATAACATGGAGTCGTCAGTCGTTAGTCGCAAGTCGTCAGTCATCGGAAGCTGAAATCGGGTGCGCAACCTGCTACAGTCTCGGCGATGGGCGGACTAGGAATTCCGGAAATGCTAATAGGGTTGGTTGTGCTCGCGGGCGTGGCGGTGATGCTCGTCTTCTGGCTCTGGATGCTCATCGATTGCCTGACCAAGGAGCCGGATGCGGGCAATACGAAGGTGATCTGGGTGCTGGTCATCGTGTTCACCCATATCATCGGCGCGGCGCTGTATTTCTTTATCCGCCGTCCGCAGCGCTGGGCGGAAGCGGGCAAGTAGGGCCGCGCGCGGATCAAGTATAGTGGTTACAGCATGATCCGCGCCTCGGGGCCTGCCAATCAGGACGTCCCATCGCTGGCTGACGCGCACGGCAGCGTCGGCATTTCCCAGGTAACTTTCTGGCGGCGCATGTTCGCCTTCTCCGGGCCCGCCTACCTCGTCAGCGTGGGCTACATGGACCCGGGCAACTGGGCGACGGACCTGGAGGGCGGGGCGCGCTTCGGCTACCGGCTGTTGTGGGTGCTGGTGATGTCGAACGCCATGGCGATCCTGCTGCAGACGTTGAGCGCCCGGCTGGGGATCGCCAGCGGCCGGGACCTGGCGCAGGCTTGCCGCGAAACGTACCCGCGGCGCATCAACCTGGCGCTGTGGGGGTTGTGCGAAATCGCCATCGCGGCCTGCGACCTCGCGGAAGTCCTGGGCGCGGCGATCGGGCTCAACCTGCTGTTCCACATCCCGCTGCTGATCGGGGTCCTGCTGACGGCCGCCGATACCCTGCTGCTGCTCTGGTTCCAGAGCTTCGGCATCCGCACGATTGAGGCGTTCATCCTGGCGCTGATCACCGTGATCGCCGGCTGCTTCCTGGTGGAGATCCTGTGGGCCAAACCGGATGGGCACGAGGTGCTGCGCGGCCTCGTGGGCGGCCTGGACCGCCAGAGCCTCTACGTGGCGATCGGAATTCTGGGCGCGACGGTGATGCCGCACAACCTCTATCTGCACTCCGCGCTGGTGCAGACGCGGGACATCAGCCATACGCCCTCGGGCAAGCGCACAGCCTGCCGGTACAACCTGATCGATTCCGTGGTGGCGCTGAACGGCGCGCTGCTGGTGAATGCCGCCATCCTGGTGCTGGCCGCGGCGGTGTTTTTCAAGCATGGGGTGGTGGTGACCGAGATCCAGCAGGCGCACCAGTTGCTGGAGCCGCTGCTGGGCACCAGCCTGGCCGGTGTGATCTTCGCGGTGGCCCTGCTGTGTTCCGGCCAGTCCTCCACGCTCACGGGAACGATGGCGGGCCAGGTGGTGATGGAAGGTTTCCTGAATTTCCGGATGCGGCCGTGGCTGCGCCGGCTGATTACCCGCACCCTGGCCATCGTGCCGGCCGCCGTCACCATCTATATCGCCGGGGACCAGGCCACCTTCGGATTGCTCATCCTGAGCCAGGTGATACTGAGCATGCAACTGCCCTTCGCCGTCATTCCCCTGATTCACTTCACCAGCGACCGCGGACGGATGGGCGGCTTCGCCAATCCGGCGTGGGTCAAGGTGGTGGCCTGGGCGACGGCGGCGGTGATCGTCGGCCTCAACCTGCGGCTGGCGGGAATGTCGCTGATGGAGTGGGCAAACGGCGCGGGCCGCTGGCGGCCCCTGGTGCTCGGGGTGGCTTTCCCCCTCACCGGCTTGCTTCTCGCGTTGTTGGTCTGGATTACGCTGGAACCGGCGATCACGCGCCGGAGACGGATGGGCCGGGCTTCGGTGACCCTGCCGGAGACGGCCGGCGCCGAGACACAGGCCGCGCCCGTGTACCAACGCATCCTCGTGCCGCTGGACCACACGCCCCTCGATCGCCTGGCGGTGGGGCATGCGGCCGCGATGGGCAGATTGTACGGCGCGAAGCTCTACCTGCTGCACGTCGAAGAAGGCGTTACCAGCCAGATCTATGGTAAGGAATCCTCCACCGCCGAAGTGGAAGCCGGCGCCCAATACCTGGAACGGATCGCCCAATCCCTCCGGGAGCAGGGAATCGTCGTGGAGACGGAGATCTCGCATTCTCCCTCGCCGCGGAAAGAGATTGTGCGCTACGCGCGCGCCATCCGGCCCGATCTCGTGATCATGGGAGCGCACGGGCACGGGGGGTTGAAAGACCTGATCTTCGGCACAACCATCGACCCGGTCCGGCACAGGCTGGTAAAACCCTGAGGGGGGCGGGCCTGCGGCGTGGCCGTGGGACAGGGCGCCCCAAAGGCGTGTCGGAGCGATACGAGGCGAATCGATTAGACGATGATTCTAAACGGTTTGCCATGGCATGGCGATTGCGCTCGGTACGGCCGTGAAGCGCCACTTCATACTTGCGCTAGTGTTGACGTTCTGCATGACGCCGCTCCGGTCCGCCACTCTGGAGCGGCTCTCCCTGGACGACATGATCTCCCAATCCACGTCGATCGTCCGGGGAAAGGTGGCGAACTCCTACTCGGCATTTTCCGGCCGGATCATCTACACCCACTACGCCATTCAGGTTTCGGAGCGGCTCAAAGGCTCGGCCCAGGCTACCATCGATGTGGCCGTGCCGGGCGGCGCGGCCAACAACCTGCGCCAGACTTTCGCGGGAGCGCCGGAACTCGCAACGGGCCAGGAATACGTGCTCTTCCTGTGGACCGGCAGGTCGGGAATTACGCAGGTGATCGGCATGACGCAGGGCCTCTTTTCGGTCGCCCCGGACTCTTCCTCCGACCCGCTGGCGACACGCCGGGCGAGCCGTGAGCTGATGCTGGCGCGCGGCACGGGCCAACCGGTCAAAGACAGGACGCTGGTAATGCGGCTGAGCGAACTGAGGAGCCTCATCGCGATCTCCAAGGGGAGCGTGGGGAAATGAGCGGGAAGGCCAGACTCCGGGTTTTGGGCGCCGTCGCGGCGGCGGTTTTCCTGGGGACTCCGGCCGACGCCTACTACCACTACATCCACTTCCTCACGCGCTATGTGCCCGCCTATGAAAAGTTCGATTTGAGCGCGCTGCCGAACAAGACGGTCTCGGTTTCCGTGGCCAACGCCACTCCCCGGACGTCGGGCAACGACAGCTTCGCTTCGGTTCTCAGCCAGGTAAAGCAGGCCGCGGCGGTTTGGAATTCGGTGGGCAGCTCCGATCTGCGCGTGGCCTTCGCCGGGCTGCAGGCGCAGGATCAGGTATCCACCACCCCGGGGATCGATGTCGTTTTCACCGACGAGCTCGCGCCCGGAGTGCTGGCCGACGCGGCTCCGACGGTATCCAAGAACCCCGTAAGCGGCCCGAACGGGCTGTTCTATCCGATTGTGGGCTCCGTCGTCAGGCTGAACAATAATGTCGGCGCGCCCCCCGGACCGAGCTACGCCGAGACCTACTTCACGACCGCTGTTCACGAGTTAGGGCACGCGCTCGGGCTGCAGCACACGTTCACCGCCAGCGCCATGTCGCAGGGCGTGATCCGCGACACCAACCGGATGCGGCCCCTGGATTCGGACGACATCGCCGGGTTATCCGTGCTCTACGGAAAGTCCGGCTGGAGCGCCGGATTCGGATCGGTGAGCGGCCGGGTGACATCCGGCGGCGCCGGCGTGGCGCTCGCCTCGGTGGTGGCGATGCCGATTACGGGGTCGCCGGTCAGCGCGCTCACCAACCCCGACGGGACCTATCGCATCGACGGCATACCCCTGGGTTCGCAGTATCTGCTGTACGTCCATCCGCTTCCTCCGGATGCCGACGTGACGCCGCCGAAAGACGGCAACGGTCTGGCCCTGGCGGCCGGCGGCCCCTTCGCCACGCTTTTCTACGCCGCTCCGGTGTCGGTCAATGCCGGCCAGACCACGGCGGGCGTGAATTTCAACGTAACGCCTCGCGCGGCGGCGACCGTCTACGACGTGGTCACCTACAGCTATTTCGATACGGCGAATCAGACCTACTCCTGGAGCGGAAACCCGGTTGTGCCCGCATTCGTCAACGCCACGCAGGCGGCGACCGATGGCATCGGCACCATTACGTTCCGCTCGGTATCGATGGACAGCACGCCCGTTCCGCAGACCGCCAGAATTCTCGGGGAGTTCGCGCCTGCGTTCCAGTTGAGCGGCTGCTGCGCCCCGCAGTCCGTGGCGATGTACTTCAACATGCCGAGGATCCTACCCGCTGTCGGCCCGCGTCACCTGGTGCTGAGCTACGGCGACGATATGTACGTCCTGCCGGATGCCATCAACCTGGTGCAGAAGGACCCGCCCGTGATCGCCGGAGCGACGGCCAACGATGACGGGACGGTGACCATCACGGGTCGGAATCTGTCGTCCGGCAGCCGGGTGTTCTTCGACGGACTTCCCGCGGTGGTGAAGACTCCGTTCAGCGGCGACGACGGAGACGGCGCGATCACGGTGGTTCCGCCGCCGGGTTTCGGGGGCCAGACCGCCACCATCACGGTATTCAGCAGCGACGGCCAGAACTCGATGACCCTGGACAGCGTGAACCTGGCATCCGGCATTCCGCCGGCTACGGAGCCCCCCACTTATACCTATCCCGTTTCCGACTCGCCGCAGATCAATGCCGGTCCGCTGGCGCTGCCCGCGGGGTCGTTCGCCGAAGTCGATATCACGGCGAGCAACATGAAATTCGTGGATGGCCAGGTTACCGTGGGCTTCGGGACCGACGATGTAACGGTTCGCCGCGTCTGGGTGCTGAGCCCGACCCACCTCGTGGTTAACGTGGTGGTAGCGCCCAACGCGGCGTTGGGGACCTCCGACGTGAGCGTGATCTCCGGCTTCCAGACGGCCTCCCTGCCGGGGGCGTTCCAGACGCAGCCGCGAAACCCCACGCTGCCTGTGATCGCTTCGGTGGGCAACGGGGTCCCGACGCAAGCCACGCTCTACCCGGGAGGCTACGGCAGCATCTACGGGACGAATCTCACGCCCGCCGGGGTGATGCCGGGAGTGACCCTGGACGATACCCCGATGGACGTCGCGTATGCTTCGCCCGGGCAGATCAACTTCACGATTCCGGCGGGCTTCCCGTTGGGTGCGGCCACTCTGAAGGTGGATAACGGGTCGGTCAACCCGTTCCCCGTGGTAATCGACATCAGCGCTCCGCCGCCCGTTATAACCGGAGTGGTTTCCAGCGTCGGCGAGGCCGTGGACGCGAGTCACCCGGCTGCGGCTGGCGACAAGCTGACGGTGCGAGTGACCGGGCTGGATCCCGCGGCGCGTGGCGGCCGGCGCG
>JAIQFU010000307.1 GCA_020073115.1 Terriglobia bacterium
CGGCTTCCACCCAAAAAGATTGACGGATGCCGATCACTCCCGCATGATAGGGACAGCTCAGCGTCGCTTCGCTCCGACGGCGATCGGCATTCCTCGGAATCGTGATCGCCATCAATTCGGAATCAGCGATCGGCTTCGCCGGAATCCGCACGAACCGCCGAATCCCCCAGGCACCCAGCCCGGCCCAATAAACCGAGCTCGGCAGGCGCTTCAGCCGGCCACGCGCCAGGCTGCCGAAAACGCCGGCCCGGTCATCCTGTTCGAGCAGCGGCTCGATCAGTTCCAGCTCGAATCGTCTCGCCTTGACGGCGATCTGGCTGCTTGAAACTCGTCCGTCCTCAAATCTCATGTACATCCAGGGGACGAACAGCATGTAGCGCAAGCGGGTCTTATCGTGCTGGTTCCTGGATTATCGTATTCGGCTATGGCCCCCATGATCTGACGCAACAGCTTGCGCGTAGGGTCATCTGTGCAGAGATCAGGCTCAGGCGATTCTGCACGTCCTGAATGATATGCTCCTGCACCATCAGGTCACGCGCCAGACGGTTCAGCGGGAATTGATGCGCCATGCCAGTATTCAGACCACCATGAACGTGTACGGCAGGGCGATGACGGACAGCAAACGGAAGGCGAACAGCAATGTGGTTCAGATGGTCCTGAAGCCTGCTATTGAGAAGACCAGAGAAACGGCAGAAAATCAGGAACCTGTCGCTATCGTGGTCTAGGATGGTCTTGGAAATGCGTTTGGTAGCTTGTAACCCGCTGAAAAAATTGGTTGCGGGGGCAGGATTTGAACCTGCGACCTTTGGGTTATGAGCCCAACGAGCTACCAGACTGCTCCACCCCGCAGTTTTATCCTAGCGTATGAGCCCGCCTCGGTCAACGGCAGTGTGAAAAAACCTTCCGCCCGCCGGGTACAATGGGTGTGTGCCCCGCTTCGTTGTCCCGGCGGCGTTCGCGCTGGTCGCCGCTCTTTCCGCGCAGACTGCCTTCTTCCCCCTTAAAGATGTCCGGCCGGGGATGCGCGGTGTTGGCCGAACTGTCTTTTCCGGCAACCAGATACAGGAGTTCCAGGTCGAAATCCTGGGCGTTCTCGATAATATCGGCCCGAAGGAATCCCTGATCCTCGCCCGGCTCTCCGGCGGACCCCTGGAGCATACCGGGGTCATGCAGGGGATGAGCGGCAGCCCCGTCTATATCGGCGGCAGGCTCGTCGGGGCCGTCGCCATGGCTTTCCCCTACGCTAAAGACCCTATCGCCGGCATCCGGCCCATCGAGGAAATGGTGTATCGCGCGGGACCGCCCGCGCCGCCTTCGGCGCGCCCCTCCGCCGCTCTCGCGGAAAAAAATCTGTTCCGCCTTCTTCCCCAACCGCGCCCCGCTCTCGCCGGCCAGGCGCGCATGGCCGATATCGCCACCCCCGTCTCCTTCGGCGGATTCAGCCGCGGCACGCTGGCAAGCTTCGCGCCTCAACTCCAGGCGCTCGGCCTGGAGCCGCGGCAGGGCGTCACCGCCGGCGCCAAACTGGCCTCCGGGTTGGGCAATCCCGCCGATCTCAAGCCCGGCTCCATGATCAGCGTGCAGCTCATGTCCGGAGATATGAGCGTCGGCGCCGATGGCACGGTAACCTATATCGACGGCAAACGAATTTATGCCTTCGGGCACCGCTTCCTGGCCGTCGGCAGCACCGCGCTCCCCTTCGCTCGCTCGGAAGTCGTCACCCTCCTCCCCGCCCTCAACACCTCCTTCAAGCTCTCTGTCGCCAAGGAGTGGATGGGCACCATGTACCAGGACTGCGATACGGCCATCTCCGGCGAATTGGGCACGCTCGCCGCCCTGGCCCCCATTTCCGTCACCGTGACGCGGGCCGGCCGGCCGGTGGATTCCTACCAGATGCAGATGGTCAAAGACCCGCTCCTTTCTCCCCTGCTCATCCAGATGGCGGTCTCCTCCGCCATCGACGCCACGGAGCGAACCGTGGGATCGTCCAGTATCCGCCTCACCGGCCAGATCGATTTTCAAAACGCTCCCGCGCCGGTGAAACTCGACAACCTCTTCGCCATGGATAACGGGGCCGCCAACCAGGCGTCGCTTCAGGCCGCCGTTCCGGCCGCCTACGTCATGCAGAGCGGCTTCAGCGCGCTGGAATTGAGGAAGGTCTCGATTAACCTGGACATTTCCGACCGCAAGAAGGAGCTCGCCATCGGCGGCGTCACGCCCTCCCGGCAGGAGGTTCGCCCCGGGGAAACGCTGCGGCTTGCCGTATCGCTGGCCGGCGATGACGGCGCGGAGGTGGTGCGCAACGTCGATTATCGCGTTCCCATCGGCGCCGAACCCGGACCGCTGTACTTCACCGTCGCCGATGCCACCATCACGAACCTGGCGGATTTCCGCCAGATCCTGGGGGTTACGCCCCGCACGGCCGGCCAGGTCATCGCCACGGTGAACGGGCTGCACCCCAACAATAAAGCCTACGTGCGCGTGTGGCGCGCCGACCCGGCGTTCCAACTGGAAGGCGCCGACCTGCCCGACCCCCCGGCGTCCGTCGCGCTCATTCTGGCGGGAACGCAGTCCAGCCTCGCCGGCATCACCCAGAACCGGAACTCGAAAATCGCCGAAATGGAAATCGACGTCGGCGAGATGGCGGTTACAGGGTCGAAAACCATCCAAGTGGAAGTAAAGGAATGAAATTTCTGATTTGCAGGTGGGCCCGCGCCGCCGCCCTGGGCGCGTGCGCCGCCGGGCTGGCTTTCGCCAGCGGCACCGCGGCCTGGGAGATGAACTCGTGGGCCGATTTCATCCGCGGCCGCTTTCAAGGCGTCTCCCTCAGCCGGGATGGCCGCCTCTCGCTCGCTCCCAAAGTGGATACCGTGTTCGCTTCGGACCAGCCGGTGATCTGGAGCGTCGCCCAGGGCCCCGACGGCGCCCTCTATGCCGCCACCGGCCACCGCGGCCGCGTGTACCGCATCGACAACGCCGGCAAGGCCACGCTGCTGTGGGCCGCGGAACAACCGGAGGTCTTCGCTATCGCGGTGGACCACGCCGGCGCCGTCTACGCCGCCACTTCCCCCAATGGCGCCGTCTACCGCATTGAAAACGGCAAGGCGGCGGAGTACTTCGCCCCCAAATCGCGCTACATCTGGTCCCTCGCCGTGGGACCGGATAACTGTACTACGATACCGGCCAGTCGCACATCACCGGCCTTGCGGTGGACGGGCAGGGCCGTCTTCTGGCCGGCACCGAGCCCAACGGCATCCTCTACCGCATCACCGCCAAGGACAAGGCATTCGTCCTCTACGACGCCAACCTCCCCGAGATCCGCGCCATCGTTCCCATGCCGGATGGCACGGTTTACGCCGCGGCGCTCGGCGGCTCCATAGCGAAGCGCGCCCAGGCGGCCAGCCAGGCCTCGCAGAGCGGAAACCCGGCGGGGACCGTCCCCAGCGTCACCACCTCCATCACGGTCGAGGCCCAGAGCAGCGAAATCAAGCCGCCCGATCCCTCCAAGCCCCAGCAGCAGCCCGCGAATGCCGCCGCCACGCCGCAGGTGAGTACCCAGTTCACGCCGGTGGTGGACGTGAGCGGCGTGGAAAAATCGGCGGTGTACCGCATTAACCCGGACAACACGGTCGAGACGCTGTGGAGCTCCAAAGAGGAGAACGTGTATGACGTGCTGGCGCTCGAGCGCCAGATCCTCTTCTCCACCGACGTCGATGGCCGGATCTATGGACTCTCGCCCGACCGGCGCGTCACCCTGGTCACCGAGACCAACGAGGGCGAAACCACGCGGCTGCTCCCCGCGGAGCATTCCATCCTGGCCGCCACCAGCGACATGGGGCGCGTGTTCCGGCTGGGAGAGGCGCCCGGCGGCAGCGGCTCTTTCGAATCCCCCGTGCACGATGCCGGCGCGGCTTCGCGCTGGGGCAGCATCAGTTGGCGCGCGGATGCGCCCGCGGGCTGCTCGCTCGCATTCCGCACGCGCAGCGGCAACTCGGCCCGGCCGGACCGCACCTGGAGCGACTGGTCGGAGCCGCTCGCCAATGCCGCCGGCTCGCGCATCGCCAGCCCCAACGCCCGTTACATCCAGTGGCGGGTGGAGATGGCGGGGACCGCCGGCGCCACGCCTCTTCTGGACAGCGTCATGGTCGCGTACCTGCCGCAGAACTCGCCGCCCGTGCTGAAGAGCATCAACGTGATCACGCAGATGGCGGCCGCAACCCAATCGGCCAAGTCCGCCTCCGCGCAGTCCGCGCCCTACACCGTGACCGTCACCGACGGCGGCGACGCCTCTTCCTCCACCTCCTCCGGCACGCCCACCCAGACGCTGCCTCGCTCCGCCAATGAACAGATCACCCTCACCTGGCAGGCCGAGGACCCGGACGGCGACCGCCTGGTCTACAACCTCTACTTCCGCGGCGAGGACGAAAGCCAGTGGAAGATGCTCAAGAGCGGCACGCACGATAATTCCCTCACCTTCGACGCCGATATCTTCGCTGACGGGAAATACTTCTTCCGCGTCATCGCGTCGGACCGCGACGCCAATCCGCCGGCCAGCGCGCGCGAAGCGCAATTGACCAGCGCGCCCATCCTGATCGACAACACCCCGCCGGTCGTGACCGTCGGCGTGGTGCGGCATGTCGGCGGCTCCGCCCACATCGACTTTGAAGCCGCGGATTCGGCCTCTCCGCTGCGCCGCTGCGAGTACTCGCTCGACGCCGCTTCCTGGGTCCCGCTGGAAGCGGCCGACGGCGTGATCGATTCGCTCCGCGAGAAATTCGCGCTCGACCTGTCCGCCCTCGCCCCCGGCGAGCATCTCGTCGTGCTCCGCGCCGCCGATAGCGCCGGCAACACGGGTCTCGCCAAAGTCGTGTTGAAATAAAGGAGACGGGAGGCGGGAGACAGTAGTCAGGAGCGAAGCCGATGCATTTCTCCTGCCTCCTGACTCCTGGCTCCTGACTCCTATTCAGGAATGCTTTCCGGCCCGCGCACGTTCGGCTTCCTGTTGCGGCGAAGCCTGGTAGCCGCGTTTGACGACGGCTGCCTGGGCATCGCCAAGGGCGCGGCCTATTCCGCGCTGCTCTCGTTTTTTCCCGTGCTCACGTCCGCCGCCGCCATCCTGGTGCAGACGCGCGCTCAGTTCGTCTCGAATGCCATCGAGAACTCGCTTTCGGAGATCGTCCCGCCGGGAAGCGAGACCCTGGTGATGGAACAGTTCCGCGTCGCCGGCGCCCGGCCCATGACCCTGCTCGTCATCGCCGGCCTGGTTTCGCTCTGGGCGGCGTCCGGCGTCATCAAAAGCCTGATCGAGGGTTTCCACGCCGCCTACCGCGTACCGCGGAACCGGGGGTTCCTGAGCCAGAGCGGCCTCGCCATGTCGCTCGTGCTGCTGTGCGCCGTTCCGCTGCTGTGCGCCTCCGTTTTGATCGTCTTCGGCGGCCAGGTGGAGAGCGCCGTGCTCCACTGGCTCAAAGTGGATCAGGCGAGCCGTTCGCTCGCGTCGCTGTGGAGCTGGGTCAGCCGGATCATGCGTTACGCGGTGGCGTTCGGCGCCGTGGCGGCCGTGGCGGCCTGCCTCTATTATCTGGGCCCCCGCCGGCGGCAGCGTTGGCGCTACGTGTGGCCCGGGTCCGCCCTGGCCACCGTTCTATGGCTGCTCGCCACTTCCGTGTTTGGATGGTACGTCCGCCACGTGGCGCACTATAACGTGATGTACGGCTCCATCGGCGCGGGCATCGCCCTTTTGGTGTGGATGTACCTGCTGGCGGTGATCGCGTTGATCGGGTGCGAGTTCAACGCCGCCTGCGAACGCGCGGCGGCGTGAGCGCACCGCCCGTGGCCGCTTTTTGCCACCGGTTGTTTTGGCGGTGAAAACCGACCGCCGGCGGTACTAATGCTACAGTCGAATTCTGTGTTCGAACGCGTGATTTGGATCGTCCTGGACAGCGTGGGAATCGGCGCCATGCCGGATGCGGCGGCTTTCAACGACCCGCCCGGCGCGGATACGCTCGGCAACCTGGCGCGTATCCGGGGCCTGGCTCTCCCCAACCTGGCGCGGCTCGGACTCGGCAATATCAGGCCCCTGGCGGGAATCCCGCCCGCGCCGAGCCCGGCGGGCGCCTACGGCCGGTGCGCTCTCGCTTCTCCGGGCAAGGATACCACCACAGGCCACTGGGAAATGGTCGGCATTCACCTCGGCCGGCCCTTTCCGCTGTATCCCTGCGGATTCCCGCCGGAGATCATGCGCGAGTTCGAAGCGCGCATCGGCCGGCGGACACTGGGCAACAAGCCCGCATCCGGCACCGAAATCATCCAGGAACTCGGCCCCGAGCACATGCGCACCGGTTCGCCCATTATCTACACTTCGGCGGACAGCGTGTTCCAGGTTGCGGCGCACGAAGAGGTGATCCCCGTCCCCGAGTTGTACCGCATCTGCGAGACGGCGCGCGAGATCCTCCGCGGGCCGCACGAGGTAGGGCGCGTCATCGCCCGGCCGTTCGTCGGGTCTTCGGGGGCTTTCACGCGCACCGCGAACCGGCACGATTACGCCGTCCCGCCGCCGCCGGGCATGCTGCTCGACCTTCTGGAAGAGCGCGGAGTTTTCGTGCACGGCGTGGGCAAGATCTCCGACGTGTTTCTCGGCCGCGGCGTGAGCGGCTCGTCGAAAACGAAGAGCAATCCCGACGGCATGGAGAAGACGCTGGAGGCTATGGCCGAAGTCCCGGCGGGGCTGATCTTCGTCAACCTCGTGGATTTCGATCAGCAGTACGGGCATCGCAACGATATCGAGGGCTACGCCGCGGCGCTGGAGCAGTGCGACGCGTGGCTGCCGCGCTTCGAGGCGGCGTTCGGCCCCGGCGATCTCGCCATCTTCACCGCCGATCACGGGTGCGACCCTACCGTGCCCGGCACGGACCACACCCGCGAGTACGTGCCGCTGATCGCTTGCGGGCCGCGCGTCCGCAAGGGCGTGGACCTCGGGCTGCGCCGGTCGCTTTCGGACATCGGGCAAACGGTGGGCGCCAATTTCGGCGTCTCCGTCCCCCAGGGAGAGAGTTTTTTACCGCTACTTATATGAGAAAACCTGTCATGGCGGGCAACTGGAAGATGTACAAGACGCCCGCGGAAACCAAAGCATTCTTCGAGAAATTCCGGCCGCTGGTCGAGAAATCCGAGCACTGCGAAGTCGTGATCTGTCCTCCTTTCACGAGCCTCGCCGCGGCCGTCGAAGCCGCCGGGGGATCGCGCATCGGCGTAGGATCCCAGAATATCGCGTGGGCCAGGGAAGGCGCCTTCACCGGCGAAATTTCCGGCCCCATGCTGAAAGCCGTGGGCGCCACGCATGCCATCGTCGGCCACAGCGAGCGCCGGCAGTACTTCGGCGAGACGGACGAAACCGTCCTCAAGCGCGCGCAGGCCGCGCTGGAATTCGGGCTCACCCCCATCGTGTGCGTGGGCGAGCGGCTCGAACAGCGCGAATCCGGAGGCACGGAGGCGGTGCTCGTCGCCCAATTTCAAAATGGGATCGCCGGGCTCACGCCCGAGCAGTTCGCCAAAATCGTGATCGCCTACGAGCCCGTGTGGGCCATCGGAACCGGTAAGACCGCCACGCCGGAGATCGCCGCCGACGCGCACCGCGCGATCCGCGCGCAGGCGCGCGCCAGGTACGGAGCGCCGGCGGCGGACGCCACCCGCATCCTGTACGGGGTCTGCGTCAAGCCGGACAACGTGAAATCGCTGATGGCCCAGCCGGAAATCGACGGTGTGCTGGTGGGCGGCGCGAGTCTGGACGCGGTGGGTTTTGCGTCCATCGTGAATTTTTAGCGGGTTCCGATCTCCGCTCTCTCCGGTCGCGGCCCTGTTTCAGAACCGCCAGCGGAGGGAGCGGTCATCCACGCCTGCGGCGACGCTCCAACCGGACCGCTACCCCTCCCAGGCCCAGGAGCATCAGCCCCACCGTGGCCGGTTCCGGCGCGGGTTCCGCCGAGAAGTCGTTGGCGAATAACTCGCCCAGATCTGTAGGCACGGAGCCGGTCGCCTCGTACCCGTTGCTTCCCAGTTCGAAGCTGGTCAGGTAATTGAAGGGCGCTCCCAGCGCGCCGGCAGGCCGCAGAAAGGCGACGCCGGCCACCGGCGAAACCCCGTTCAGGACGGTCGGCGTCAACGTGGCGAAGAGGATTTGGGCGGGTTCCTGCGCCAACCCGATGTGTGAATCGGCCAGAAACTGCTGGAAATTCCCGAACAGGCCGGCCGGCGATGAGCCCGCGACCAACGTCGGCCAGATGTGGAGCGGCCCGCTCTGAAAAACAACGTTCTGAAAGACGCTCCCCTGCGACAGGCTCAACCCGCCCGGAGCGGTCAAGTCCCCCATCTGTAGTTGCACGTTGTACTGCGCCGTGCCGCCGCTCGAGAGATCCATGCTGGTGGTGAAGTTTGCGTTCAGCCCGCCGGCATCCGCATCGAAGGTGACGCCGCCGATCGCGCCGGAGTTGAAGTGCAAGTCTATGCTGACGGAGTTCGAACGCGCGATGCCCGCGAAGAACAGGAGTGCTGCTGCCGTCGGCGCGACGGCCCCTCTGAGGCCCATGCCTCCACCTTAGAATCCGGCGGCCGCCCGCCACAACACTGCGGCCGGGGAGCATGTAACGTTTGACTCCGCCCCGCGGGCGGGGCCGTATCGAACCGGCCAGTCTCAAGACAGGCGTTGTTCGATTTCGCCCAGGAGCCGGTCTTCCCCCTCGATTCCCATGCTGACCTGAAGCCAATAGAGCGGCAGCGGCGCAATCAGATCCCGCCAGGATTCGCATAGGTTGACGACGTCCTTTTCGGTCGTCACGAGCGCCGTGGCGCCCTTGGCCTGGAACTGGTGGGCCATCCGCCGCAATTCGGACGGGCTGTAGCGGTGGTGGTCTTCGAAATCCACCCAGTCTACGGGCGCGATCCCCAGGCGCTCCAGGGTGCGCCGGAACGCGCTGGGGTTGCCCAGCCCGCAGAACACGCCCGCGCGTCCAAACGGCGGCGCTTCGGGGGAGAAGCGGGCGCCGGCGCCGTGATCCACCCAGTGGCACGGCCGAACGCCCGCGCGAAAAATGGCCGCGTGCGGGTTCCACCTCCGGACCACGGCTTCAATCGCCTCCGAAAGATCGGAAAACCCACTGCGCGTGATGATGACGATGCTCGCCCGGGCCAGGCCGGAAACCGGTTCCCGCAAGCGTCCCAGGGGGAAGACGCCGCCGCGCCCGAATGGCTCCAGCGCGTCGATGAGAACAATGTCCACGTCGCGCGCCAACCGCACGTGCTGGAATCCATCGTCCAGCAAAATGACATCCACCCCGAACTCGCGGCGGAGGAGGAAGCCCGCCCGATAGCGGTCCGCCCCCACTCCGACCGGGGCCAGCCCCGAGCGCACGAAGATCTGCGGCTCATCGCCGGACCGTTCCGCGCTCACCGCCGCCCCGGGGGCGAGGGCCAGCGTCTGCTGCGGCGAACTGCGCCCGTAGCCGCGCGTCAGGATTCCGGGGTGGCGCCCGCGCTCCCGGAGCGCTTGCGCCAGGCGCAGCACGCAGGGCGTCTTCCCGGTTCCTCCCATGGTGAGGTTGCCGACGCTGATCGTTATGAAGATGCTGAGGGATCGTTTGAGCTGATGGTAAAACGTCATACCGGAGAAATGAAACATTTCTTCGATTTAGAACGATTCAAGGTCAGCATCCAAAAAGAT
>JAIQFU010000004.1:0-24995 GCA_020073115.1 Terriglobia bacterium
CGCCGCCGCACGCCGAAGGCCAGCATCCTGGCCGGATTGGTCACGGTGACGGTGGTGGAGCCTTGCGCGCTCTGCGACGTGACATTCAGTTGCACGCGCGGCAGGCTGTTCAGCGCGGTGTAATCCGCGAAAGAGGCCGTCGGCGTGTGATACCAGGTGGACTTCTCCCAGTCCAGGGTCTCGGGTTTGCTGGAGAGCCAGTAGAAGTTGCGGCTGAGCGCGGCGCCTGACGCGTCTTCGAGCTGCAGGCTCACGAAGTACGTGGTGCTGAGTCCTTCGATCTCGGGAATGACAAACACGCGCGTGCTGCTGTCTTCGGCGGCGTTCTGCGTGGCTTCCCTGGAGAACTTCTCGGCCATGTCGAGGTTGTAGACCTTGGCCGTGACCTTCAGGCCGGGGAACGGTTTGTAATACGAGTTCACGATCGCCACCGAGCGGTCGTCGTAGGAATACTGCACGTGCAGCGGCTCGTTGGCCTTCTTGGCGCCGAAGTAGGAGCCGCCGGGGCGCAAATACCAGTCGTACAGATGCCAGATCATGCCCGGCCAGGCATTGTTGAGCATCCACTGGATCACGCCGGTGGCGGTGTACTTATTGCGGCCGAAGGCCTCGAACATGGCGCGGTGGCCCTCATAGGCCTGCATCTGCGCCTTGCGCGCGTACTCCTCGGCGGAGGCGGAAGGTCCGTAGCGGGCGTCGAGGGCCTCGGTGAAGACGCTCAGGTCCTTGAACGCTCCTCCGCCCGCGTGGAAATCCCAGGCGGGGTTGATGGGCCAGAGCTTGTCGTCCGGGAGCATGCGGCGGAGGCTCTCGATGGGAGGCGGCGCGGGGCCGGGGCCGGTCTCCGTATTGAACCCGTGGGCGCCGCCGCGCCCCGTGTCGAGCAGCCAATAGGAGGGCGGGATGTACTCATAGGGTCCGGTCATCTTCACTCCGGTCGCGCCGGTGACGGTGGTGGGTTTCTGCGTTGCGGAGGACTGGTATGGGTTGGGCCACTCGACTTCTTTGATGATGTCGAGGTACATGCGTTCGACCTTCTCCGGCGGCGGGTTGTCGCTGCCGTACATCCAGTCGAAAACGGAGGGATGCCGCGCCAGCCGGCGCAACTGGTCGCGCAGCGATTCGGCGGAAATCACCGCGTCTTCGTCCTCCCAGTTCTGCCAGCGTTCCCAATGGTCGCAGCAGCACCAGCCGGCCAGGACCAGGATGCCGTACTGGTCCGCCAGGTCGAAGAAATGATCGTCCTCCAGCTTGCCCTCCAGGCGGACGGCGTTGAGGTTCATGTCGCGGACGTACTTCAGCTCCGCTTCCTGCCGTTCCGGCGAGGAGCGCAGGAGCATGTCGAAGGTGTAGCCGGCGCCGCGGATCAGGATGTTCCTGCCGTTGATGTGGAACAGGCGATGGCCCTTGTCGTCGATTTCCGAGGTCACTTCGCGGACGCCGAAGCGGGTGCTGCTGGAATCGGAGAGCTGCCCTTTCACTTCGAAGCGGAGGTCGAGGGGGTACAGGTCCTGGGGGCCCGTTTGCGCCGGCCACCAGAGTTTCGGGTTGGCGACGTCGGCGGCCAGGTGGACTACTTTGTTCTCGCGGGGCGCCAGGCGCACGTCCTGGGAGTACTCGGCCTGATCGATCCGGGCTTTGAGCACGCCTTCCACCGCGCGGTTCTCGGCGTTTTTCAGTTCGGCGCGGACGGTGAGCTTCGCGGCGCCATTCTGGAGATGCGTGGTGACGCTGGGAAACCGGATTGCCACCGGCCCGGTGGCGGAGAGCCAGACATCGCGCCACAGGCCCATGTCTTTGTCGGGGGGCAGCGGGTTCCAGTCCACGAAGGTGATGGCGAGATCGTCGGGGAGCGGAGGGAAAACCTCCACCGCCAGGGCGTTTGCGGCGTCGTGCTTCACGGCGGAGGTGACGTCGAATTCGAACAGCCGCCACGCGCCGGCCATCTTGTCCGCCGTGGCGATTTGCCGGCCATTGAGCCAGACGTTCGCGCGGAAGTTGATGCCGTCGAAGCCCAGCCAAACGGTTTTTCCGCGCCATCCAGGGTCGAGCTTGAATTCCGTGCGGTACCACCAGGAACGGCGGAAGGGGCTCTCGGGCGGCATGGGGGTATTGGAAAAATTCACGCCGATGGGGTAGGTGGTCCCGGCAACAGACCGGAGGTTCATGCCGGAGTAGGGGTCCGGGTATACGTCGCGTTGGACGAGAGCGTTGAAGACGGTGGAAGGAAGCGCCGCGCCATACCACCCGCGCGTCTTGAAGCCCGGGGTGGAAAGTTCCACGCCATCCCGTGGCGCGTCGCCGGAAGACTGAATCGTCCACCCCTGCCGCAGGAGCATTTTGGGCGGCAGTTCCGCCGCCGGGATGAGTGTAGCGAGCGACATCGCCAGGGCTCCGATCCGGGTTTTCACGAACTATATCGTAGCGTAGGGGCCGGGGGGGCCGGGGAGGGCAGATGTTTTCGGTGACGTGAAAAATCAAAAAATATCCGGGTTCAGATCAATGGCTTGCGAGGAACGGGCGGGAGAGCGGGGAAAACGCTCTTTTAGGATGGGGGTGAGGAGACGATATGAGTGACAGCGCGCAGCCGGATCTGTGGATGTTCAGCCTGGAGGCCGTGAGGGCCACCATGCTCGCCAGCGTGAACGAACAGATCAAGAATTTGAACAGCAACCTGAAGATCATTTACCTGAACGGTTTTCGCGTGTGGGCCAGCGATGTGGAATTGGGGTACCGCGACGCTTCGAATCCGCCCGAACCGCCGCGGGCGTATGTGGTGGGAACGGACGACGCGGGGTGGCCGGCGGCGGTGCAGGGGGATCAGCCGGTGACTCCGATGCCGCCGCTGCCCAAACCGCCCACGCCCACGCCGGTGGAGATTCCGCCGTCGGCGCTCTCCGCCATGCTGGTCCCGCCCGGCGACACGTTTCCGGTGGGCACGGTGATCACGGCGCCCGACGGGTGCCCTTTGGCGGGCTGGTGCGGTATTACGTCAAGCTCGCGGCGTGATCAGTGGATCTCCACGCGGACGGGGAGGATTTCCGCGGTCTGCTCGACTTTAAACGAGACGACGGCGCTCTTGGCGCCGTCCAGGACTTTCAGCTTGAAAGCGGCCTTCTCACCCTGGTTCATTTGGACGCTCCCGGGCGTCACCTCGATTCCCGGGACCTTGTCTTCCAGCGCGACGGTCATCCGGCCGGGCGCGCTGTTGGAGAAGGTCACCTCCCCGGATTCCCCGGGCTTCAACGAAAGCGAGGATTTGTCCGCTTTCACTTTGTTGAGGGCGAACTCCGCCGTGGTCGGGATGGCCGGGAGAGAACCGGCGGCCGGAGCCGGCGCGGACACGCTCGTACCGAAAGGAGTGACCCTGAGCGAGGCGGGGTCCACATACCAGTACCACTTGCCGTCCTCGAGTTTCCAGGTGCTGGGCGTCGGGACTTTCATGGGGCGGCCGGCGAAAATCGGCATGGCGAGATACTGCTCGCAAAGCACGACCGCCTTGGCTTTGGTGAAGTCGTCCGAGTACGCGATGCTCTGGATGACGAAGCTGAGGTACTTGGGTTTGTTGGCCGTGTAAAAGAAATCCTTGGTGTCCTCCGCCACAAGGGATTCGGCCTTCCGGTACTGGGCATCCACGTGATACTGGTAAAACTCCGCGATGCGGGCGCGCAGGGCCTTATCGACATCGGGCGGAGGTTCCTGAGGCTTGGACTCCTGGGCGGCCAGGACCGCGGCAAAGAGAGCGGCGAGAGTAAGGAAACGCGGCATAAGGAACATTTTAGCGGACGGGCGGGCCGGGGGACCTGCCCACGTTATTTGCCGATCTCAATGGCGACGTCGATCTTCACCGTGCGGGGCGGGAGACAGAGTTTGTCATTGCAGGATTGATAGGAGGCACTCACCTCCAGCTTCCGAGGCCCAGCCGCGGCGTTGGGCGAAATCCGCACGGGGAGGGTGAAGACGGCCTCGCCCTCGTAGTACTCCACTTCCATGTTGAAGTTGGGGTCCTGGATGGTTTCGGGCGGCGGGGCGGCGACGGCGCCGGCCAATTCGAAAGGCTGTCCTTCGGCGATCCAGATGCGCGTGGCGATAGGGCCTTCCTCCAGCCGTTTCATCGAGTACAGGTGCCAACCTTCTTCGATGCGGGCGGCCAGCTTGAGGGCGAAACGCGCGCCGGGCTTCACCGGCTTGGCGGGAGCGTTCTGGGGCTTCCAGGATACGGGGTTCGGGGGCGCCGCGCCGAAGGACAGAGCGGCGGCCCTGGCCGCCAAAATCAATTTTTTCATCTTTGTCGGGTGACCAGTTTCGGAGCCGAGGCGGCCAAGTCCACGTAGGCGGCTTGCAGGACGTGCTTGGTTTCGGCATCCTGCACGAAGGCCACCACGGCCAGGTCAGCCGCGTCGATCTGATATTTCTTCTCGATGAACTTGAACGACTCGCCGCGGTGGCCTTTGGCTTCGTAGTCGTCGAGATGCTGTTTGAGGGCGGCGCCGACTTTGGCGAGATCGAAGTTCTGGTCGAAGGAGGCCGGAGCCTTGGGATCGAATTTGAACCCTTCCGCCTGGGGGCCTCCCATGGCGCGCACCACCATGGGATGGAAGCGGATGCCGTTCTCGCCGCTGTAGACCAGGGACTTCTCCACGAGCAATATGTGAACCATGAGGTTCTTCGCCTCGCCCTGGACCTGGTCCACGGCGGCGTTGGTCTTGACGACTCCGCCCGCGATGGAAGCGGTCAGGGTGAGTTTGGCTTCAGCCGGCGACTCCAGGTCCTTTTCAATATCCGGGTTAAACCCCTGCCGGCCCTCGTAGACCTCCTTGGTGTTCTCGCGGCTGCCGCCGCCGACGGTGGTTTTGCCGTCGATGGCGAAGGTGGGAACGCCGCGCCCCGCGTAGAACTTGAAGCGGGCCTGCGTGTCGGGGTTGGTCATGGGGAAGAGGTGGTGCTTGGCTGGTTGCGACAGATGCTCGGTCTTCCCGAGAACTGGTTCGGCATGGTTCACGACACGGCCTCCGTGGCCTCGTTGTGCGCTGGGAAAGCGCTTCCGGTACTCCTGGTTGAGCATTTCATCGAGGCCGTCGAGCGAGCCGTTGTGGGCCTTGCGGTAGACGGACTCCAGGGCGGCGAGGGTGGAGGGGGCGGTGCGTCCCGACAGGCGGGCGGGCAGCAGGTAATTCAAGGCCGTGGCGGCATCGCCGCGTTTTGCGGCGAGCTCCCCGAGCCCGCCGGCTACCGCGGTATCGGTGGGAAGCTCCTTGTAGGCCTCCTCCAAAAGCTGCTTCGCCTTCTTGTCGCGACCCAGGGCGGCCTCCACACGGCCGAGCGTGGCAACGCGCGAAGCGCGGGATTCGCGGAAGCGTTTGAGCATGTCCTCCTGCCTGGGGGGCTCGCGTTTCCGCGATTTGGCGCTGGCGATCTGCTCTTTGACGTACTCCTCCTGCTTCATGGACTTGACGCCCTTGTTGGCATACTTCTCGGCGTCGTTCAACAGCGCGTTGGCGTTAAGCAGATTCGTGGCGAGGCGGGCGGCGGTGGCGCCCTGGGATTTCTTCCCGGCCGATTTATAGATGAGCTCCGCCTGCCGGCGCGCGCGCGGTCTCGTTGGGCATCTTGAGCAGCGTGCTCAGGATGCTCATGTTGGCCGTTTCCACGGACGCGCTCTTGGGGAAGTCGCGCTTGAACTTCTCCAGGGCCTCGATCTTTTTGGCCGGGTCGGTGATGGCGCTCGCTTCGCTGTACGCCTTCGAATCGGGCGGCGTTTCGCGGGGGGCGGCTTTGGCCTCGGGTTGTTTTTTCTCGGGGGAAGGAACGGTCTGCGTCAGGGCCGCCCAGGGGATCGCGACGGAGAGCAGGATGGGGAGCGCCAGCCGAGGGTTCATAGGATTACCTCCGGTGAAGTTGCGGAGTCACATGTTCCAGTTTAGCGGATCCGGATGTCGGCAAGACTGCCGAGGGGCCCAGAGGGCGCCCGGGCAGGAATGCCCACGCCACGTCTTCGTAGAATTCGGCGCGGTCGATGAGGTCGCCGAGGGCGGCGGCGGGCCAGGCGGCGGGGGCGAGCGCAAAGCCGAGGGCCACGCGAAGCAGGCTGACCCAGGGGCGAGTGGGCTTCGCCGCTTTGTAGAAACGGATTTTGCGCGCAAGGTAGAGGGCGAGTTTTACGGCTCCGGCGGCTAGCGCCAGGGGGCGGTTGCCCGACAGCAACCCGAGCAGATAGAGGCCGCCGAGCGTCGCCTGGGCGCTGTGAAGGCGCCAGGGCGGGATTCGCAGGGCGGACTGGTAGACACGGTCGATGGCGAACAGGGCGGCGAAGCCGAGCAGCGCTGCAGTGGGGCGGGATACGGGGGCCGCGGCGAGAAATGCGGCGAACAAGAGGACTTCGCGGCTCAGCCAGGAGGTGCGCCAGTTGGATATGGCGCGCCAGGCGCGGGACTTGCGGCCGAGGTGGGCGGCGGCCACGGAGAGGGCAAGGACCCCGAGCGCGAGGATTGCGACGGGGGAAAGCGCGGCGGCGGAGGCGAGCGCTACGAGGACGGGGGCGACGGCGGTGAAGACGACCAGCGGCCATTCGGAGCGGGGGCCGAAGTTGGCGACATTCGGGGCCGATGCCGGCACGGACGCCGGCATGGCAGGCCTGGAGGCCCACTCCACAGGGGGTGACAGCGCCGGCGGGCGGCGGTCGCCCGAGATGAGAATATCTGCGACAAAGGCTCGTTCCACGAGTTCGAGTGCGCCGGTGGGACAGACGGCTACGCAGGCGGGACGGCGGCCGGCGCGGAGGCGGCCGATGCAGAAATCGCATTTGCGCACGACGCCCTCGGCGGCTTGGAACCGCGGCGCATCATAGGGGCAGGACCAGGCACAGTAGCGGCACCCCAGACAGCGTTCCGTGCGGGCCAGGATGGCGCCGGTGGCCGGATCCTCCGAATAGACGGACGCGGGACAACTACTCCGGCACGCGGGGTCCTCGCAGTGGTTGCACGCCAGCGAGAGGTGGTAGGCGGGCAAGCCGGGCTCGCGGCGTTCGTTGAAGCTCCATACTTCGCGCCAGGATTCGCCGTTTTGGTTGCCGCACGCCACAACGCAGGCGTGGCAACCGGTGCAACGGCCGACGTCAAAATGAAACGCCAGCTTCATGCGCGCGCCTTTTGGGCCTCGACCAGGCAATCGTGGAACGCGGCGCCGTGGCCCATGTCGGTTTCGCGGGCGCGGGAGAGCAGGTTCACGGCGGCACCGTCGGCGAGCCACCATCCGTTGGTCACGACGATGCAGCCGGGCGACACGGCGCAGTCGATGCGCAGGGGAAGACGAAGCTCGCCGCGGGCGTTGAAAATGCGCATCAGGTCGCCTTCGCGCAGGCCGCGCGTGGCGGCGTCCTCGGGCGCGAGCACGGCCGCCGGGGCGGGTTCGAACCGGCGCATTGTGCGGAGATTCCCGAATTGGGAATGGATGCGGTTCTTCGAGTTGGGGGTGAGAAGCCGGAGAGAACCGGACTCGCCGGAAAAAGGCTCGACGTAGCGGGGCAGCGGGTCGCCATGCCAGCGGCGCGCCGCTTCCTCCGAGTAGAGTTCGATTTTGCCGGAGGGCGTCGGAAAACGAAGATCGGCGAACGCCACTTCTTCCGCGCCGGGGGCGAGGACCGGGCCCTCGCGCAACTGGTCCAGCGTGATGCCCAGCGGCGCCAGTTTGCGCGACAACCACGTCTCAATGGCCGCGTCATCCGGACCGGGGATCTGTGGATCGAGCCCGAGGCGGCCGGCGAGAAGCCGGTAGATCTCCGTTTCGGGTTTCACTTCGCCGGGCGGGTCGATCAGTTTCCGCCGGAGTTGGAGATACGGATGCCAGTAGGCGCCGATGACATCGGTCTGCTCGAACATGCTTTTCGAAGGCAGCACAATATCGGCTTCGCGCGCGGTGTCGGTGAGGAATTCGTCCACGACAACGCGGAATTCCAGTTCGCGGAACGCCCGAAGGACGGCCGGCGTCTCCGGGTTCTGCGGGATGGGGTTGCCGCGCTCGACCCAGGCGAAGCGCAGGGACGGGTCCTTCTGCGCCAGCATGTCGGGGCCGAGGCGCGCGGCGGAAACGGAGACGCGCACGACGCCGTCGGGCTTCTCCGGGGGGAAGAGGGCGATGGGGTCCCTCTGGCCGCCGAAGACCTGGGTCTGGAGGTTGGCATACATCCACCCGGCGCCGGGGTGGCCGATCTGACCCGTGATGGCCGGGAGGGCCAGCATGGCGCGCATGGTCTGGCCGCTGTTGGTGTAGCGCTGCATGCCGAAACCGGCGACGAAAGTGACCGGCGGAGAATCACGGATCGCCGCGGCGAGCGCGAGCACGGTTTCGGCCGGTACGCCGGTGATTTCCTGGGCCCAGGCGGGGGTGCAGGGGCGGACCATCTCGCTGAACCCGGCGAATCCGAGGACGTGCGCGTCGATGAAGGGCCGGTCGACCCAGCCTTCCGCCACGAGCGCATGGGCCACGGCCAAAGCCAGGGCGCCGTCCGTGCCGGGCCGTGGCCGGACGAGCAGTTCGGCGCGCTCGGCGGACTCGGTACGGCGCGGGTCGATGACGATCAGCCGCCCGCCCCGGGCCAGGGCCTGGCCGATGTGCGCCATCTGGTGCACGTTGGTTTCCGCGGCATTTTTGCCCCAGAGGATAATCAGCCGGGCGTTCGCCAGGTCCCACGGGGCATTGTGTTTGTTGTCGCCCAGGGTGAGCCGGGTGGCTTCCAGGCCGGCGGGCCAGCAGAGATCGCCGTAAGTGGTGGTGCAGCCTCCGAAGGCGCGCCAGAAGATCATGCCGGCGGCGTTGAGCAGACCCTTGGTTCCGCTGCCGGAGTAGTAGAGGACGGCTTGGGGGCCGAAACGGGCGCGGATGTCCTTCAAGCGGGCGGCGATGGCGCCGAGGGCGTCATCCCAGGAAACGGGGCGGAAGCCGGCGGCGGTGCGGGCGAGAGGCTGGGTGAGGCGGTCTGGAGAATAGACGCGCTCGATGTAGCTCAGCCCTTTCAGGCACACCCCGCGGCCTGTGGCGCGGTTCGCCGGGTGCGGCTCGATGGAACGGACGCGGCCGTCCTCGACTTCCACCAGAAGGCTGCACGTGCTGTAGCAGTTGCGCGGGCAGGCGGTAACGTGCCAGGGCATGAGGAAAGGTAATTGTAATGCCAGTGCGGGCGGTGGCCGGGATCTTATCCGCAAGCGAAGAAGAACCGGTGGCAACAACCGACCACCGGCGGTACCGCGCTAGCGGGCTTCGCCCCGCGGGACGCGGCCGTCCGAGACTTCCACGGGCCCGATGCCGGCACGAATGGGGACACGGCGAACAGGAATGTTCACGCCACGTCAGTGGGGTTCCTGTATGGTGATGGCGTGGTTCGCGGGGACGCTGCCGAACTGCTGCTTGAGGCCGCTGGGCCAGTCCACTTCGACCGTGGCGGAGGGGTCGCGGCCGAGGCCGAAGGTTAGGGCAAGGTCGCTCGACGAGCAGTAGCTGGAACCGCTGCGGACCGTGTTCCATTGCCTGCCCGACGCGCTTTGGAGGCGCACCACGGCGCCGATTCCGTCGTGGTTGGACTTCACGCCGGCCAGTTTCACGGAGAGCCAGTTGTTGCGATTGCCGCCGTCGTTGCGGAACAGGCAGGCGGGGCCGTTGTTGGTGGAAATGAGGATATCGAGGTCGCCGTCGTGGTCGAAATCGGCATAGGCGGCTCCGCGGGCCACGATGGCGCGGTTGAACGCCTCTCCCATGCGGGCGCTGACATTTTCGAAGCGGCGGTTCCCAAGGTTGTGGAAGAGCAGCGGCGCCTCCCGGTAGCTCACCTTGGGCTGCACGCGCCCGATCTCTTCTTCGATGTGGCCGTTGGCGGCCAGAATGTCGGGGCGGCCGTCGAGATCGTAATCGAAAAAGAACACGCCGAAGGTGAGGGAGAGCAGGCTGGCGCGGCCCACGGTGGACGAGGGGGCCTCGTCCACGAACAGACCGTTGCCCTCGTTATGATAGAGCCCCAGCATCTGGTTGGAGAAATTGCCGACGAGCAGATGCGGGCGGCCACTGCCGTCGTAGTCGCCCGCGTCCGCTCCCATGGCCCCGCGCGCTACGCCGTCTTCGCCGTAGGCCACCCCGGCGGTCATGCCCTCCTCCGTGAACGTGCCGTTGCGGTTGTTGCGATAGAGCTTGTTGGGCTGGGTGTCGTTGGCCACGAAGAGGTCGGGCCACCCGTCGCCGTTGTAGTCCAGCACGGTCACGCCCAGAGATTTGCTGGTGGGATCGCCGACGCCCGCGCGCGCGGCCACCTCTTCGAAGCGCCCGCCTCCCAGGTTATGGAAGAGGCGCGAGGGCAGGCCCTTGTACGACTCCGGGGTGCAGTACGATTTCGTAGCGCCGTCGAGCGAGCACCAGAGGTCTTTTTCGGGCGACCACTGGACGTAGTTGGCGACGAACAGGTCGAGTTTGCCGTCGCGGTCGTAATCGAACCATGCGGCGCTGGTCCCGAAGCCGGCGTTGTGGATGCCGGCCGCCCGGGTCACGTCTTTGAACTTGAAATTGCCCTCGTTGTGGAACAGGCGGTCGCCTTCGAGCGCGGTGACGTAGATGTCCTCGCGCCCGTCGTTATCGTAATCGCCCACCGCGACGCCCATCCCGTACATCTCCACGTCGAGGCCGCTCGCGGCGGTGACATCGGTGAATGTGCCGTTATGGTTGTTGCGATAGAGCGCCGGGAGCGACCTGCGGCCGCCGGGCTTCCAGTTCCTGCTGTTGAGGAGCAGGATATCGGGCCAGCCATCGCCATTGAGGTCGATGAAGGCGCAGCCGGAGCCGAGCGTTTCGGGGAGGTACTTTTGGCCGGCTTTTCCGGCATTGTGGGTGAAGTGGATGCCGGCGTGGGTGGTGACGTCGGTGAAGACCGGAGCGGGGGGGCGGGCAAGGCGGTGGGCGGTATCCACATTCTTGTGCACGTCCGCCCCGGATGCCGGCAAAAATGCCGATACAGCGGGCAATAATGCCCACGCCACATTGATCTTCATTTTTCCTCCTTTAGGGCGCTCGCGTGCTCGTGAATCGGCTGGCGCTCGTTGTTATCTTCGGGGCTCAGCATGCGGCGGGCGGCGGTGATCGACTGCGAAGATTCGTCGGCTTTGAAGCGCTTGAAAAGCGCCTCTTCGCGCGCGGCGCGCTGCGCATCACCGAGGCCCCGGTAGCAGAGCATCATGGTGTAGTGCATCTGGACGTCCTCGGGATCAACGGCGCACACCTGCTGCAAGACGGCGAGGGCCGGCCCATACTGCCGCTTGAGGAAGAGGATCCGCGCGATCTGGTTCAGGACGACGCGGTCGCGCGGGTACTTCGAGCGGACGGTCTCGAGCGACTGGAGCGCGCCATTGTAATCGCCATCGGCTTTTTGAATAGCGGCCTTGAAGAACCAGATGCGGCCCAGGCTGGAATCGATCTGGAGCGCTTTCTCGATGTACGGCCTGGCCGCATCGGTCTCGCCCTCCTGGATGAGAGCGCGAGCCACGTTGAGCCAGCCATCGGCATAGCCGGGCTCGGCATCGGTCACTTTCTTGAAGGCGTACTCGGCGCCCTTGAGGTCGCCCTGGAGCAGGAGGCCGATGCCCCAATCGTTCCAGCGCTCGCGATCCTGCTTTTGCGCCACGGGAGTCCAGGTTGGGGTTCCCAGCGGCACGGCGGCGTGGGCTTCGGCGAGGGTGGTGATCGGCAGATCGGGGATGCGGCCGCGGATCTTGCCCGAGACGTCTTTGGGAACCGACGCGGGCTTGAACTCGTACTCCAGGCCGTTGCGGTCGGCGGCGAGCAGGGCGGGGTCCTGGCCCGGTTTCGGCTGCCCGGCGTAGGCGAACTGGGTGTAGTACCAGGAGAACTTGCGGTAGTTGAGCCTGGCGGTGAAGCTGAGGGGACCTCTTGCATCGCGCGGGACCTTGACGCGGAAGTGCGCCACGTCGGCGGCGCCGGGGGGGATCAGCCGCACGTAGAGCAGGCTGCGCGCCTGCCAGGCGTTGCGCTTGTTGATGGGGTTCGCGGCCGCGTCCAACTGGTACGAGCGATAGAAATGCGCACCCGGCTCGACCGGTCCCTTACCGCCGTCCGCGACCTTTCCGCTCCAGAAAATAACGCGGCCATCGGCATCCTTGGCCTGGAGTTCCAGCCAGACGTCGAAGGCGTCTACCGTGCCGCCGGGGAAGAAGTGGCCGATGGCGCGCGTGCGGACCACGACGTCCACGCGGGCGGTGCTGCCCGCTTCCAGGGCGGCGCCGGAACGATTCACGGGGGCGGAGATTTTGCCGACCTCACGGATCACGGCGGGGCCGGATTGCTCGGCTTCCTCGCCGACGGCGAAGGTGGTGTTGGCCTGGGGAGATTGTGCGCCTGTTCGGGAAAAAGCACCGGTGGCAAGACCACCGGCGGTACTCTCCGGCGAAATGGCGAAAATATCGACTGTGATGAAGCCCGAGGTGAGGAACTTTTCGGTGGCTTCCATCTGGGCTTTGTCCTGATTCACGTACGCCAGCGCCATGTTGGCGGCGGGGAAACGGTGCGAGTGCACCATGCCGCCATGATTGCCGGGGTCGTGAGACGGGACCAGCGGCATGTGGCAGTTTTCGCAGACCAGAGATTTGGGCGGATAGTAGAACGACCGCGCGCCCTGCCCCGAAATGCCGCTGGCCTGCCAGTTGTCGTAGTCATTGAAGCCGCGCGCCCAGCGGTAACCGTTCACCGGAACATCGAGGTGCACCTTGTGGCAGGCCGCACAGAATTCGGCCGAATCGCGCATGAACGGCTTCAAGAAAGTGCGGCGGTGCGGTTCGGGGTTGAGGTAGGTGAGGAAATTGTCCACTGCGCGGATGTAGGAGTTATGGCTGCTGGCCAACTCGTGAAGGGGCGGGTACTCCACGGTGAAGTCGGCGTTTCCCATGGTGCTCGCCACGTGGACGATGGCGTGGCACGACATGCACCCCAGACCGGCCTGCGCTTCCGGCGTATCCACCTGCTCGCGGATGGGGCGGTCGAAGCGGCCGTTGAAGAAGACAGCGTGGTCGTGGCAACCGGCGCACCACTTGCTGGGCCGCGTCCCCACCACGTCCTGCATGTACTCGATGGACTTCCGGTAGAACTGATTGTTAAACGACGCGAAGTGGTGGGCCGAGCTTTTCCATTGCGCG
Source organism: Terriglobia bacterium (assembly GCA_020073115.1). Taxonomy (GTDB): domain Bacteria; phylum Acidobacteriota; class Terriglobia; order Bryobacterales; family Bryobacteraceae; genus BOG-224. Next base: position 13,182 of record JAIQFU010000004.1, read on the forward strand.
TAAATATCCTTGTGGCATTCGCCGCAGGTTTCCGAATCCATGAAGAAGTTGGAGGGGATGATGTTTTTGGTGTTGGTCTGGGCGGAGGAAGGCGCGAAGGGCGAGTGGGCGCCGGCGCCCTCGTAGTCCATGGAGACGGGCGGGGAATCGGGATTGAGGATGCGGGCGGCGTGAGGCCGGGGGTAGACGAAGACCGCGGCGGGGATCAGGATGAGGGCGGCGGCGGGCAGGCGGAACCGCGCGCCCCACCTCCACAAAATCAAGGCCGCGGCGATCAGCGCGAGGACGATGTGGAGCCAGAGGACCCAGCGGTGGTCCAAGGTGTTGCCACGAATCACCAGGTAGAGGGCGGGCAGGCCGGCCAGCAGGAAAGCGCCGCTTTCGCGCGGATAGCGCCTGACCAGACGAACGGCCAACGCCATCAGGGCCAACCCGAGCGCGAGATGCAACACCACGTTGCCCATGTACAAAATGCTGGCTTGCGGGAAGGCCCAAATGTACGCGCTGTTGACGATCAAGACGAGGAAAGCGATCCGCGCGATTTTCATATCAATCTCCGGTAAGAGGGCGAATCAGGCGCAATGCCGGGCGCGTGAGGTAATCGTGGAGGTAGGCGGCGTGCGCGGCGTCCGATGGGTACCGCTCGCCCGCGGGATAGGGATAGCGGCTCATTCCGTGGAACGGCAAGGGCAGCACGGACTGCGAAAACGCGGTATTGGCGTCGGCGTCCTTGGCCCATCCGTCGACCAGCAGCAAGAAATCTCTTTTCCAGCCGGCGGGCAGCGCAGGCAGGCCGGCGGCATCGAACCGGAGGCGGATCTCGTCGCCGGAGCCCATGATCACCATGCGGTCGTCGGGCTCGCTCAGCAGGTTCGCCACCGGCCCGTAGCGCGTGTAATTCCCGGGGGTGGGGTTCCACATGGAGGTGAAGCTCACGGCCTGGTAGTCGAACATCTCGGGCTGTTGGCGGCGAGGATCGATGGCGGGCCGGGAGAAGCCGCGGAAATGCAGATCGGCCGCGGCCATGCGGACGGTGGTGAGGCGCGCGGGGGGAGGCGCGGCGTCCTCGACCAGGAAAATCTCGTCCCAATAGACGCAGAGGTTGGTCACGATGCGGACCTGGCGCGAGGCGGAGAGGAATTTGGCGGTGAGATCGACGGCGATGGTCTTCGGCTTTCCCGCGGGGATGCCCATGTCTTCGATCACCGTCTTCCAGGCGCCGGCGGCGTCCTTCACCTGGAGGTAGGGGAAGGTGAGGTCCTTGTGCTCCTGCGTGGCGCCGAGGAACGTGCTGCCATCGGCCCAATCCACCCAGCCGTTGAGGATGAGCACGGCATGGTTCGCGGGAGCGGCGTTGCCGAAATCGAGATCGAGGTGATGCATCTCGGCCACGCCGGCCTGGTCTCGGGTGAAGTTGGAAGGATAGACGCGGTCGCGGTGGAGCACGGCGGGGAGGACGTCGGCGTTGTGGGAGTCGCGGGCGGACGCGGGGTAGATGCGTTTGGAAATGCCGAAGAGGCGGAAGCCGGGGAAGGGCGGGGATTTGAATTTTTCGTTGGTGACGATATCGAGTCCCGCCGGGTGGTCCAGGGCAATCAGCTTGACCTGGTCGAGATAGGAGACCTCGCGCAGTTCCTCGGTGATGCGGATGTCGTATGGCGGCTTGAGTTTGTCGCCAGGAATAGAGACGTACTCGTCGTGGTCCACGGGGAAGTATTGGCCCTCGCCGGAACTGGCGCCCAGAGGGGCGACGCCAAGCACGTCGGTGATGAAATCGAACCGCTCGCCATCCCAGGTGAAGATCATTGGGCAGGAGCCGGAGAGCCGGGGCGCTTCCTTGATGTCGTCCACCCGGTTCACCGGCTGGTTGGGCTCGTTCTGGATGAGTCCGTTCGGCCAGGTGATGCGGACGGTATCGACAATCTTGCGGTCGCCGAGGCGGAAGACGAGGGGCACACCTTCGTAGATCTGCTTTTCGTAGAACGTGCCGGATTTGATTTCGATCTCGGCGCCGAGGGCGAGCTTCGGATTCTTGACGCCGGTGAGCGCGATCTCGATCCAGGCGCCGTAATTCGGGGTGACGTCGTGTTGGAGGTAGTACGCTCCGTCCTTTGCCACCAGGACGCGGTCCGTGCGGCCGGTTCCCTCGAAATCGGCCAGAGCGGATGGGCCGGTGGCGGTGAATGGGAATTCGGTCGCCTGGGGCGCCGGGGCTCGCTCGAACCCGCCCGGACGGTTGAGCAGGAGCACAGCGGGGAGCGCCGCCAGATCGGTTCGGCCGTCGTGATTCAGATCGTACGCGGCCAGCCAGGCGGACTTCGCCGGCAACTCGGGGATTGGCACGGCCCGATACTGGCCGCCCAGCATGTCGCGATAGAGCGCGCCCGCGCGATCCTCGTACGAGACCACGAGGTCAAAGCCGGGGGTGTCCGGTTCCAGGTCGAAGCGGACGGCGTCGATGGCGTGGCCCGGTGCGAACGGGAAGCGCTTCGTCTCGTCGCTGAAACCGGCCTGGCCGTTGTTCCGCAGCAGCTTCGAATCATCGCCCAGCAGGAACAGGTCCGGATCGTAATCGTGGTCGTAGTCGAGCCATAGAGCCTTGCGGAACGAGCCGGACGCGAGGTCGGCCTCCTTGCGGAATTTGCCGCCGACGTTGCGATAGAGAGCGGCTCCCTTCGAGGTGATCACGCACAGGTCCGGCAGGCCGTCGTTGTCGTAGTCGCCGGGGGCGATGAAGACTACGTCGCGCAAACCCTCCAGGCCGGAATCCGCCACGGGCTGAACGCCATTCCGGAACATGGCGACGCGGTCCGGAGACCACGCGATGACGCTCGGCCGGCTGCCGCCATCGAGTTCCAGGACGGCGACGCCGGGCCGCCCCCTGCCAAACCCGTCCGCGACCTTTTCAGACCTGTAAACCAGCGGCGCGGGCGGGGCGGAAGGAGGCGCGTCGAGGGGGTCGTAAATCTCGGCGTAGGCGCACCACTCCATGTCTTCCGGGACGGCCGCGCCCTCCTGCTCTTTTTTCAACTGCTGAAAAATGCGCAATTCAGCGGCGGCATCCTGGGGGCGCGACCGGCGGTACTCGCTGTAAAGCTGGAAATGCGGAGCCGCGAGGCGCGGGTTCAGGTCGCGTGCGATTTCGTACTGTTTGGTGGCCGCGGCCGCGTCGCCCTCCATCTTGTAGAGCGAGCCGAGCTGGTAATGCGAAACGGGCTCGTTGGGGGCCAGCCGGGTCATGCCCGCGAACTGGGCGAGGGCGCGATCGAAATCGCCGCGCCGCTTATAGGCCACTCCGAGGTTGAACCACGTGTGGGGGAGCTTGGGGTCGAGCGCCTGGACTTTCTCCAGTTGCGCGATGCCGTTTTCCGTATCGCCCGCGCGCAAGAGCGCGAGGCCGTAATTCAACTGTTCGCGGGGCGAATCCGGGGCGAGCGCGAGCGCCTGCCGGAACAGGTCCACGGCGTCTTTCTGGGTGGTGGGGTTCTCGTAGAAGGCTTTGCCGAGATTGCGGAGATGCCACAGGCGGGCGGGGCCGGACGGCTGCGGCTGCGCGGACAAGATGAGCGCGCACGCCGCGACCAGCGCGAGTTGCAGGTTACCGTGATTTCTCGTCATCCCTCTGAGCGTACGGCAGGTCTGGCGACCTGACACACAAATTGACGGTAGAATACTATGCGAGCGCGGGGCCGGCCAATAATGGAAACATACTAGGCCGCGGGGTGCTGCCGTGGAATCGAGACGATCGCCTACGATCCGCCTCCTGGCGGGGCTGGCGGTGACGCTGGCCGGGGTAGCGGTATACCTGGCCTACACGATCGTCCAACTGCACGGGCTGCAGGAGCTTCAGGCGCGAACCATCGACCGCAACCGCATCGATTCCCTCCTTCTCCTGCGCATTCAGAACAACCTGAACTCCGTGGCGCTGGCGATGAGGGACATGCTGGACAGGAGCGAGCCTTATCCGCTGACGGCATGGCAGGGGCAGTTCCGGCGGATCCGCACGGACCTGGACGACGCCCTGGCGAAGGAGAAGCAGTATTCGCCGGTGGACCGCAGCCCCGACCAGAGCGCCTATCTGCAATCCTCGGTGAACCAGTTCTGGGACGCGCTGGGCCGCATGTTCGCCCTGGCGGGGGAGGGCCGCGAGGATGAAGCGCGCACGCAGGTCAAGCTGTCTCTCCAGGCGCGGCAGGAGGCGCTCAGCACGGCGGTGGCCCGCCTGCTGGTGCAGAACAACGAAGCCGAGCAGCTAGCCGCGGGGCGGACGCGCGGCATTTACAGCGGCGTGGAGCGGAACGCATACGTCTTCGCCGCGGCCATGCTGGTGCTGCTGGTGCTCACCAGCCTTTACCTGGTGCAATACAACAGGCGGATGTTCGAACAGGTAGCCGAACTCTCGGAGCGCCGCAGCGAACTGGCGCAACAACTGATCGCGCTCCAGGAGAACGCGTTTCGCTCCATCTCGCGCGAGCTGCACGACGATTTCGGGCAGATCCTGACGGCGGTGGGGGTGATGCTGCAACGAACGGAGAAGAGGCTGCACGACCCCGCCGCGCTGCGGGCGGACCTGCGCGAACTGCAGGAGACGGTGCAGTCCACGCTGGAAAAAGTCCGCTCGCTTTCGCGCGCGCTGCACCCCGTGGCGCTGGATGAAATCGGCCTGGAGAGCGCGCTGGACCAGTACCTGCCGCAGTTCGAGAAGCAGACGGGGATCGCCATCCAGTACGAGAAGGCGGGCCCCAGCCGGGACCTGGGGGGCGGTGTCGAGATCCATCTCTACCGCGTCATGCAGGAAGCGCTGAGCAACGTGGCGCGGCATTCGCGGTCGCAACGCGCGGCCGTCCGCCTGCGCTACATGCCGAGGAGCGTGGTGCTGGAGGTGGAAGATGAAGGAGTAGGATTTCAGAATGGAGAGAAACAGGGAATGGGGCTGGTCTCGATGAGAGAGCGGGCGGAACTGGTGAACGGCCAGGTGGAGTTTTTGCGGCGCGACGGGGGCGGCGCGCTGGTGCGCCTGACGGCGCCGCTGCCGGCGGAGGAAGCGCATGTCTGAGATCTCCGTCCTGCTGGTGGACGACCACGCGCTGGTACGCCGCGGGTTCCGCCGCATGCTGGAAGACGACCCCGAGATCCGCGTGGTAGGCGAGGCGAGCGACGGGCACGACGGGGTGGAGATGGCCACGCGCCTGCGGCCCGCCGTGGTGGTGATGGATTTCGCCTTGCCGAGCATGAACGGCGCGGTGGCCACGCGGCGCATCCTGAAGGAAAGCCCGGACACGGCGGTGCTGGTCCTGAGCATGCATTCCGAGACGTCGTACGTGCGGACGTGCCTCGAAGCCGGGGCGCGGGGATATCTCCTGAAGAACGCCATGGACCTGGAACTGGTGGAGGCGGTGAAACGCGTGGCCGCCGGAGAGCGCGTGCTCGACCCGAGGCTGGGCGCCATCGCCGAAGACCAGGAGCCGGCGCCTTCGCTGACCACGCGCGAACTGGAAGTGCTGCAACTGATCGTTCATGGCAAGTCCAACAAGGAGATCGCCACGGTGCTGGGGCTGAGCGCCAACACGGTAGCGGTGCACCGGGCCAACATCATGCAGGCGCTGGGCATCCACAACACGGCCGAGATGGTGGTGTACGCCATCCGCAAAGGCCTGGTGAGCATCGCGTGACACGGCGCGGCTTTTTGCTGGGAGCGATTTCCGCCGGGGCCTCCCGGGCGGCCGCACGGCCGGATTTGGGATTTCACCTCACCGACGTCACGGGCGCGGCGGGGATCGACTTTCACCACAACAGCGGCGCATTCGGCGCCAAGTACCTGCCGGAGACCATGGGGCCGGGCTGCGCGTTTTTGGATTATGACGGGGACGGCTGGCTGGACATCCTGATCGTGAACGGGATGGACTGGCCCGGCCACAAGCGGGCGCCGAAGGGGCCGCGCAGCACCATGTGTCTTTACCGCAACAACCGCAATGGCACGTTCACGGATGTGACGGAACGCGCGGGGCTGGCGGTGGAGATGTATGGGATGGGGGTGGCCATCGCGGACTACAACAACGATGGTTTTCCGGACATCCTGGTGACCGCCGTGGGCCAGAACCGGCTTTTTCAGAATACGGGCCGAGGGCATTTTCTGGACGTCACCGAGAAGGCGGGGTAGGGCGGGCGCGCGGCCTTCAGCACCTCGGCGCTATGGTTCGATTTCGACCGCGACGGGCTGCTGGATTTACTGGTGTGCAACTACGTGAAGTGGTCGCCGGAGCACGACGTGTTTTGCAGCGTGGACGGCAAGCGGAAGTCGTACTGCACGCCGGAGGCGTATCACGGCGAGACGTGCTGGCTGTTCCGAAACCGTGGCAACGGGACGTTCGAAGACGTGACGGCGCGGAGCAACATTTTCGACAGCACCTCCAAATCGCTGGGCGTGGCCATGCTGGACTACGACCGCGACGGCTGGCCCGACCTGGTCATCGCCAACGACACGCAGCCCAACAAGCTCTACCGCAACCTGCGCAACGGGACGTTCGAAGACGTGGCCGTGCGGGCCGGCGTGGCGTTCAGCGAGGACGGGAAAGCGCGCGCCGGGATGGGGATCGACGCGGCGGATTTCGATAACTCCGGCTCACCGGGGATCGCCATTACGAACTTCGATAACGAAATGATGGCCCTGTACCGGCCCGCGCGCGCGGGCGGCTACTTCGACGCGGCGGCGCCGGCGGGGATCGGGCAGCCTTCGCGCAACAGCCTGGGGTTCGGCTGCGCCTTCGCCGACATGGACCTGGACGGGCGCCTCGACCTGGTGGCGGTGAACGGGCACATCGACGAGACCGTGCGACAGATCAAGGGCAACATCGGATACGCGCAGCCGCCGCACCTGTTCCTCAACAGCGCCCGCGGCGGGTTCCGGGACGTGGCGGCGCAGGCGGGCGGAAACTTCACCGCGCCCAAGGTGGCGCGCGGGCTGGCGTGCGGCGACTTCGATGGCGACGGCGACGTGGACCTGCTGATCACGACGAACCGCGGCCCGGCGTATCTCTACCGCAACGACGTGACTTCGGGAAACCGCTCGCTGCGTTTGCGGCTGACGGGCACGAAATCGAACCGGGACGCCATCGGAGCCGTAGCCCGCGTGTTCACGTCCGAGGGCTCGCAATCGCGGATGGTGAAGACGGGCTCGAGCTATCTCTCGCAATCCGAACTGACCCTGACGTTTGGGCTGGGGAAGCGGGAGAAGGCCGACCGCGTGGTGATCGAGTGGCCCAGCGGCAAGACGCAGGAGTTCAAGGATGTGGCGGCGGGGGAACAGAAGTACGTGGAGGGGTAGAGGCCAGGCCGCTGGCAGGGCGCCGTGGCGAGGGCAGAGGGAAAACGGGAATGCACCGCCGAGACGCCGAGGCGCAGAGCAGAAACCCCAAACTCAAAGCCTGAGCGCGCAGAGGGAGCAGAGATATCTGCCGGGGGGGCGGGCCCGGTGAAAGTTTGCAGGACGGCGGGCGTATACTCAGGGGATCGGAGAGGGTCATGAGCTTCTTTTCCAAACAGTTTATCGATGTCATCGAGTGGACGGAGGCGGGGGATTCGGTGCTGGCCTGGCGGTTTCCGATGGAGGACCACGAGATTCAGACTGGGGCCAGGCTGACGGTCCGCGATTCGCAAATGGCGCTGTTCGTCAATGAAGGGCAGATCGCGGACGTGTTCGCGCCAGGCCTCCACACGCTCAGCACCCACACGCTGCCGCTGCTGACGAACCTGCTGAACTGGGACAAAGCTTTCAAATCGCCATTTAAATCCGACGTGTATTTCTATTCGTCGCGGCTGCGGATCGATCAAAAGTGGGGCACGCCGAACCCCATCACCATCCGCGACCGGGAGTTCGGGGCGGTGCGGATGCGGGCCTTCGGGATTTACGCGTATCGGATCGCCGATGCGAGGGTTTTCTATCAGAAGGTGAGCGGGTCGCGCGGCGTGTACCTGGTGGGCGATCTGGAAGGGCAACTCCGCAACACCATCGTGGGACGGATGACGGATGCGTTCGGAAACGCCAACGTCAACTTCATCGACATGGCGGGCAGCCAGGCGCAACTCTCGCAGACGATGGTGACGGCGCTGCGCCCGGTCTTCGCGGAGCTGGGTCTGTGGCTCGAGGGCTTCGTGGTGGAGAATATCTCGCTGCCCGAAGAGCTGCAGAAGATGCTGGACCAGAGGATCGGGATGAACATGATCGGCGACATGAACCGCTACACGCAGTTCCAGGTGGCGCAATCGCTGCCGATCGCGGCGGCGAACGAGGGCGGCGGCGCGGCGGGAATCGGCGCGGGGCTGGGAGCGGGGATGGCGATGGCGCAGCAGATGATGAATGCCATGAAGCCGGCCGCAGGGCCGGAACCGGCGCAGCCGGGGCCGCAGGGTTCGGGCGGGCCGGCGACTCCTCCCCCGGCGGGCGCCACGAAGTTCTGCCTGAATTGCGGCAAGCCGATCCCGAAACCGGCGCGGTTTTGCCCGGAGTGCGGGGGAGCGCAGCAGTAGCTACCAGCGGGTGGCGGTGGCGTCGGACCAGCGCGTCATATTCCGCGATTCGCCTTCGATGCGCTCGAAGACAGACTGTATGGCCACGCGGCCCGGGCCGGTAAGGCGCAGCCACAGGTAGCGATTACCCCAGTTACCCCACATGGTGAAAAGGGCGCCGGGGTGTTCGAAGTGAAGCTGCACCTGGACGGAAGGGTCCTTGAACACCAGGGCGGAGGGTTTCACCAGAATCGTCTGCGCGGGGGCGAGGGTGCGTACGAAAACGTTGCCGCCGGCGTGGAGCAACAACAATCCCGGAGCCTGGGGGGCCGTGAATCGGTCCATGAAGCGGCCCAACGGGTAATGGGTCTCGGTCTCGTCGCCATCTTTCGTTTCGAACCAGACGCCGGTTTGGAACCAGTCGTAAGCGACGTTGGAGGTGGCGGCGAGCAGAATGTGCTCGCGGACGTCGATGGATTGGCCGGGCTGGAGGGCGACGGGGATGAGTTCGCCCGGGTCGTCCCTGGAAAAAGCGATGCGGCCGGGACCTTCGGCCTGGGTCATGATGAGCGGCAGTCCCGCGAACATTCGCTTCCAGCCGCCTCTGAGCGGCAAGGTGGTGATGTTCACCTGGGGATCCTTCCATAGCAGGACGTGATGGGTGAAGTAGACGCTGTCGCCGGCGGCCAGGTTCAGGTCGGCGACGGGGACGTAAAGGCCTTCGATCTGGCAGGAGGAATTGCCGATCTGGAGCTTGGCCATGTCTTTGCGCGGGGGCAACTGGGTCCATCCGCTATGCGCGGCGGCCGGCAGCTTGAGCGTGGCTCCGCAACGCACACAAGAGGTCTGGGAAGAATCGGCCTCGGCCCCGCACCATTCGCAGCGGCGGCCGGCGGAGACAGCCCGGGCCTCCGGTGGCATGGGCACGGGCGGAGCCTCCGCGGAGACGCCTGGGCGCTTCACCGGCTGGCCGCAATCCCGGCAGAAATTCTGGCCTTCGAGTATGGGGTTCCCGCAGTTTGTGCAGAACATACCGGTTCACTCCGTGTGGTGATGAACGTACATCGATTGGATTCCGACCCGGCCGGGGCCAGTCACTTTCGCCAGGCTCATGTTGGCGCCGCCGAAAAGCCCGGAGCCGAGCTTCTGGAACTCCACGTTCATGGTGACGGAGGAATCCTTATACAGGAAAGCGCCGGGCTCCACCATGATGCTTTCACCCGCGCCGAGCCGGCGCTCGAAAACGTTCCCATAGCCGTGCAGGATCAACAGACCGGGGGAGCCGGTGGTGACGAACCGGTCCATGTACATGCCCTGGCCGCCAAAGAGGATGTTGCTGAGACCCTTGATGCGGATGAAGGAGTAGGCGATCTGATGGGAGGAGAGCAGGAAGGCGTGCTCCCGGACGTCGATCTCCATCCCGGGATGCAGCGGCAGGACGATGAGCTCGCCGGTGGCGTCGCGGGAGAAGGCGATGCGGCCGGGACCGGTGGCCACGCTGATGATGAAGGGCATTCCGGCGAAGGCGCGCTTCAGGCCGCCGGAGAGCTGCATCACCGACATGGCGACGCGCTCTTCCTTCCAGAGCATGACGTGGTGCTCGAAAAAGACGGAGTCGCCGGGGCCGAGATTGATTTCGGCGGCGGGGACGATCTCCCCTTCCACCTGGCACGTGCTGGAGCTGAACTGAATCTCGGTCATATCGCGAATGCGGGGGGCTTCGCGCCAGCCGGACTCGCTGACCAGGTTGCGGATATCGAGGGGAGCGCCGCAAGCGCGGCAGGCCAGCGCGGACTTCTCGTTCATGCTCTGGCACCACTGGCACTGGATCCGCTCGAAGGGCTCGGCGGCGGGGCTGAGTGCGGGGTCGGTCATAGCTTGGGATTATATACCGGGAGAAGAGCGCCGCCGCCGGGCCGGGACATGCCGTTTATAGAATATGCGTTTCAAGGAGAGCCGGAGCATGATTAGAAAAGTCGTGTGCCTGCTGGCATCGGCGCTTTTGCCTCCGCGCGGCGGCGAAGGCGGGGATCGCTGGAATGGAACCAGCCGCAACACCGCCGCCGCGCCATTCGAGCTCTTCGCAGCCAAACCAGGCGGCGACGCCCCGACGTTGGCGGCCGCGGTTTTCGAGCAGGCCATCGAGGCGGCGCTGGGCAAGTAGCCATGTGAAGTGAGGCTCCGGCTTGCTATGCCGGGAGGCCCACTCCACAATTGTGCAGCGGGCTATCATATGGGGCAGTTGAGCGGGCCCCTGTTTACGAAACGGGAGGTGGCGTATGCCGCTGACGCCTGGCAGCCGGATCGGCGCCTATGAGGTTCGATCGCTCATCGGCGCGGGCGGGATGGGCGAAGTATACCGGGCGAGCGACCCGCGGCTCAAACGCGACGTCGCCATCAAGGTGCTTCCGGCCGCCTTCGCCCAGGACCCCGAACGGATGCGGCGGTTCGAGTTCGAAGCGCAGGCCGCGGGCCGGCTGAATCATCCCAACGTCCTCTCCGTCTACGATCTGGGGGTGCACGACGGCTCGCCGTACCTGGTATCGGAACTGCTCGAAGGGGAGTCGCTGCGGGAGCGCCTGCGGGCGGGTAAACTGCCGCCGGGCCGCGCGCTGGACTACGCGCGCCAGATGGCCGGCGGACTCGCCGCCGCGCACGCCGCGGGCATCGTCCACCGCGACCTGAAGCCGGAAAACCTGTTCCTCACGAAAGACGGCCGCGTCCGGATCCTGGATTTCGGGCTGGCCAAAAACACCGAGGCGGCGCGCAGCGAATCGGACGAAACCCAGACTTCGCCCGGCAGGATTCTCGGCACGGTCGCGTACATGTCTCCCGAGCAGATTCGCGGACAGCCGGTGGACCACCGCTCGGACATCTTCAGCTTCGGATGCGTGCTACACGAGATGCTGGCGGGCGATCAGCCGTTCAAAGGCGAATCTTCGATCGAGGCAATGAATGCCACGCTGGCTCAGGAGCGTCCCGAGTTCCCCACCGAGAGCGGCGTAAGCCCGGCGGTTGACCGCATTGTGGGGCACTGCCTGGAAAAGCAGCCGGAAGCGCGGTATCAATCGGCGCAGGACCTGGCTTTCGACCTGGCGTCGCTATCGCAGATTTCGCAGGCGGGCCGCGGCGTTCCGCCGCCGGCAGCCCAACGCCGGAACCGGGTGGGGGCGGCGTTGGCGCTGCTCGCGCTGGGGGTAGCCGGCGGAACGTTCTTCGTGGGACGGATGACGACCCGCCGCGCGCAGCCGTCGTTCCAGCGCCTGACGTTTCGGCGCGGCACGATCGACGCCGCGCGCTTCGCACCCG
>JAIQFU010000004.1:25006-57672 GCA_020073115.1 Terriglobia bacterium
CCGACGGCCGCACGATCGTCTACAGCGCCATCTGGGAGGACGAGCCCGCCGAGGTTTTCACGGCGCGCCTGGAAAGCCCCGAGTCGCGCCCGCTCGGCTTTCCAGGGGCGGGGCTGCTCGGCATTTCCCACTCCGGCGAACTGGCGCTGGCTTTGAAGCAGAGCATCGGGAACTCGCCGTTCGCGTTCCAGGGGGTATTGGCGCGGGTACCGTTTTCCGGGGGCTCGCCTCGCTCCATGGAGGACCGGATCACCGCCGCGGATTGGACGCCGGACGGGCGTGAACTCGCCATCGTCCGCCAGACCGACTCGGGCGTGCAACTCGAATCCCCGCCGGGGAAGGTTCTTTGCCGGAGCGCCGGGTTTATCAGCAATGTGCGAATCGCGCCCGCCGGCGGGAGAATCGCCTTCCTCGATCATCCCCTGGCGTTCGATAACTCCGGGTCCGTAGCCATGGTAGACGCATCGGGACGCATGACAAGCCTGACGGCAAAGTTCAACACGTCCGACGGCCTGGCCTGGTCGCGCAAAGGCGACGAGATATGGTTCTCGGCCGCGCAGACCGGGTCGAAGCAGGACCTGTGGGCCGTGACCACGGGGGGCCGGCTGCGCCTGGTCTACCGGCAATCGGGGAGCCTGGCGCTTCACGACATCGCGGGCGACGGGCGCGTTCTGATGGCGGACGTGCAATGGCGGCAGGGGATGACGTTCCGCGGTCCGGCGGACGGGCGCGAGCGGGAACTCTCGTGGCTGGACTGGTCGCTGCCCACCGGAATTTCGCCCGATGGCAAGCTGGTGGTTTTTTCGGAAACGGGGGAGGGCGCGGGAGGGGGCGCGACCCTCTACGTGCGCGAGACCGGCGGCGCGCCGGCCGTCAAACTCGGGAAAGGCGCGTTCGCCACCTTCTCACCGGACGGGAGGTTCGTGGTTTCGACGGATCTGGACGGCTCGGAGATCACGGTATACCCTATCGGCACGGGGGCCGTGAAGCAAGTGCGGCTCAAGGGTTTCACCATCGTCATGGCCGGCCTGCTGCCGGATGGCAAACGGATCTGGTTCGACGGGAACGAGCCTTCGCAGGGCCGCAGACTGTATCTGACCAGCCTGGAGGGCGAGAAGCCGCGGCCGATCATACCCGAGGAAGCGCAGGCGATTCCGCCGTACGCGTCGGACGGCAGGAACGTGATTGCGATGGTGGCGGGCAAGATGGTGGCGGTTCCGCTGGAAGGCGGCCGGCCCGAGCCGTTGCCGGGCGTCGAAGAGGGGGAGCGCATCACCGGCTGGGCTTCCGACAGCCGCTCCTTCTTCACCTTTCACCGGAGCGACCTGCCGCTGAAGGTGTACCGGGTGGAGCGCGAAACGGGCCGGCGGACCTTCGTCCAGGAAATCGGTCCCGGCGAACGGGCCGGCATCGGCCGTACGGGGCTGAATCTGCTGATGACCGCGGACGGCAAAAACTACATCTACGTCACGCGACGGAATCTTTCCGAACTGTACCTGGTGAGCGGCCTGGAATAAAGAGGCGGAGATGGTCACTCGGGCTGCGCTGACTTGAGGTTCACGCGCTTCCGCTCACCCTCGGCGAACTTGACCGCCTGGCCGTTTTTCTCGAACGGCTTCAGCGCGTCCGGATCGCGGCGATCGACCTCCAAGCCGCCAGGAAACGCATAGACGTGATATGCGCCGGGAGTGATTCCCACGATGTTGCACGTCCCGTCGGCTTGTGTCCGGCATTCGCCGAACAGGGCGGCCTGCCGCTGTTTCGGCGCATCCGGGGCGAGCAGGACGGTAGCGCCGGGAACCGGGCTGTCTTTTTCGTCCTTGACCGCGCATTCGGCGGCGCCGCCGTTCGGCTTCAGAACGATCTCGAGCGGGGGCGGCGCCGCGTCGGCGAGCCGCACTCCTTCGGCAAGCGCGTCGACGGCGCCGATCCGAATCGCCTCAATGTAGGCATCGTCTTCGGCTCCCGTGGTGGAGGCAACCAGCACGTCGTACTCGCCAGGCGTGATCTGCGTTAGGGTGAATGCGCCATCCGCGCCGACTTGCGCCATTCCGCCGGCTTGCCTCTCTCCCACCTCACGCGACTGCAACGCCACAAGCAATCCAGATGGCAGCTTCCGGCCCTCCGGCGCGACGATTCGGCCTTTCAGGAGCTGCGGTTTCGCCGGAGTCAGTTCAATCCCGTCGATATCCGCCCCGCCCACTTCGAGCATCCGCCGGGCGGTCGTTCGATTCTCGCCGTTCAGATTGACGGCCTCGAGTTCCAGGCGATAGGAGCCAGGCAATACGTCCTCGAATACGAAGTCGCCGGTGGGGCTCCGAACCAGGAAATCGCGATTTTGAGCCGGCTGGCCGATCGGAGCCAAAATGACCACGTGCAAGAGGGGGGCCGAGGCGCCGCCGGAAGCGCCGGCGACGCGGCCGCGGACCTGCGCGCCGCGCACCGGGATCAGATGCAGGTCGAATCCCTGCAATTCGGCGCCGGGCTCAAGCTTTACCGTGGCCGCCTGGCGGACGTTCGTGACGCCCGGATAATAGACGGCCGGATAAGCTTCGCCTCCTGACGCAGCGCCGGGGGGCCGCTGGACACGGACTCCATCGAGACCGTTTCGCGGAGCGTATGTGGCGGAAATCCGGTACTCGCCCGGTGCGAGATAGAATACGCGATACTCGCCCCGGTCGTTCGTGGTGGCGTAACCCCCGGGGAACTGACTCCCGGATCTCGCGCGCGCAGGCGATACCGCAATGTTGACGCCGGAGACCGGATCGCCATCGGCGTCGAGGATCCGTCCGGAGATCGCGCCGGTGCGCAGCAACTTCAGTTGGCCGTCCGTGGTCTGGCCCGCCTGCACCACTACGGTCTGAGGCCCTTCGCCGGAGGCGACATATCCATCCCGGTGGACCGCCAGAACGTAAGCGCCCGGTTCCACATCGCGCAGCGCGAACTTGCCATCCGGGCCGGCGACGGCGGCGATGCCGCCCGCCTCCTCGCGGCGGAGGATCACGACTGCCTTGGGGACGGGGTCGCCCGATTTCCCGTCGGAAACGATTCCCGCTACCGATCCGGTCCTGGGCGGCTCCTGGGGATTCTCCTGCGCTGCGACCGGAACGGCGGCAAGAAGCGCCAGGGCAGCCAGCGGCCGGATTCTCATGATTCGGAGAAACCTCGATTGCTATTATGCCGCAAAACCGGACAGAACCACCGGTGGCAAAAATCGACCACCGGCGGTACTCAACGGGAGATCATCCCCGAGCCTTCTTTGACCGTCACCAACCTGTTCGCGGGGAGCTTGGGCAGCGTCTCCTTGACGCCGCTGGGCCAGTGGATCTCCAGGTCGGCGGTTTCGGCGGGGCCCAGGCCGAAGTGCAGGCGAGAGTCGTTGACCGAGTAGAAGCTCGATTGCGCCAGGACCTCCTGCGCCTGCGTCTTGCCGCCGTAGCGCGCGATCACCCGCGCGCCGATGGCGCTGCGGTTCGATTTCACCCCGACGAGCTTCACCTTGAGCCAGTGGTTCGTCCCATCGACGTCGTTGCGCAGCAGAGAAGGCGGCTCGTTCAGGTTGACGATCAGCGCGTCGAGGTCGCCGTCGTTATCGAAATCGCCGAAGGCGCAGCCGCGGCTGCAATGCGGCGCGGCGATGGCCGGGCCGGCAGTCTCGATCAGCTCTTCGAAATGGCCGTTGCCCAGGTTGCGGAAGATCACCCGCGGCGTTTTCAGGGGGTACTGCGGCAGCCTGGCTTCGATCTCCGGGTAAACGCTGCCGGTGACCTGGAAGAGGTCGGGATAGCCATCGTTATCCAGATCCACCATGCCCGCCCCCCAGCCGGTGAAGCGCGTCTCCACGCCAAGGCCGCTGACGACGGTCACGTCGTCGAACATGGCATGGCCGTCGTTGCGGTAGAGAATGCTGGTGTCCTCGGAGAAGTGGGTCTTGAAGATATCGAGATGGCCGTCGAGGTTGAAATCGCCGATGCCGAGACCCATGCCGGCCTGCTCCATGCCGTCTTCGTTCAGCGCCACGCCGGCTTCGAGCCCGATATCGGTGAAGGTTCCGTCGTGGTTGTTGCGCAGAAGGAAGCTGGGGGTGGAATCGCAGGCCACGTAAAGGTCGGGCCAGCCGTCGTTGTTGAAGTCGGCGGCGACGGCGGTCATCATGTAACTGCCCTTGGCCTGGAGCACGCCGGAGGCGGCGGTGACGTCGCTGAACGTGCCGTCGCCGTTGTTGTGGAACAGGAGCGGCGTCTCGGGAGGCAGGCCGCGCGGACCGCAGTTCACGGGGATCCCCTTCCAGTTGCAGTTGGCGTTGGCGCCCGGCCTGGTGGCGGATTCCAGGTCGAACTTCAGGTAATTGGCGACGAACAGATCCAGTCGCCCGTCGCGATCGTAATCCACCCACGTGCAGCCCGAACCCCAGCGCGCCGGGCGCAGCAGGCCGGCCTCTTTGGTGACGTCGGTGAACGTGCCGTCGCCGTTATTGCGGTAGAGCGCGTTCTGGCCCCAGTAGGTGACGAAGAGGTCTTCGAAGCCGTCGTTGTTGTAGTCGCCCACGGTCACGGCGGAGGCCCAGCCGGTACGGCGCAAGCCGGCCTTTTCGGTAACGTCGGTGAATGTGCCGTCGCGGTTGTTCTTATAAAGACGGTTGGTGGCGCCGGGGGCGCCCTCAAAGCGCGTGC
This sequence comes from Terriglobia bacterium, assembly GCA_020073115.1. Taxonomy (GTDB): domain Bacteria; phylum Acidobacteriota; class Terriglobia; order Bryobacterales; family Bryobacteraceae; genus BOG-224. The sequence goes on from JAIQFU010000004.1 coordinate 29,680, forward strand.
CGCCGAGGAGGAAGATATCCAGCCAGCCGTCGTTATCGTAGTCGAAGAAGGCCGCGCCGCAGCCCACGGTTTCGAGGATGAAGTTCTTGTGATCCGCGGGGCCATAGAAAACCGGCGCGCGCAACCCGGCGGTGTCCGCGATATCGGTGAACCGCGCGTGAAAGGGCAGGCCGGAGGGCTTCCCGCGCGGCGTGGGAACCGCCTTGCGCGTGGCCACGCCCTGGCCGTAGGCGCGCAGGGCGGGAAGAAGCAGCAGGCGGGAGAGGTCGCGTCGGGTCACAGTGGATTAGAGTACCAAAAGCGGCAAGTAGGTTCAGGCGGCCGGAGCGTGTCCCCATGAGTGGGGACAAGGCAGGCAGGAGCGCCTACGCCACGGATGTGACGAATCGCCCTATCCACTAAGTGAAAACTGCTATCAGCGGGGGCAGGCAGCGATATAATTTCCCCACAGTTGGAGGGGAAAGCTTCATGGGTTACACGCGCCAGAGTCTGTTCGCAGCGGTTCTAGCAGCCGCCGCATTGTTATTCACTTCCGCCGGGTTCGCGCAGATCGATACCGGCGCTATTGTCGGGACCGTTCACGATTCCACCGGGGCCGCCGTTCCGCACGCCGCGGTCACGGCCACCAACACAGCCACGGAGGAAAAGCGGAGCACGCTGACCAACGACGCCGGCGAGTATCTGTTCGGCGCTCTCCGGCCGGGTACGTACAACGTCGAAGTCAGCGCGCCGGGATTCACCAAGCAGGTTCAGAACGAAATCGATATCCACGTGCAATCGCGTCCTTCCGTGGACTTCACGCTGAAAGTCGGCGAGGTCACGGAAACCGTGGAGGTGACCTCCGCCGCGCCGCTGCTGCAGACGCAGACCGCGGATGTGGGCGGCGTGATGCCGTCGCAGCAGATCGTCGATCTCCCGCTGAACGGGCGGCGCTACGCCGACCTGGCGCTGCTGGAGGCGGGAGTTCAGAGGAACCTGACGAACCAGAACAACACCGCGCCGGACCGCATCAGCTCGAACGGCAATCTCGACACGCAGAACTACTTCTCGCTGGACGGCATCGATAACAATTCCGGGTCCACCAACTTGCAGGAGGGCTCGGTGCAAACGGTGCAGCCGCCGCCGGACGCGCTGCAGGAGTTCCGGGTGCAGACGCGCACCTATTCAGCCGAGTTCGGGACCTCGGCGGGGGCGGTGATCAACGCCGCGCTGAAGAGCGGCACCAACGGGTTCCATGGCGATGTCTGGGAATTCCTCCGGAACAGCAAGCTGGACGCGAACTCGTTCTTCAACAACTCCGGCGGGGTGGGCCGCGGCCGTTTCAGCCAGAACCAGTTCGGCGGCACGATCGGCGGGCCCATCGTCAAGAACAAGACTTTCTTCTTCTTCGACTACCAGGATTTCATCAGCCGTAAAGCCACCACCGTGTTCTCCACGGTCCCCACGCCGCTGATGAAGCAGGGCAACTTCAGCGAGTTGAAGAACGCATTGCCGCAATCCTCCGTGCCGAGCCAGGCGGGGTGCATCAGCGGGAACGTAATCTCCGCATCGTGCATCGATCCGGTGGGCGCGAACCTGCTGGGCCTGTTCCCCGCCCCGAATACTCCCGCGGCGCTGGCCGTGCTGGGGCAGCCGGGGAGTTTCACGGGCGCCCCCAACTACCAGTTCCAATACTCGGTCCCGAACAACACGTATAACCTCGACACGCGGATCGACCATACCCTGACGACCAACAACCGGATCTACGGCCACTTCAGCATGGACCACATCGCCCGGCAGGACCCGCCTTGGACCAGCAACCCGCTGGCGGGCAACGGGAACTTCGCGACGCAGTATCGCATTCACGGCTACTCCGCGGCGCTGGCCTGGACCGATATGGTCACGCCGTCGCTACTGAACGAGCTGCGGGGCGGGTTCAACCGCGACTTCGCGCACAGCGATCCCATCGGCCTGCAACTGGGACAATCGACGGCGGCCACTTATGGACTTACGGGCATCCCGTCCAGCCCGAATGCGGCGGGCATTCCGCCCATCAATATCTCGGGAATGACGCGCCTCGGATCGTCCCCGTGGAGGCCGCAGTTCCAGGTGGCGCAAGTCTGGCAACTGCTGGACACCTTGAGCTGGCTGAAGGGCAGCCACAGCTTCAAGTTCGGCTACGAGCACAGGCGCACCAGCGACAACTTCCTGGATATCCAATCGCCGCAGGGCCAGATCACGGCCAGCGGCATCTACACCGGCAACAACGGTCTGGGGGTTCCCGACTTCCTGCTCGGCGATGTGAGCACGGCCCAGTTCACAACCCCGACCGTGGCTCACAATTACCAGGACGCGAACAACTTCTTCGCCATGGACACGTGGCGGGCGACGCAGAACCTGACCCTGACCTACGGGCTGCGCTACGAGCTGTTCACGCCGGTTTTGAACCATCAGAACGCGATGGCCAATTTCACCCCGGCCAACGGCGGCGGGTTCGTGCTGGCTACCGACGGCGACCTGTACCAGCGGGCGCTGATTCACCCCGACCGCAACGACTTCGCCCCGCGCTTCGGCTTCAGCTACCAACCCACGGAGAAACTGGTGCTGCGCGGCGGCTACGGCATCTTCTACCAGCATGCGTACCGCATCGGCTCGGAAAGCATGCTGGCGCTCAACCCGCCATTCGTGATTGACGGCTCGCTCTCGCAGTCATTCCCCAGCACAACGCCCGTGTTTCAACTACGGAACGGTTTCCCATCGAGCGAGTTCACGCCCGCGCTCGTAGATCTGACGAAGCTGCAGGTGCGCGCGCAGGATCCCAACGAACGAACCCCGTATGTCAGCCAGGTGAGCTTCGGACCGCAGTTCGAGATTTCGCGGAGCACGGTGCTCGACGTATCGTACGTAGGCAACTTCGGGCGTAAGATGATCCGGCTGCGCAATGCCAACCAGGGGCTGGTGGTCGGTTATGACGCGTCGGGAAAACCGATGACCGCGTTCCCGTACGCCAACCTCAACAGCAACCTGAACAGCCTGGCCGGCAATCACGCCTTCCTGGAACTGGCGACGGCGGACGGCAACACCAACTACAACGGCCTGCTGGTGAGCCTTCGGAAGCGGTTCTCCAAGGGCTTGGCCTACGGCCTGAGCTACACCTGGAGCCACAACATCTCGGATTACGTGGACAATTTGACTGGCGGCGCTACCCCGGCGAACGCGTACGACTACAGCCTGGAGCGGGGCAACTCGCCGTTCGACGTACGGCACCGTTTCGTGGGCTACGGGACCTGGAATCTGCCCATCGGCAAGGGCGGCGCCATTCTGAACAACAACTCCGTAGCCAGCCGCGTGATCGGCGGGTGGCAGGTGAACGCCATCGTGACGCTGGAAACCGGGACGCCTTTCTCGGTCACCGCGCCGGACGTGAGCGCTACCGGCGGGAACCATGCGAGCCGCGCCAGTTGCATCTCCGACCCGTACGCGGGGGCCACGTCGGACCGTTCGCAGTACGTCGGAGCGGGCGCGCCCGGCTTCTTCCTGAACCCGGCGGCTTTCGCCATTCCGGCGGCGGGCACATTCGGCAACTCCGCTCCGCGCGCGTTCCACGGGCCGGGCATCCAGGACACGGACCTGAGCCTGTTCAAGATCTTTTCCTTCACGGAGAACTGGCGGCTGGAGTTCCGTAGCGAGTTCTTCAACGCGTTCAACCACGCCAATTTCCAGAACCCGAACTCCAGCATCTCGCCCTCGCAGATCGGGTCGTTCGGCAAGACCTTCAGCACGATTACGGATCCGAGGGAGATTCAGTTCGCGTTGAAGTTGTATTTTTGAAAAGCAATATGGCCACGGATGAACACGGATGAACACGGATAAGGCAAAACGCTTTCGTCGTGTTCTTATCCGCGTTCATTCGTGGCCAATTCTCTTTTTGGCGCCGGGCATGAAAGCTATTCTTCTTTCCTCTCTCGCGGCCTGCGCGTTTGCGCAGACGCCGTATGATACTTCGATCCAGCCTTCGGCAGCCGCCCACGAGATCACGGTTGACAAGGGCTCGACGGCGCTGTGGCAAACGCTAAAAAAACTCCACACGCGCGCCAGCCTGATCATGATCACCGCCCACCCGGACGATGAAGACGGCGGCATGCTCACTTACGAATCGCGCGGCCGAGGCGCGCGAGTGACGCTGCTGACGCTCAACCGGGGCGAGGGCGGCGCCAACGTGATGTCGCCCGACTATTTCGACGCGCTGGGGCTGGTCCGCACCGAGGAACTGCTGGCGGCGGACCGATACTACGGCGTGGACCAGTACTGGACCCGCGTGGTGGATTACGGTTTTTCGAAAACCATGGCGGAATCGATCCAGCACTGGACGCGCGACCGCGTGCTCTACGACGTGGTGCGGGTGGTGCGGATGACGCGCCCGCTGGTGATCACGTCGGTGTTCGTGGGAGGGCCGAGCGACGGCCACGGGAACCACCAGACCGCGGGGGCGATGGCGCAGGCGGTGTTCCAGGCCGCGGGCGATCCGAACGTGTTTCCCGAGCAGATGCGGGAGGGGTTGCGGCCGTGGTCGCCGCTGAAGGACTACGCGCGCGTGCCGTTCCGCGCCAGGATCGCGTCCCGCCGGCCGGGCGGGGCTGAGCAACTGACGGCGAACGTCGAAATTCCCGAGGGGACTTACGACCCGGTGCTGGGGGCTTCCTACGTTCAGATCTCGCGCCAGGGACTGGGCTACCAAAAGTCGCAGAACGGCGGCCCGAGCCTCCCCGAGCCGGGCCCGATGAACAGCCCCTACCATCGTTACGGATCACTGGTGGAATCGCCGGAGAAGGAAGGCGACATCTTCGATGGCATTGACGTTTCGCTGACGGGCCTCGCTACCCTGGCCAAGGGCGGCGACACGGTATTCGTCACCGCCGGCCTCGCCCGGATCAACGCCGCGGTGGAGAACGCCATGGCGAAGTTTACGGCCGCGCATCCCGAACAGTGCGCGCCGGCGCTGGCCTCGGGGATGAAGGAGACAATCGCGCTGATCGACGCCGTGGGGAAGAGCAATCTGTCGGACGATTCCAAGTACGACCTCCTGCACGAACTGAACATCAAGAAGGCGCAGTTCAACAGCGCGCTGGCGCAATCGCTGGGGCTGGCAGTGGCGGCCACGGTGGCGCCGGAGCGCGCGGTGGATCCGTTGTTCGCGGAGTTTATGGGCGCGCCCGACACCTTCCGCATGGCGATCCCCGGGCAGACGTTGGGCGTCAAGGTGAGGGTAGCCAACCAGAGCGGCGCGCCGGCGAAGGTGGAGAAGGTGAGCGTGAGCGCCGAGACCGGGCCGGCGTGGCAGACCACCGCCGGGACAAACAGGGACCAGGACTGGACGTTCACGGTGCGGGCGCCGGACGACGCGCCGTTCACGCGGCCGTACTTCTCACGGCCGGACATCGAACAGTCTTATTACGATATCCGCGACCCGCGCTCTCTGAACCGGCCGCTGGCGCCGTATCCGCTGGCGGCGTGGGCCGACCTGAGTTTCGACGGCGCACCCATCCGCATCGGGCAGTACGTGCAGACGGTGAAGCGGGAAAACGGTCTGGGGGCGGTGCTGGAGCCGCTGGCCGTGGCTCCGGCGGTGAGTGTGGCGATATCGCCGCGGAACGGGATCGTGCCGCTCGAGGAGAAGTCGTTCCCGGTCACGGCCGTCGTACACAGCAACGTGAAAGGGGCCGCGCAAGGCGGGGTACGGCTGGATCTGCCTTCGGGCTGGAGAGCGGACCCGTCCACGGCGCGGTTCGCCACGGCCACGGATGGCGAAGACCAGTCGCTGACTTTCACGGTCACACCCGCGAACCTGGGCGAAAAACCGTACGAGATCACCGCGGTGGCGGAATATGGCGGGAAGCAGTACCGGGAAGGCTACACGCTGACGGGCTACCCGGGGCGGCGGCCGTATTTCCTGTACAAGCCCTCCATTTACAAGACCACGGGGGTGGACGTGAAGGTCGCGCCGGGCCTGAATCTCGGCTATATCATGGGCAGCGGCGACGAGGTCCCGGAATCGCTCGAACACCTGGGCGTCAAGGTCCATTTCCTGGCGCCGAACGACATTGCCAGCGGCGACCTGAGCCGGTACGACGCCATTCTGCTCGGCGTCCGGACCTATGCCGCGCGTCCCGAACTGGCCACCTACAACAACCGCCTGCTCGATTACGTGAGGGGCGGCGGCGTGGTGATCGTGCAATACAACACGCCCGAGTACGACCACAATTTCGGCCCGTACCCCTACTCCATGACATCCAACCCGGAGGAGGTGACCGACGAGGCGTCCCAGGTCCGGATTCTCGACCCCTCCAACCCGGTTTTCAACTGGCCGAACAAGATCACCGGCAGCGACTTCACGGGATGGGCGGAAGAGCGCGGCTCGAAATGGATGAAATCCTGGGATCCCCGCTATGAGGCGCTGCTGGAAACGCACGACCCGGGGCAGGAGCCACAAAAGGGCGGACTGCTCTACGCGAAATACGGCAAGGGCGTGTACATCTACGACGCGTACGCTTTCTACCGGCAGTTGCCGGAGGGCGTGCCGGGGGCGTACCGCATTTTCGCCAACCTGATCAGCCTGCCCAAAAACCCCGGGCAGCAATAGGGGCGCCCCGGGTGGCCGGGCCAGAGGGCGCCCCGGCTCCAGCCTGTCGCGACCGGGCGGCGCCCGTCCTACAGGCGTCGTCGGAGGAAAGCCAGGGCGATGAGGCCGGCGGCGGCCAAACCGGCGCCGGCGGGCTCGGGAACGGGATCCAGAGAGAGGCTGCCGTTTACCCCCAGGTCATTTCCCTGGTCGGGAGTCCCGGCGGCGGAGCCGATTCCGGGCACCACGAAGGATACGTTCACGAGCACCGAATCGAAGACCGACGGCGGCAACGTCAGGGAAACGGGGTCATAGTAGCAGGACGGCCCCACCGCGGGGTCGCAAACCGTCGTGCCGATGCTCAACTGCCACGACGGGCTTCCGCCCTGAATAACGGCGATGCCGCCGCCGTTGGGCGGCGCAATCGTCCCCCTGCCCGCCACCCCCGAGCCCGACAGGGTGGCATCGGCGGCGAAGTAATAGTCCGGCTGGAAGACGGCCGTGAAACTCAAGTTGTACATCAAGGGCCCGGCGCCGTAGTTCGTGGCCTCGTAGCTGTAAGTCAGAAATCCCGTCACGGGGTCGTAGGCGACGAAACCGTTTAGAACCGATTTCACGCCGGACAGCGTTGTGGGGGACAGGCAATAGGCGACGAGCGACGGGTCGGGCGCGGGGACGCAGTCGCCGAAAACGGAGTCTCCGGTGAGGCGATTTCCATTCTGGTCCGAGACCCACGCCACGGGAGATCCCAAGGCAGCCGGGGCCGACAGAGCGCAGGCGGCGGCCAGATACCAGAGGCCACACCCGCGAAACCTCAATCCTGAGCGATTCCAGAGCATCGGATCCTATAATACCTAAATTGACCTTCGCAAAAGCGCCACCGACAACAGCGCCAGCCCGGCCAGGAATAGCGTGCCCGGTTCGGGGGCCGGGGTGAGATCCAGGATTTCTACGCGGCCATTCACCGTGGCGGCCGAGCCGAGGCCCGCCAGGATGAAGTGAACGTAGACGTCCAGCGTGGAGTCAGACTGCACCGCCACGCTTTGTGAAGTCGATACGCTGTAGCATGCAACCGCGCCCGCGCGGGCGGACGAACAGTCCCCGCCCACCCCCACCTGACGATCCTTCGCGTCCACGGAGGCCTGCCGCACGACGCCATCCTGGGCGGGGGAAATAAAGAAGCCGCTCTGGCCGCCGACGGATGCGATGCTCAGGGTCGCGGTCACGGCATTCCATGGCCCCCCGTCCAGTTGGATCGAATAGTGCTTAAACACGTCCAGCGGCTGGTTGGACAGGTTCATGACCGAGAACCCGTACGTCAGGAATGGATCCGGATCGACGGCGGCCTCCACCTCCAGGCTGTATTCCGGCGTGTCTATCTTTTGCGAGTACCTCCAGACAGACTGCCCCGGTAACGGCGGAATGAGGTTCTCCGGCGCGGTGACAGGCTGCGATGCGACCAGAATGTCGACCGCCGGTTCCAGGAGTAAGCTGGCCTGAGAGACCGGCGCGGTGAGGAAGAATATCGCGGCTGAGAAGCAGGCCACCGCGGCCTTCGGAATTGCGAATGACGCGAGCATAAGCAAGCGGCTGCTATCTTTAGTTATCGCGCGCATCCGCCTGGAAATTAAGGTGTAAACCAGGGATCTAGTAATAGCGCGGTTACGGTACGATCATGCCGAATACGGAGTTTTCTTAGTACTGGCCCAGAGAAATCAGAAGCTGTAACGCCACGCTCCGGCGGCGTGCGAATTGCGGTGAAACTGCCCGATAAAATCGGTGTCGGACCCGGTAATCCAGGCGAAGGAGGCCGTTCCACGCCAGTGTTGGCCGAAGGCCTGGCTGTATTCGGCGCGGAGCCAGACGCCGTGGAAGTTCTGCCGGGCGACGCCCTCGAAGGCCAGGCTGCGATTCACGTCGATGGTGTACCCCGCCCGCCCGACAAACGAGCGGGTAAAGCCGCGCACGGGAGAAAACCCCGCGGCGGCGCCGTGACGGGTGATCGCCTGGCCGGCGTAGCCGCCCACGAACGACCACTCACCGCTCTGCCGCTCCAGTTGCAGGACGTAGAGCGCGTATTCGTCGGCGGCGCGCGTGGACGAAGTGAAATAGCCGGCCTCGGCTTTCACGGTGACCCACCGGAAGGGCGCCGCGGCATCGCCCCCGTACATGCGCATCTGTGGATGGAACCGCTGGAGTACTAGGCCGGGCGGAGTGGGCTGTCCGCGGAACAGCGGGAGGTGGTCGTAACCGTTGTAGAACGAGAACGAGTATTCCACGGCGGCGCCGATGTGGTTCCAGCGCGCGCCGAACTGCGGCCCACCCGGGAAATCCGGCGCGAGTTCGCGGTAGGGCAGGCCGGCCGGCAGGGGCGACCAGCGCTGGTTCAGCAGCGGGATGCGGCTGGGGGTGAGACAGGGCGCGTATACCAGGTCTATGGTGTTGGACTGCCCGCCGTAGGTCGCGCGCGCGGCCGTGATGCCCAGGAAATCGCTGTCCACCACGTCGAGAAAATCGCGCGGGGCGAAACGGTCGGTGGGGGTGAGGACGTCGGCTTTGCCCCAACGGACGAACTGCTTGCCGGCTTCGAGCGTCAGCTTGCCGCGAGTGTACGCGGCGCTCAGGCGGCGGATCTCGAAGGCCGGCCGCTGCCGCTCGCGGTCCCACCAGGAAAGGTGAAGCATCCGCTCCGTTTCGCGGTGGGTGTCCGTGCGGGCGTCGATAGCCCCCGCGATCTGCAGCCCCGCGAGGGGCTTGTAGAAGGCTTCATACCGCAGCAACGCCTGTCCCACGACGTAGCCGCTGTCGTTGGGAGCGGCCTGCGGATAGAAAAAGCCGCTGGTTTCGAAGAACCCGCGCTGGGTGAACGTCTGGGCCGCGGCGACGGCGGCAGCGGCCAAGAGGAGCAGCAGCCTCACGGCTCAGCGCCACGCGGGTTGAGGACCCGCCGCAGGTTGGCAACCTGCCCCACAACACTCAACGCGCTCATTGCTCCCGCCGCAGCGCCTGGACGGTGAAATCGTCGTCCTTCACGGGAATGTTGTACTCCAGCTTCTCGATCCGCAGAAGAGTGCGGCTTTTGCGGCGCAGGTCCGTCATTTCCAACAGGCGCGCGGTCCAGATGCCCTGCACGTTGTCGATCTGGCTTTCGTGGAGCCGGCGCGCCAACTGGTCCTTGACGTAGTTCTCATACTGCGCCGGCACGTAATTGTCTTTGCGGATCCAGACAAGCGAGAGCGTATACTGGGAGACCTTTCCCTGGCGGGGGCGCGACTCGATGCGCCAGCAGGGCGCGCCGTCGATGGCCTCCTCGCCCAGGAGCCGGTAATCGTACTGGTTGACGTCGCGCTCCTCCAGGTCTTCGAAGCTGAAATCGGTGCCGAAGAAGCGGGAGGAGCGGTCCTGGAGGGCGATCCGCCGGTCGCGGCCGATGGCGGGCGTCCACATCCACTGGTCGGAGGACCGGTCGGGATGATTGACGACCAGCAGCGCCACGCCTTTCACTTCGGCGGGAGCGGTGAAGCGGATGACGGCTTTGCTGTCGCCGTAGGAGCCGATGCGGATGTAGTTCCACGATTTCCTGGAAACCTTGTTATTGGCGGCGACCACCTCCAGCACACCTTCGTACCGTTCGGACCTGGCCTTCCCGCGGCGCTGCGACTCCTCCACGATCTGGCGGGCGTCCTGACTGAGCACCGGCGCCGCGAGTGTAAGCCCAAGAATGGCTGATAACAGCACGGCGGCCAGGGGGCGGGGGCCGGGGCAGGTGGAGAAGCGCAACGCCGTTGCCCGGCCCCGGGCCCCGGGCCCCGGGCCCCCGGTGAGTCTATTCATATTCCAGCGCCTCCACGAGCGAGCTGCGCACAGCCGTCTCGGCGGGCAGGATGGCGGAGCCTACCGCGGCCGCCAGGATCACCGGAACGAGCAGCGCCACCATTGCCGCCGGGAACGCGTACTCCAGGGGCATTCCGGTGAGGTCCCGCCGGATGACCTGCAATTCGTAATACAGCATGACGGCGCCGCTGGCAATCCCCAGCGCCAGGCCGATGGCCCCGATGGCGGCGGCCTCCATCCACACCGCGCCGCGGATCTGCGCCCGCAGCCCGCCGACGGCCCGCAACACGCCGAGCTCGCGCCGGCGGTCGGCGATGGAAACCGTCAGCGTGTTGATAATTCCCAGCACCGCGACGATGACCGCCACAATCACCTGGATGTAGGTCATGCCGAGCCATTGATCGGTGAGACGCATCACCCAATCGCGAACTTCGCGGTTCAAGAGGACGAAAATGCGGCGCTGCTTCCCCAGCGAGTCAATGATGCGCGCTTTGACTTCCGCCGCGGAGACGCCGCGCTTCAGGTAAATGCGGAAGAGGTCCGCGCTGTCGTCCTGGAAATACCGAATGTAGGTCTTGCGGTCCACGATGACGCTGCCGAGCTGATTGGAGTAGTCGCGCACCACCCCTACCACCGGAAGCCGCAGAGGGCCCCGCGGGGTGGGCAGTTCCACCATGTCGCCCACGCGCAGCTTATCGAGGTTCGCCAGCGTCTCCGCGAGGATCACGCCCTTCTCTTCGGAAGCCAGGCGGTTCATGCCGTCCGGATCGCCGGCGACGACGATGCGGTGCACGCGCCGCGCCAGCCGGAGGACGTCGATGGCGATGATCATCACCGGGCTGCCGCGGAACTGGACGCGCGCCGTGCGCACCGGCTCCGCTTCATCGACTCCGGGGATCTGCTCCAACTCGCCGCGCATGCTCGCGGGGAAGCGGAAGTCCCGCGCGGCGATGGTTTCCGAAGCGGTGACGAACAGATCGGGATTGAGGCTGGTGGTGACCCATTCCTCGATGGACCGGAAACTGGCGACGGACACGCCGCCCTGGGCGATCACCAGCGCGAGCGAGAGCATGAGGGCGGCCACCGTGGCGGAGGTGCGGCGGGGCGCCTGGATGAGGCTGTCCACCGCCAGGGACCCTTCCACCGGTTTGAGCCGCTTCAACGGCACACGCAGGACGCGAGCCAGCTCCAGCGCCAGAAAGGGAGTGAGCAGCAGGAACGCCAGGACGGCGAGCAGATAGCCGAGGTAGAAGGCGAGGAGATAACTGCGAAAGGCGAGACACGCGACGGCGCCGGCCGCCGCCCCCAGCGCCACGACGCGGCGGACACGGCTTTCACCCGCTCCGAGCACCTGGTACCTGCCCTTCTGGAGCGCCTGCACCGGCTCCACGCGCGCGGCGTTACGCGCCGGAATAAACGCCGCCGCCATGCTCACCGCTACCCCCATGGCCATGGCGAACAGCAGAAAGCGGGGCTCCAGGATCACCTCGTTGGCATTCTGCGGCACGCCGAAGATCGATTCCATCATCCGCCCGGTGAAGCCCGTGAGGCTGCGCGCGAACGCCAGCCCCACCCCGACCCCGCACGCCGACCCGATGAGGCCCGCCAAGGCGCTTTCACCCAGAAACAGGGTCCCGATCTGGCGCCGCGTCGCGCCCAGCGCGCGCAGGATGCCGATCTCCGAACGCCGCTGCGTCACCGCGATGGAGAAGGAGTTGTAGATGATGAACATCCCGATGAACAGAGCGAAGGCGCTGGAGATCCCGATGGCGATCCGGTAAATGCCCAGGAGAGATTGAAACTGCCGGGCGCGGCCGGAAGGCGGCTCCACGGTGAAGCCCGGACCGAGCGCCTTCTGGAGCGCCTCCTGGCCGCGCTCCACCGGGACATCTTCGCGCAGCCCGACGTCGATGCGGTCGAACCTCTGCCCGCGTCCGAAAACCTTCTCGGCGGCGTAAATGTCCATGATCCCCAGGTTGCCGCCGAAGGCCGCGGCCATGCCGCCGGCCTTGAGGATGCCGCGGACGGTGAACTGCTTCGGCCCCTCCATGGTGTCGAACGTGATTTTCCCACCCGAGCGGATGCCGTTGCGGTCCGCGAACTCGCGGGTCAGGATCAGCGAATCGGGCTGCGCCAGAAAAACGAGCGGGTCGTCGATGACGTCGTCGTCCCCGCTCTCGAAATCGTAGTCGCGCAGGCTGCGGTCGCCGGTCATATCGACGGCCAGGATGAGCAGCTTGCCCTGGCCGGGGAGTCCCGTATCGACCGAGGCTTCGATCACGGGCGCGGCGGCGCGCACTTCCGGCGCGCTTTCGACGCGCTGGAGCACGTCTTCGGGGAAGCCGGCGTCCCCGGCGGTGACCTGGAGCTGAGCCTTACCCGCGATGCGGTCCACGGTCTGGTTGAAGGACTGCAGCACGGATTGATTGGCGGTCTGCATCCCGACCAGCAGCGCCACTCCCAGGACGATCCCGGCCGTGGTCAGGATGGAACGCAACAGGTGCTTGCGGATATACGGCCAACTAATGAGCCGCAGCAGCATCATCGGCGGACGTCTCCGGCCACGCGCGCGTCTCGCAGCGTAACGGTGCGCAGACAGCTTTCCGCCACGGTGGCATCGTGAGTGACGATGAGGATGGTGGAGTTCAGCCGCTGGTGCAGGTCGCGGATGAGCGCCAGGATTTCCGCCCCGGTCTGCGTGTCGAGATTGCCGGTGGGTTCATCGGCGAGGAGTATGGGCGGATAGAAAGCCAGCGCGCGGGCGATGGCCACCCTCTGCCGCTCTCCGCCCGAGAGCTCGTCCGGAAGGTGGTCGAAGCGCGCGCCGAGCTGCACCAGCTCCAGCAGCTCCCGAGCCCGTTTTTCGATCTCTTTGCGGGGCATGCCCTTGAGGTGCAGCGGGAGAGCGACGTTCTCCACGCAGGTCAGGCTGGGCAGCAGGTTGAAGAACTGAAAGACGAAGCCGATTTTATCGCGGCGCAGGCGGGTGAGGTCGTCATCGGAAAGATTGGCGAGAGCCCGGCCGTCGATGCGGATTTCGCCGGAGGTAGGCCGGTCGAGCCCCCCAATCAGGTTCAACAGGGTGGATTTCCCGGAACCCGACGGACCTACGATTGAAACCATCTCCCCGTGGCCGACGTGGAGGTTGACGGAATCGAGCGCCACGACCTTCCGCTTGCCGTTGTAGTGCTTGGAGACGGAGGTGAGGGAGATCAAGTCACAGTGTAGCGCCAGCGAGGGCCGCCAGCGCTCGACACGGGCCGGGCGCCGGCGGCGCTCAAACGCCTACACCGCCCGCCGGGTAACCAGCATGCCGATCAGGGCGGAGAGGCCGAAGGCGGCGCCCAGGAAGACCCAGGGGCGACGGTCGTACTGGACATGCCAGTCGGCCTCCCTTTTGACCTTGTACTCCAACTCATTCAGGTTCTGGCCCAGGCGGCTGCGCGCCTGTTCGATTTCCTGCCTTATCGCGTCCGTTGTCGTGCCCATTCTATGTCTTCTTTCACGCTTTGAACGGTCTGCTCGGGGACCGGATTGACCTTGCGCAGGCGGGAACGGCCGCCGGCGTAGCAGGCGCCGGCGATGCAGGCCAGAAAGATGGCCGTCAGCAGCGCCGCCAGCCATACCGGCATGGCCAGAGCCAGCGCGGCGATGCACGTCACCACCAGGCACGCCGCCGCGAACAGCCCGGAAACGGCCGCCGCGCCGAGCAACCCTCCCGCTTTTCCGGCGCGGCGGGCCTTTTCCGTCATTTCCGTGCGCGCCAGCCGCAACTCGGAGCGGATCACATTCTGCATATCGCGCAGAATATCCTGAACGATTTCACCCAGCGAGCGCGTATCCCGAATCTCCGCTGGACGAACGACTCGATCTGCCATGTATGATTCCTCCCGGATTACCGGCGGGAGCGAGCGGCGCGGCCTACCAGGAAGCCCGCGGCAATGGCGACCGCGATCGCGTAAGCGGGCCGCCGGCGGACCAGCCGTTCGATCCCGGCGGTGAAATCCCTCGCCGAATGGACGTGCACGTAGCGGGCCGCACGCTGCATACCGTTCGCGGCATTACGTACAGCGCGGCTGGCGCCGATCTTACGAGCCAGGTTTTCCAGCAGCCGCTCGGCGGATTCGCGTGATTTGTCCAGCTCCGATTGCAGATCCTGAGGGCTGTGAACGGGCGCGGTCTCGTCAGGCATAGCTTCCCCTCCCGGTGATGAGGACATCATAGCGCCGGGGAGCGGGCCGATACCGCGAGTTTGATTACGAACGAAGGGAGAGGTCGGTGGCCTGTCCCACGCTACGCCTGATCGTACCCGCCCAGCCGCCGGATCCAGATGTTCCGGTAGCGTACCGGGTTGTTGTGGTACTGCAGCATGAGCGAGTCTTCCGGGGGGTGGGGCGTGTAGTGCGCCGCCTGCCGGTAGACCATGGGACCGAACGACTCCTTGCGGTTGTGGACCACCACGCCGTTGTAGAAGACGGTGAAGTACGCAGGTTTGCTGAGCTTTTCCCCATCGAACTTCGGCGCCTCGAAGACGATATCGTAGGCGTTCCACTCGCCCGCCCGGCGGGCCGGCGTCACCAGCGGGGGCCACTGGCCGTAGATGCCGCCGGCCCCGCCGTCCGCGTAGGTGACGTTGTCCCACATATCGAGAACCTGGATCTCGTAGCGGGTCATCAGCAGCACGCCGCTGTTGCCGCGGCCCTGGCTGTTCCCGGTGACGGGGACCGGGGAAGTCCATTCGACGTGGAGTTGGACGTCGCCGAACTTTTCGCGGGTGAGCAGATCGCCATTTCCCGGGGTCACCTCGAACCAGCCGTCGCCGACTTTCCAGGCTGCGTCCACTACGGCGTTGCGATTGGCGCCGCGGCCGCGGTGACACCACTTGGAGAGGTCCTTGCCGTCGAACAGGACCATGGCGTCGGACGGCGCGCCGCCGGGCGCAGCCGCCGGCGTGATCTGTTTAGGGTGCGGCCGGTCCGGGTCGTGCACGTGCCAAGAAAGACCGCCCGGCTCCATGGGGGTATCTTTGAAACCGAGGTCGGGATTGACCTGTTGGCTCGCCTCTTGAGCGCGCGAAACGGCGGCTCCGCCAAGGGCGGCGGCCGCGGAGAGTTTGAGAAAATCCTGGCGGGTCATAAACGACTGATTGTACCGCCACGTGGCGTGAACATTCGTGTTCGCCGCGTCGGCCGGATGTCGGCAAGACTGCCGGCACGGCGGGCAGAAATGCCCACTCTCGACTTTCGCCTGGGATATAATCAGCAACACGTGAAACTGGGCGCGTGGAGCGCGCTGCTCGTCGCGCAGCTCGCTGCGGCGCAGTCACCGCCGGCCATCTTCATCGATTATCCGGAAGAGAGTTCGATCTTCCCGCCCGATTTCGCCGCTCCCACTTTTCTGTGGCGCGACGCGCAACCCGGCTCCACGATGTGGCGCATCGAGATCGAGTTCAGCGACGGCGCGCCCGCGATCCGTCGAATATCAAAAGGCGAACCGATGCGCGTTGGCGAGATCGACCCGCGCACGACGGCCCCGACGAACGAACTCCCCAGGCTCACGCCGCAGCAAGCCGCGGCCCATACATGGAAGCCGGACGCAGCCGCCTGGGCGGAGATGAAGCGGCATCCGGCCACGATTACCATTGCCGGGATGCCGGGCGGGGCGTCGGCGCGGGTGCGCATTTCGACATCCGGGGATCCGGTGGGCGCGCCGATTTTTTATCGCGACGTACCGTTGATGCCCTCGGAGCTGGAAAAGGGCGTCATCAAACCGATTGTGCCCTCGGCCGTCCCGCTGATCACGTGGCGGCTGCGCAATGTGGCGGACAGCGAAAGCCGCCTGTTGATGGACGGCCTGCCCACCTGCGCCAACTGCCATTCCTTCTCGCGCGACGGAAAATGGCTGGCGATGGATGTGGATGGGCCGCAGAACGACAAGGGCATGTACGCCATCGCCGCCATCGCTCCGCGCATGGCCATCCGCAACGAGGACGTCTTCACCTGGAACGATTTCCCCGGCAGGCCGCCGGGCAAACGCACCATCGGGTTCATGGCGCAGGTCTCGCCTGATGGCGCATACGCCGTTACCACGGTCAACGAAGACGTTTTCGTCGCCAACTTCAAGGATTACCGGTTCCTCCAGGTCTTCTACCCCACGCGCGGTATCCTGGCGTGGTACAGCCGTTCCACAAGTCGCATCCGCGCGCTCCCCGGGGCGGACAATCCGGCCTTCGTACAGACCAACGGCGTGTGGACGCCCGATGGAAAATACGTGGTCTTCTCGCGCGCGGTGGCGAAGGACGCGTATCCGCCCGGCCGCGAGATGGCCCGGTACGCGGGAGATCCCTTTGAGCCGCGGATTCAGTACGATCTCTATCGCATCCCTTTCAATGGCGGCAAGGGTGGGCGGCCCCGACCGATTGCGGGGGCCTCGAGAAACGGCATGAGCAATTCGTTTCCGAAGGTATCGCCCGACGGACGCTGGATCGTTTTCGTCGAGTCCCGCAACGGCCAGTTGATGCGCCCCGATGGTCGGCTTTATATCGTCCCGGCGGAAGGCGGCGCGGCCCGCCGGATGCGCTGCAATACGCCGCTCATGAATTCCTGGCACAGCTTTTCTCCCAACGGCCGCTGGCTGGTGTTTTCATCCAAGAGCGGCTCGCCGTACACCCAGATGTTCCTCACGCACATCGACGAGGAGGGGAACGACAGCCCCGCGATTCTCATTGAAAACGCCACGGCCGCGAACCGCGCGGTGAACCTTCCGGAATTCGTCAACATCGCGGTGGACGGGCTGCAGCGCATCGATGTCCCCGCGGCCGAGTTCTACCGGCTGTTCGACCGCGCGTGCGAGTTGGCCGAAAAGGGCGAGTTCGAAGCGTCGATCGCCGAGTGGAATCAAGCTCTCGCGATCAGTCCGGATGACGCCAAAGCCCACAACAACCTGGGCCGCGCGCTCGCCGGCCAAGGCGACTTTGAGAGGGCCATCGTCCATTGGCAGAGGGCGATCGAGATCAATCCACGCTATTGGGAGGCCCACAACAATCTGGGCGTGGGATTAGGCAGCAAAGGCAAGGTCAACGAGGCAATCGCACAGTTCCAACTGGCCCTGGAAGCGAACCCGAATTCCGCCGCGACACAGGGCAACCTGGCCCGCGCGCTGGCGATGAATGGCAAGTCGGACCATGCGATCGCGCACTGGCGCAAGGCCATCGAACTGGCTCCCGAATACGTCGAGGCCTACAACGACCTGGGAACCGAATTGCTGCGCCGGGGCAGGACGGATGAAGCCCTGGCGGCGTGGCAGAAGGCGACAGAGGTGAACCCGTCGTTCGCGCCGGCGTACTTCAACCTGGGGAATGCGCTTGCCGCGCGGGGGAGGACGGAGGGGGCGTTGGCGGCGTGGCGGCGGGGACTGGAGTTGGCGAGCGGGCAAGGGAATCGGGAATTGGCGTCCGCGATTCAGCAACGGATTGCAGGCTTTCGGTAGCGAGTACCGCCGGCGGCCGGTTTTCGCCATCAGTTGGTTTTGGGTTGAAGCTTCAAACAACCGGTGACAAAAGGCGATCACCGGCGGTACATTTCGGAACGGGACTAGCGACTATGTTGGCGTGGTTTTCCTGGCTTTTGCTCTTCGCGCCGCAGACCAACCCGGACGCGATGCCGCGGCTGAAGGAATGTTCGGCGGCCCTGGAACGCAATCTCGCTCAGGACGCGGTGAAGGCCTGTAAAACAGCGGTGGGCATCGACCCGCAATCGGCGGCCGCCCACATGCTGCTGGGGCAGGCGTACCTGGAGCTGCGGTCGGCCAGTATGATCGCGGAGGCCAAAGCCGAGCTCCAGCAGGCCCTCGACCTCGATTCCGGCCTGGTGTGGGCCCGCTTTTACCTGGCCAAGATCTACCTGGACACGGGCCGCCCCGACAAGGCGAAAGCCGAGTTGGAAGAGGCGTTGCGGGCGCGCCCCGGGGTTTCGCATTTCCTCTCGCTGTTGGGGGAGGCCGAGCGCAAGTCGGGACATCCCGAGAGGGCTCTGGAACTGCACCGCCAGGCGCTGGCCGCGGATCCGAAGATGAACACGGTGCACTATTACGCCGCGCTCGCTTACATGGACCTGAAGAAAGACGAAGAGGCCATCGCGGAATTGGAGGCATCCATCCAATCTCCGTACGTAGCCCCGGAGCTCTATCTGACCTTGGGTTCGCTCTATGCGCAGCGGAAACGGTACCGGGAGGCGGAGGCCGTCTGCCGCAAGGCCATTGCTCTCGACTCCACGCGGTCGGAAGCCTGGCTCAACCTGGCGCAGCTTTTCAACGCGCAGGGCCAGAGCGACCAGGCCCTGGCCGCGCTGCGCCAAGCTCTCCCGCCCGGCAAAACGTTTCCGACCTCGCCCTATTACCAGCAACTGCAGGCGGACCTCTATTTCGAACTCGGCCGGGCCTATGCCGGCAAGAGCGCGCGACAGGAGGCTATCCAGGCGTTTGAGCAGTGCCTCTCGCTCGATTCGAACCGCGTTGAGGCGCGGAAGCGGCTGGAGGAACTCCGTACCGCGGGCGGCCGGCTTCTGCCGCCGGTTCATTGAACGGGGACCCAAAAGAGCCGGCGAAAGCCGACCGCCGGCGGTACTGGATCACCTGGCGTTCGCTTCGTCCAGTTCGAGAATCTGATCGGCCTTCACATTCTCCAGCGTCTGCTTCTTTCCCAAGGGCCACTCGATCTCCAGGCGCGCCGCCGCTTCCTCTTTGCCGAGCCCGACGTACAGCCGCATATCGCTGGTGCTCAGATAGCTCCCGTAGGGATTGATCTCGCGATATTGCGTGACGCCCCCGGCGGTGACGCGCACCTTCGAACCCAGGCCGAAGCGGTTGCTCTCGCGGCCGCGCGCCTTGATGGCCAGCCAGTGGTTGCGGTTGCCGCCTTCGTTGCGGTAAAGCATTGCAGTTCCGCCGCAATCGGCGATCACGATATCCAGGTCGCCGTCGTTATCGATGTCGCCAACGGCGGCGCCGCGGCCCACGTGCTTGATGCGGAACGCGGGCCCGCTTTCGGCCGAAACGTCCTTGAAGCGGCCGCCGCCGATATTCTCGTAGAGCAGGTCGCTCTGCTTGTAAGCGAGTTGCGGATCGTACAGCTCCACGTTGTCCGTCACGTGGCCGTTGGAACAGAAAATATCCAGGTCGCCATCGCTATCGTAATCGAAGAGCTTGGAGCCAAAGGCCAGGGTCAGGAATCCGGATTCCAGGCCGGCCTGGATGGTCACGTCCTTGAATATCAGCTTCCCGAGATTGCGGAAGAGAGTGTTGTATTCGCGGGAGAACGCCGTGAGGAAAACATCGGGGAGCCCGTCGCCGTCAAAGTCGGCGATCTCGACGGCCATGCCGGCCATAGCCTTCCCGTTCGTATCAAAGCCCGTGCCGGCGGTGTAGGTGATGTCCTGGAACGCGCCGTCGCGCTTGTTGTGGTACAGGAAATTGCGGACGCCGTCGTTGGTGACGAAGATGTCGGGCCAGCCATCGAGATCGATGTCGCCGACCGCGACGCCCAGCCCCTTTCCCGCGCGGTTTGAGACGCCCGCCTTGACGGAGACGTCGGTGAAGCTTCCATCGCGATTGTTATGGAACAGTTGCGCCGGCACGCCGTCGAATTGCTGCGGATCGCAGTACATGCGGTAGCCTTCCTGTTTGTAGCCGCAGTAGGGGGCGTTCTTGATGTCGTAATCCAGGTAGCGCACCACGAAGAGATCCAGAAACCCGTCGCGATCGTAGTCCAGCCAGGCGGCGCTGCTGCTCCATCCTGCGCCCGACACGCCCGCCCTGGCGGTGACGTCGGTGAACGTTCCATCGCCGTTGTTATGGAAAAGCTGGCGGGAATTGTAGCCGGTGACGAAGAGATCGAGGTAGCCGTCGTTGTCGTAGTCGGCCACGGTCGCGCCGGTCGCAAACATGCCGTTGCCGGCCACGCCGGCTTTACCAGTGATGTCCTCGAACTTGCCGTTCCCCAGGTTGCGAAAAAGAGCGTTGCCGGGCGAGGGCTTGCCGTGCGCAAGGTCGGCCCCGTTGGCGAAGAAGATGTCAGTGAAACCGTCGTTGTCGTAATCGATAAAGGCCACGCCGGAGCCAAAAGTCTCCGGCATCAGTTTTTCCTTCGAAGCGCCATTTTCGTGTTTGAACGCCATCCCCAGTTCGCGCGCGACGTTTACGAATTGCACGCGCGGCTCCGAAGAGGTGGCGCAGGAAAGCGCGAACCCGAGAAGCAGCGACGCCGGGATGCCGGGGCCCTTGGACATGGTTGTTCACAGACTAGCGAAAAAAAGGGGGAGGCTGGCCGCCTCCCCCGCTCTTGCTACGCCGTTCGAGCTACCACTCGATGCGGAATTTGAGATCGACCTGGCGATAGCCCTGCTTTTCCGGCTCGTAGTTCGGCCTCGTGGAGGTGAACATGCCGGGATTCGGATTCGAGATGTTGGTGTTGATGCTCGCGAAATGCGGATGGTTGAACAGGTTCGAAAACGCTCCGGTGAGCGTGAACCGCAGGCGCTCGGTGATGCGAAACTGCTTGGCCACGCTAAGGTGCTGGACGGCGATGCCGTAGCCCTGCAGGCAGTTGGGGCTGGCGTCGCCGAAGCGGCCCTTGGGCGGCGGGGCGAAGGCAGCGGCGTTGAACCAGGAGGTGATGGTCCGGTTGAAATTGTCGTACGGGCTGCCGATCGCATCGGGCAGGCCGCCGGATGTGTTCGTGCCCGAAGGGTCGGACCCGGAGAACGAGGGCGAGACGTACGTGGGCGTGGCGAAGGTCGAGACGAACTGCGCCGTCCATCCGCCGAGCACGGTGTCGATCACGGCGGGAGCGCTGGACAGGAAGCGCTGCTGCCTGCCGACCGGCAGTTGCCAGGTCCCGCTGGTGACCCAGTACCAATCGCGGTTGGAGCCGTCGCGCGCCCACTGGTTGGGATTGTAGGGATTCTCCAGGTTGGCCCAGTTGTACAAGTTCTTCGACCAGGTGACGTTGGAGTTGAACGTGAACGCGCCCATGCGCTTACGGATTTCCGCTTGCAGCGAGTTGTAACGGACCTCCCCGTTGTCGCCAAACACATTGACCGAGGTGAACAGGTTGTAGGGCCGCATCGACTGCGTGAAGGTGGCGGTGCTCGGCTGCGGCTTGTCCATGTTGTACGTGCCGTAGGCAAGCCCGCTATTGCGCATCCCGATATAGGAGAGGCGGAGTCCGAGATTGTGGACTTCGCGCTCGATGGTGAAGTTGATCTGGCGCACCGTGCCGATTTTGGTGTCGAGCGGCAGAGCGGTCACGCCCTGGCTCGGAACTGTCGCCGCGGAAAGACTGGACGGGAACGGGTTCGGCAACGTGAAAAGCGGCCCTGTCGTGCTCGAGATCACCTGGTTGTAGGTCTCTGACAATTGGAAGGGGGAAGCGCCCGGCCGCCGCGCGGTATAGCTCCAGCTATCCGTATACTCGCCGTAGCCGCCGCGAACCACCATGTTGCTGCCGATGCGGTACGCCGCCGAAATCCGGGGATGCAGATTGTGCAGGGGCACGTTTGGCACAACCTGCCCGGTGGTAATGGGGATGTTCTTGGGATACAGCGCATTGACCTTGGATAGCGCCGCCTGGGAGACCACCACGTTTCCGGTCTTCAGATCGAAGTTGTACATCAGCCCGTCGTCATAGGTCGTGATGCCGTAATAGTCCCAGCGCAGCCCGTAATCGAGCGTCAGGTTCGGAGTCACCTTGAAAGTGTCGGCGATGAACAAGCCGGCCTGAATGTCATGGCTGTTGCGGTTGGTGATGGGGTCGAGCCTGGTGGCCGTGTAGGGAACCCCCAGGAGGAAATCGGCGAACCCGACGCCGGTGATGGACCCGTTGAAATTGAAGTCTCCATAGGTCCCTGCCGGGATGCTGCCGGAAAACCACCAGTAACGGCGAATCTCACCGCCGAACCTCAGCACGTGCTTCCCCTTGTTCCAGGTCAGCGTTTCGGTGTACGTGTTGGCGCCGTCGTCGTTCATGGCGTAATTGTTGGCGCCGTCCGAGTTATAGAGGGTGCTGAGGCCGTTCACCGTCATTCGCGGGAAGCCCATCGTATGGTAGCCCTTGGGGTTGACGCCTTGCAGGCCAATGGCCTTCACAACGTCATCGCCGAAGAGTGGAACGATGCCCTTCTCGTCTTCGCCATACAGAAAGTGATCGGTCTGGTGGCCGAAGGTGAAGATGTTGACCAGCGTGGGAGTAAACACGTGCGTATCGGAAGCAACCAACTGCCGGTGATCGCGCGCCTGGGTGTAGACGGCGTTGTCGAATCCGTTCCCGGGCCGGATGTAAGGCGTCTTGCGACGCATCCACCGCACATACATGCTGTTCTTGCTGGTGACGTTGTGGTCGATGCGGAAGAACGGCCAGTCGCCCTTATAGAGGTCCGAGTTATACGGAAAATACCAGCCGTAGTTGTTGGTGAAGGTGTTGGGGCCGCCCTGGTTCGGCTTGGGATAGTACAAGTCCATCACCTTCTGCGAGACGCTGCTCCACCGATTGGAGGGGACTTGCTTCAGCGGGAACGCTGCGTTGCCGTTGAACGGGTCCTTGATCACGGCGACGGTGGTGAACTGGCTGAAATCGCCGGCGCGCATTTGCAGCGTGGGGGTGCTGCGGTTCGTCCAGGAGCCGAGCGGGATCGCCTGGTGGACCCAGCCAAAGTAGAAGAAGGTCCGGTTCTTGATAATCGGCCCGGTGACGTCGGCGTCGGCCTCGTGCAGAATGTACGGCGTCTTATACGGCGTGAAGAACTCCCGCGCGTTGAGCGCCGCGTTCTCGTGCTTGTAGTATGCGGACGCGTGCCAGTCGTTGGCGCCACGCTTGGAGATCATGTTGAAACTGGTGGCGCGCGCCATGTCGGTGCCGGTGCTCACTTCGTTGACCTGCACGGTCTCGAAAAACGCCGGGTTGTCGAGCTGGTCCCCGGTGGTGTCGTTCGCGACCCCGTCCATGGCCCAGGTCTGCTTATTCCGGTCGGTGACTCCCGACATAACCAGGTTCCAGCCATTGCCTTGGATCCCGGGCATCGTGGTCATCAGGGCCAGCGGAGAAGGGTAGACGTCAACCAGCGGCCGGTCCAGGAACTTCCTCTTGTCCAATTCCCCCGAAATAGCGCTGGTTTCGGTCTGAATCAGCGCCGCGCCGGCTTCCACGGTGACCGTTTCGGCCGTCGTACCGACCTGAAGCGCCACGTCGATGCGCCGGGTCTGGCCGGCGTCCAGCAGGACGTCTTCCGCCACATAGTTGCGAAATCCGGCCTTGTCCACCTTGATTTTATAGCGGCCGGGCTTCAGGCCCGGGGCTTCGTAGTTGCCGTTATCGTCGGTCGCAAGGGTGCGCGCCGCGATATTGGTGCCTAGTTCTTCCACCACTACCTGCGCGTTGGGCACAACTAACCCGCTGGGGTCTGTGACGGTACCGCGAAGGGTGACGCGATCAGTCTGTGCCAGGAGAATACCTGAGACAAACGCAAAGGGAAGGATGAGCCGAATCAAACCTCGAAGCACAAGCGCAACCTCCGTTTCAAGAATTTGGGGTGATTTTATCCTTAACGCAGAGAGGTGTCAATCCGACCGAAGTCGGATGTCGACCGAAGTCGGATCAATTCGGAATAGAGGAGGAGTCGGCGTTGTGGGGCGGGCCTCGCTGGCCGCTTTTCAAAGGCAGCCGGGAAGCCCGCCCCACCCGGAAAATCAGCTCCAGAGCCTGTCGTTCGGCCGGCCGACATTGTTCCACTGCTCGGTGGGCTCGAACCAGCCCTCGCCCTGCATGAGGTGTTCTTTGCAGGCGGCTTCGTTGAGCGTGATGCCCAGACCCGGCTTGTCGGGAATCGTGATGAAGCCCTTGTTCACGATGGGCTTGTCGATGCCGTCCACCAGCGAATCCCAGAAATTGATCTCCTGGGCGTGGTTCTCCATCACCAGGAAGTTCTCGGTGGCAGCGGCGCAATGCGCGGTGGCCATGGCGCCCACGGGCGAATGCGCGCAATGCAGGACCATGGGCACGCCATACTCCTGCGCCATGTCGCCGATCTTCTTGGTCTCGAGGATTCCGCCGGAGGTCTCGAGGTCCGGTTGAATGATATCCACCGCGTGCGCTTTGCAGAGGACTTCGAAGGGCTCCTTCAGATAGATGTCCTCGCCGGTGAGGATGGGGATGTCCACCTCATCGGTGATCTGCTTCAGGAGTTCGGTGTTCTGCCAGGGGATCATGTCCTCCAGCCAGGAGAGGTTATATTTGGTGAGAGCTTTGCCCAGCCGGATGCAGCTATTGACGCCGATGCTGCCGAAGTGGTCCGCGGAGAGCGGGATGTCGTAGCCCACGGATTCGCGCACCGCCGCCACGTAGTCGCACATCATGGCGATGCCCTTATCGGTGAGCTCGGTGCCCGTGAACATGTGCTGGGTGGGCAGGCCGCCCCCGCCGAAACCGCCCATGCCTCTGCCGCCACGTCCGCCGCCCGCGCCCGCCTGCCCCGCCGGAGGGGCGTTCAGCGGCGGAATCGCCGCCGGCCGGGTCACGGTATTCGGGGTCTGCATCACCAGTTGCATCCCCAGGTCCATCTTCAGCCAGGTGAATCCGCGCTGATCGCGGCGCTCCTTCAAGCGCTCGGCGAACACCTTGGGGTCATTAGATCCCGTGGTGTCGCAGTAGACCCGGAGCCGGTCGCGGAACTTGCCTCCCAGCATCTGGTAGATGGGTACGTTGTAGACCTTCCCCGCCAGGTCCCACAGCGCCATCTCCACCGCGCAGACGCCGCCGCCCTGCCGCGCGTGACCGCCGAACTGTTTGATCTTCCGGAAAATGCGGTCGATGTTGCAGGGGTTCTCGCCGAGGATCCGGCTTTTCAGCTCCAGCGCGTAGTTCTTGCTCGCGCCATCGCGGACCTCGCCGAGGCCGTAGACGCCCTGGTTGGTGTCGATGCGGATGATGGGCGAAGTCATCGGAACGCGGTTGAGTACCGCCACCCGCATATCCGTGATCCGCAGATCCGAAGGTTTTGAATTGGTATTGACGTTCTGGGGATAGGCTTCGAGCTCGACATTGCTCCACAGCCCGAGCCCCAACGCGCCGGCGGCGCTCTTCAGGAACGTACGGCGGCCCTTTGCATTCTTCACGGGTTTCTCCTTTGATCTACGCCAACTTGCGGTCGGAAATGGGCGTGGTCCAGCCCAGGTTAAACGGCACTTCAGTCATGGGACCCTGCCACTGCAACTCCCGCTCGATGTCGGGGTGCATGCGGTAGGCCTTCTTCACGTCGGCGACTTTGGCCCCGATCACGTCAATTTTAGCGGGATCGAACTGCCCCAGCCCGAGCTGGCCGGAGTACTTGCAGTAGCCGAGCCATTCCGGGTCGATTCCCATGGTTTCCGCCGCCACGCGGTCGGCGGCGACGATATCGGTGGAGGCGATGGCGATGCGCGAGGGCACCGGCGTCCCCGAGTTGGGCCCGTTGCCTTCCATCCCCTCATACCCGTCGATCAGCGTCGCGCCCCAGTTCAGCCGCTGGATCGTGACCATCATGTTGTAGTGCGTCTGGCGCAGGCCGACGTGGTACTTGCGTTTCTCGTTCCAGCGCGGCGTCTCGCCGGTGGCTTGGTGCAGGGGCGCGCCCAGCGCCATGTTCTTCATCCCCAGCGACGCGATCA
This sequence comes from Terriglobia bacterium, assembly GCA_020073115.1. Taxonomy (GTDB): domain Bacteria; phylum Acidobacteriota; class Terriglobia; order Bryobacterales; family Bryobacteraceae; genus BOG-224. The sequence goes on from JAIQFU010000004.1 coordinate 55,805, forward strand.
CCGTATTGTGCGTCTTGAGCATGGCGGAGGAGATGACGAACGCCTCGGGGTCGACCAGGCGGGCGGCGATGCGGCACGGGACGATGTGCAGGTCTTTATCGAGCAGGGCGACCCGCTCGTACTTGGCTTCATCGTTGAGGTCGATCAGTTTCAGTTGCTGTTTGGCGTAATCCGATTCCAGGGCGCGGAATTTATAGTTGTCGTAGCCCTGCTTGGTATCGCCCGCCGATGATTCCGCGATCACCACCGGGCCCCTGAAGCTCTCCTGGAGGTAATCGAGGATGCCGCGCATGGTGTCCGCGTGGCTGCCGGCCAACTGGTTCTGCGTGTTGACGAAGTTCGGCTTGATCACCACGTACTTCTTGCCGGCCATCTTCGCCTTGAGGTCTTTGTCGATCGCCTTTAACGCGTTGTAGACGTTCTTGCGGCGCTCTTCTCCCTGATGGATGGCCACGGTGGCGCGGCGGTCTGGGCCGGGGAAAGCCTCGGTATGGCCGCCGAGCCCCATCGGGCGCCCGCCTCCCGGCCCCCTTCCGGGCTGTCCCGGCTGGGCGGGCGGTTGGGTTTGCTGTGCCTTGGCGATGCGGCTCCGCAGCAACGCTGCGGCCCCGGCCAATTGAATGAGACTCCTGCGCTCGATACCTCTTGCCATACGATCTCCTCTCCGTGCGGATGGGAAATAGGATATTATCACCTTTTCCGCACCGGAGATAACCCATGAACCGCCTTGTAATCCTTCTCTTCCTCCCGGCCTGTTTTGTGGCGCCCGCACAGGACAAAACCCCGGCTCCCTCTTGCGCCCTCGTCGCAGGCTGGACACAGGCCGGCCAGCCCCGGACGTACACCGCCGATAACCTGTTCGAATACATGGACGGCAACGCCGAAGGCTACATCCAGTACAACTTCCAGGAAATGCGGGGCGTCACCTGCAAGAAGGGGGAGACCACTTTCGTAGTAGACATATCCGACATGAGCGATCCCGACTTCGCTTACGGCCTGTTCACCTCAAACCGGGACCTCCGGCAGCCGGCCTACAAAGTGGGGGCGGGCGGGCAGATTGTGCCCCGCCGGCTGATCTTCGCCAAGGGCCAGTACTACGTGGAGATCGCCGCCAACCCGGAGGGCGACTACACCGCCGTGTTGCAGCAATGGGCCGCCGCGCTGGAGAAGGCCGTACCCGGCGGCAATTCCGTTCCTCCGGCCCTGGCGTGGTTCCCCCCGGAGAAGCAGCAGACGCTCAGGCTGGTTCCGGAAAGCGTCCTGGGTTTGCGGATTCTGAAGCGCGGCTACATGGCGCAGTACGATTTCGGCAAAGCCTTCGTGGTGTTCGAGGATACGCCGGCCTCGGCGGCGGACGTGATGCAGAAGCTGAAGGCGCGTTTCGGCGAGACCACCCCGGCCAAAGTAGCGGATGAAGCCTTCCAGGCCACGGACAAGTACCTCGGCCGCATGTGCGTATTCCGCAAAGGCCGCTACATCGCGGGATACGCCGTCACGGCCGAAAACATGGACCCGGTAGCGCCGTCGGTTCAGTTGGCGGCGAAGATACAGTAACCGATCTTGGGCCGCACACGTGGCGTGAACATTCCTGTTCGCCGTGTCGACATTCGTGTCGACATCCGGCCCCGCGGTTCCACAAAGCCCGCTACATCGCGGGATACGCCGTCACGGCCGAAGGCATGGACCCGGTAGCGCCGTCGGTTCAGTTCGCGGCGAAGATACCGTAACCGATCTTGGGCCGCAGACGTGGCGTGAACATTCCTGTTCGCCGTGTCGACATTCGTGTCGCCATCCGGCCCCGCGGTTCCACAAAGCCCGCTACATCGCGGGATACGCCGTCACGGCCGAAGGCATGGACCCGGTAGCGC
>JAIQFU010000005.1 GCA_020073115.1 Terriglobia bacterium
CCAGTCCCAGGGCCATCGGCCGGCCGGCGGAATCGCGAATCCCGCTGTTCACGGCGCTGGTGGCGAACACGCCGGTGAGCAGGGCCCCGAGCGTTCCACCGATGCCGTGGACCCCGAAGGCGTCCAGCGCGTCGTCATAGCCGAACCGGCGCTTCACCCGGACCACCATGAAATAGCAGACCACGCCGGCCGCGCCGCCAATCAGCATGGCGGAAAAAGGTTGGACGAAGCCGGACGCGGGCGTGATGGCGACCAACCCCGCGACCGCGCCCGAAATCCCGCCCAACACGCTGGGCTTGCCGTTGTGGATCCATTCGGCGGCAATCCAGGCCAGCGCGGCCGCGGCCGCGCCGAAATGGGTGGCCACGAAAGCGCTGGAGGCCAGTCCGGAAGCGGAGAGCGCGCTCCCGGCGTTGAAGCCGAACCACCCCACCCAGAGCAGGCAGGCGCCGATGAAACTGACCACCAGGTTGTGGGGCTTAATGGGCTCGTGCGGGTACCCGAGACGCTTCCCCAGGTAGAGCGCGGAAACAAGGGCCGAAACGCCGGAAGTAATGTGCACCACCGTTCCGCCGGCGAAATCCAGGCAGGGAATCCCGCCGCCCAACGCGGCGTTGAGAAAACCCCCGTTCCCCCAGACCATGTGCGCCATCGGCAGATACACGAGCAACATCCACAGGACGGTGAACAACAGCATGGCGCTGAACTTCATACGCTCGGCGAACGCGCCTGAAATGAGCGCCGGGGTGATGATGGCGAACATCAACTGGTAAATCATAAAAGTCTGCTGCGGGATGGTCGGCGCATAGTCCGGATTCGGAGCGCTCCCCACGCCGTTCAGCAGGGCGAACCGGAAATTTCCGATTACCGCCGACGGCCCAGCACGGTTACCACCGCCATAAGGACGAAGCTGTGCATCATGGTTCCGAGCACGTTTTTGCGCCGCACCAGACCGCCATAGAAGAGCGCCAACCCGGGGCCGGTCATCATCAGGACCAGGGCGGCGCTGACCAGCATCCAGGCGTTGTCGCCGGCGCTCTGAGCGGAACGCGCGGCGTTCTCCACGGCGGCGAGGCGCGCCTGCAGATCGGGGGTTTGCGCGAGGACGGCCGGCGCGAAGACCAGCGCGAAGGCGCACAATAAGAGCTTGTATTTTGTTGCGGGAATACTCAGGCGCACCTGCGAACTATTCTCTCCCAGGGTTCCCCAGCGCCGAAGATAGAAGTTTCTATGGAGGGAATTGGAATTTCTTATCGCGGCGATCGCCCGGATTGCGCCATATCGCACCCACCGCCCGCCCGATTGTTCTCGAACGCACGGAAGCCGCGGCGTGGGAGACCGAATTGGGATCCGTTACTCCTGTCTAGCCGTATAATCGAAGCTGTTAAGAGGTAAAGCACGACCCGGCAGCGTTGGTAGCTCCGTTTTCGCGGGTTGCGTCCAGGCGCATCGCGGGCGGGGCCGCTGCCGAGGGCCGGCGGACCGCAGCACGGGAGTCCGCCGGCCTTTTCTTTTTCCGGTGTTTCCGCCGGATCCCATCTTGGTTTACAATGCGGACACACCCCTACGAGCAATGGCGACAGGTTTGGTCAAATCCCCTATTATCGACCCCCGGCACGCGCGTTTCCGCATGGCGATCCGCGAGTCCAGGATTCATCGGCGAGGAGTTTATGCCCTGGAGCCGATCCCCCCACGCCGCAAGGTGATCGAATACACCGGCGAACGGATCAGCCGGCGGGAGACGAAACGCCGCGGTCAAGGCTCGGTGACGTACCTGTTCACGCTGGACGCCTACTGGACTATCGACGGCGCCGTGGGCGGCAGCGGCGCCGAGATCATCAATCACAGCTGTGACCCCAACCTGTACGCCTGCATTCTCAAAGGGCACATCCTCTACATGAGCAAGCGAGCGATCGCGCCGGGCGAAGAATTGACGGTGGATTACCGTTTCTCCGACAAGATCCGCGCCGTCGCCTGCCGCTGCGGGGCTCTCCGCTGCCGCGGGACGATCAACCTGAAAGAATGTCGCTGAAACGAGACTCCCGGCATTCGGATGCGCCGGCAAAAAAACGGGGGGAAAGTCAAACTAACAGTTCTGGCGCAGCCACTCCTTGAAGGCGTCGCGATAGAGGATGATCCCCTTGCGCGAGTAGCGAAGGTAACCCTGCCTGCGGAACTGGTTCATGTAATGCGTCACGATCTCGCGCGACGTGCCCACGTATTGCGAGAGCAGTTCGTGCGTAAACGGAACCATGCGGATGGCCCCGTCCTCTTCCGAAACCCCCAGCCGCTCCGAAAAACGGATCAGTGAACGCGCCAGCCGCCGGGCAATGTTGTCCACGGAAAAGCTCTCGATGCGGTGCGTGAACTCGATCGTGCGCTGCACCAGGATCTGCAGCAACGCTACCGCAAGCCGGGGCCGCTTCATGATGATGTCTTCGATCTCCGAAGTGGTCCAGGTCATCAGCTTGGTGTTTTCCAGAGCCGTGGCCTGTTCCGAGCGGTGCGGCAGGTTCAGAAACGCCGATTCGCCGAAGAACTCGTCGGGCTGGTAGATGTCCACCACCACCTGATGACCGTCGTCGGCCAGCCGGGAAACCTTCACCTTCCCGTCGATCACGAGGTAAATGGCCGTGGAAGGCTGGTCCTGGTTATAGATCATCTGCCCCTTCCGGTATTCCACGATGCTGGAACACGGAAGGTGCGCCAATGGATCTTCTAAAGGTTTCTGGTTCGCTAACGCTATGGGACTGCTGGATGCCATGTGTCTCCTCCTTGACGTTTATCCCTATACCCTACTGGTGCTCTGACTCGGGGGCGCAGACATCGCTGACCGCTTCGATGCCGCGAACCCGGAACAGGGGGCGCGTCTCGCCGGGTTTGGAAGTCCCCCGTACGATTACTTTGTGCCCCAGGTACTTGGCGAAGCCCTCCATCGGAAAACCCTCCGCCACAAGATCGGCGATCGGACTCAGACTCCGTTCGTCGACCAGAACATACCGGCCATCCTGTTGGTCCACGCAGCCGGCCATGGATGCCGCGCCGGGACTGCGTTTAGACTTTGATGGCTCCTGTTTTTGTTGCCCCTCCATGCTGCCGCCCGCAAAGACGGCAACGGCCTCGCCGACCCAAACCAGCGAGGCAAGAACCACGAGAACCGCGACACCTGCTAAGCGGTACATTCCGTATCCTCGTTGCACAGCTCTCGACAGCACTTCGCGTGCCAAATCATACTTCAATTAGACACTATAATGCAACTGTTCTTCGCCGCACCGGGTCAATAGCCGATGCGCGTCCGGCGGCGCACGGGAAGATACAATGGCGCGGTAAAACAGTCCGCCGTCGGGCGCATCTGGTTGTATTCTTTACCAGCTTCGACAAACTTTACAGATGCGGTGAATCCCTCGGGGCCCGGCCGGGAGGCGTTTTCGCCTGCAGGGGCCTGAAAGGCGGCGCGCGGCGGGGCCGCATTTTCCATCTCCTGGATTCGGCATCCTATATCATGGAGGTTGTGTTCGCCCCTTGGCGGTACGCGCTGGCGCTCGCGTTAGCTGCGGTGGCGCTTTACGCGCAGTGGCGCACGGCGCCCGCGGGGATCCGCCCTGCGTTTATCAAAGCCGGGGGGTCCATCCTGCCCGGCGGAAGGATCGTGGCGCCGGCGGGCGACCAGTATATTACCGGGGCGGGACCGTTCGGCCTGGCGTTGAGCGCCTCCGGGAAGGCGGCTGTCACGGCCAACGGCGGCCCGGGCGTCAACTCCCTCACGGCCTTGGCGCGGAACGTTTCAGGCGGGTGGGATGCGCGCCAGATCCTGGCTCGCAGCACTGATGTGAGTGAACTTGCCAGCGCCTCGGATTGGCGCGGCGTGTCGCTCGGCGTGGCCTTGTCGGGCGACCACGCGGCCTTCGTTTCAGAGGGTAACTCCGGGCGAATCAGCTTTCTGGACTGGAACTCGGACCGCCGGCGCATCATCGACCTCAACCAGGACGGCTATGCGGACAGCTATACCGGCGACCTGGCGTTCGACCCCGAGAGCGCCCTGCTCTATGCAGCGGACCAGGCCAACTTCCGCGTGGCGGTGATCGAGGCGCGGTCGCGCCAGGTGATCGCTTCGGTGAAAACGGGGCGGCTGCCTTTCGCCCTGGCCCTCTCTCCCGATCGCCGCACGTTGTACGTGACCAACGCCGGAATGTTCCAGTACCAGCCGATTCCCGGCGCCGACCCCAAGAATGCGCGCGCCACCGGCCTGCCCTTCCCCGCATTCGGCTTTCCGAGCGCCGAGGCCGTGGCGGGCGGGGAGCGGATGACAGCGCGCGGGCCGGTGCAGGTTCCCGGCCTGGGCGACCCCAACGCGCCCGAGGGAAACTCGCTGGCCATCGTGGATGTCTCCGACCCTTCGGCGCCGAAACTGGAAGCTCTCCTGCCCACGGGGACGCCTTTCGGGGACGAGGCGGATGGCGGCAGCAGCCCCTCGGGAGTCACGGCGGCGGCCGGCCGGGTGTTCGTCTCCAACGCCAACAGCGATTCCATCACGGTGATCGACGCCGGCGCAAAGCGGGTGGAGGCGGAAATCCCCATTCGCGTTCCGGGTCTGGAGACCTTGCGCGGCGTGTTGCCGGTTGGCATGGCGTATCACGAGGCCTCGGGATGGCTGCTGGTGGCGGAGGCGGGGATCAACGCCGTGGGAGTGATCGACGTGCGCCGCCGCACCGTGCTCGGACACGTGCCGGCGGGCTGGTTTCCCACCCGCGTGGCCCTCGCCGGGAATACCGTCTTTGTGACGAATGCGCGCGGCGTGGGCAGCGGCCGGAACGACTGGGCCGAGTGGCGGCTTCCGGGGCAATCGCGCCCCGGCTCCCTATCCGTGTTTCCGCTGCCCAAACCGGAAGAACTGGCGCCCGCGGGCGGCGCCCCAGCTGCCCGCGGGCGTCCGGCGGGTGGTCCTTATCGTCAAGGAGAACCGCACGTACGACGAGGTTTTCGGCGACATCCCGGAAGCCTCCAACGGGCCCGCCATGTGGCAGCCGGAACTGGCCCGGTTGGGAACCCGCGGCTACGTCGATGGCCGGCGCAAGCGGTTGAGCATCAAAGATATCAATGTGACCCCCAACCACCACGCGATGGCCCGCCGGTGGAGCTTCAGCGATAACTTCTATGCCGATTCGGAGGTCAGCGTGGATGGGCATCACTGGTTGGTGGGCGCCTATCCGAACGCCTGGACGGAAAGTTCGCTGATGGCCGCCTACAGCGACCAAAAAAAGGATTTCCGGCTGGGCAGCGCCCCCGGACGGCTGATCTTCGCCGGCTCCGATTCCTCGGTGCACCCGGAAGAGCAGCCGCAGGGAGGAACCATCTGGCATCACCTGGCGCGCCACGGCATCCCCTTTCGGAATTTCGGCGAGGGTTTCGAGCTGGCCGGCGTGGACGAAGGCCGCGCCCTGGAACCGACCGGCGCGCGCTTTCTGACCAACGTGCCCATGCCGGAGCCGCTATTCCGCAACACGTCGCGCGAGTACCCGGGCTTCAACATGAATGTTCCCGACCAGTACCGCGCCTCGCAGTTCATCCGGGAGATCGAGGAGAAGTACGTGAAGACGGGGGCCGATCTGCCGCGCTTCATTTTCATTCACCTGCCCAACGACCACATGGCGCGGGCGCGCCCCGAGGACGGCTACCCTTACGAGGAATCCTTCGTCGCCGATAACGATCTGGCGCTGGGCCGCATCGTCGAGTACCTCTCCGGCACGAAGTGGTGGAAGGAAATGGCGGTTCTCGTGACGGAGGACGACCCGCAGGGCGGGGTGGACCACATCGACGCGCACCGCACCGTGCTGCTGTGCGTGGGCCCCTGGTGCAAGAGCGACTACGTCTCCCACACCAACTCCAGTTTCCCCGGTCTGCTGAAGACCGTTTTCCGGCTATTGGGCCTGCCGCCGCTGAACCTGTTCGACGCCTCGGCCGCGGACCTGAGCGACTGCTTTACGTCCAAGCCGGATTTCAGCCCTTACAAGGCGCTGGAGGTGGACCGGCGGATCTTCGATCCGGCGGAAGCGAAGGAATCCAAGACCGCGGAGTCGCCGGCAATGGACGACCCGGGGGAAATCCGGCGGCAGAGAAGGTAAGGGCGCGCTCCGGGCGAACGCCAGGCTGCAAAGCGGGGACTGGCTCGAATTTCGCCGTCGTTGCGAAACTTCGCGCCTGTACCCGGTTTGCCGTTTCACCGCGTGGGACCTCAAATCGGGCCGAACCCGGTCCTCGGCCGCCTACTTTCCGCCGAACTGCAAGAATAGCCCGGCTGTCAGGATATGCCCCCCGAAACTCCGCCCTAATAGGTCGGAGGGATTGACGAATCCCTCCGCGCGATACTCGGGCTGGATGCCCCAGTTCTCCCCGCAATAGAGGCGCACCCCGCCGCCGGCCCCCACCGCGAGATCCGTCTGGTTGGAGTTGCCTGTGAGGTTCTTGGAAAGCGTGTATCGCGCCGCTGCCACGTGCGGAATCACCACAAAGGGCTGGACCTTTCGGTCGGCGAGGAAGCGGATCAGCAAGCCGCCGCCAACCAAGTCGTACCTGCGGGTGTAGTCTATCCGCGCCAGCGCGCCCTGCATGTAAGTCAGGTAGTAGCTCGGGTCCAGGGGAACTCTCGAATACTCTCCGAAGAGTTGCAGGTGTTGGGCTATCCAAATCCCCGCCTTGGCGCCGAATACGCCGCCGTGAGGGCTGCCCGGCGAGAGCGACGCCAGCCCTCCAAAGCCCGAAATCTCGCCCTGCGCCCGCGCCGGAACGCTCGCAAAAAGTATGGCCGCCAGCAGCGCAACCAAGCGCCCAATCCGCGTCATCCAACCTCCCATTTCAGCCGAAATTTCTATTTCAGATTTCCAGATCTCATTCAGTATAGGCCGGACCGCCAGTCTCTGGCCTGTTCCCGGCCTGCTGCCGCTCGATCTCAGAGACTGAAGCGCGCGGGAGGCGTACGCTACGAGAAGCCGTTAACCGTCCTGAACGGTTGCCATCGCTAGCAGGAAGCTGCAAAATGTACCCGGAGGTTGTTGCTCGTATGCGCGGTCGTGCACGGCGTCATCGGCTTGGCCGCGGTTTCTGCACCCGGCCATGGGCGGATCCGGAGACGGGTGTATTACGGAAGAAGGGACGTCTTGCTCTGATTCTTTTCTGCCCCTTGCTCCTGATCGCAGGGCAAACGGCTTCTTTATCCCCCGCAAACCCGCGATCTGGCGATGAGCAGCCCGCGACCTTTCGCGCCGATGCCAGACTGGCTCTGGTGCGTTTCCAGGTAATCGCGAAACAGAATGAGCTTGTGGCCGATCTCCAAAAGGAGGAGGTCGAACTGCGCGAGGACGGCGTACCCCAGAACATCGTCCTGTTCGAGGGTGGAAGGCTCTACCCTCACGTTTCGAAAACCGACGTGCACCTCCTTTTCGACTGCAGCGGCAGCGTACGTAACGCGCGCGTGCTAAACCCGCGAGTCTTCAGCGCGACCCTGCTCGACGAGTTTCCGAACGTGAGGATCGCCATCTGGGGGTTTTCCGGGGACTCGCTCTCCAGTTTCACATCCCCTACCCGGGACTCAGCCGCACTCCGCAGGGGGATGGACGAAGTCCACCGTATGCCTGCCGACTTCACGCCCCTGTATCGGTCGCTGAGGGCGGTTGCGGGGCAACTCGCGGCGACGCCGGGCGATGCGGTACGCATGATCGTCGTAATTTCCGATGGCCTGGCGACCCCTGAGCAGGTGAAAGAGGACGACGCTGTAGCTGGCGCCCGAGCCGCGGGAACACCGGTCTTTCCTGTGCTGGTTAACGCTCATGGCGCATTCGAGCCACGTCAATCCGCATTCCTCTCGCTTGCGGAAGCCACGGGTGGGCGCGCATTCGACTTCAAGGGGAAAGGCCCCGCCAACCTCGTGGACCAGATCCTCACGCGCATGGCTGCGGAGATCCGATATGAGTATGTGGCCGGCTACCACCCCGCTTCCTTGGGAAAGCGTGCCAAACACAGCGTCCAGATCGTTCTCAAGAACGCGAACCGCGGGAAAGTCGCAGGAGGCGTGCGAGATGTCGAGTACTAGCCTGGTGATCTGTCCCATGAGCAAGCACGGCTAAGCATGCCGGCAAGACCAGTGCTTTCACGCCTGACAACGTATCTACACGTCGCAGGCAATTCTATGTCGTCCCTAATATGTGCGGTTTGCTGATTGGACCGGCCCGGGGGCCGTCGAGGCCGGTGCGGCCGGGCGAACTTGGATGAAACTTCGCCTTTCGTCCATAATCCGGGCGAGGGGATGCTTCCGTATAATCGGAAGCATTATGGCTGGACCGTCAAGGTCAGAACACCTTGGGAAGGCGCCACTGCTCGGCTGCGCGTTCGCCGCCGCTATTGTGGGCACGCTCGCGTTCGGCACTGTCCACGCGGGCGCGCAGGGCACCGGCCAATCCGGCGCTCAACCCGCTTTCGAGGTAGCGTCGGTCAAACTCCATGTCGCGGGTTCCGGCCGCGGCCGCAGCGATCCCGGCAGGTTCGTTGGAACCTTCACTCCCACGGTTTTAATCATGATGGCCTACGGGCTGCAGACGGGCCAGCAACTCGTCCGGCCGGCATGGGCAGATGCCCTCTTCTTGGATATCAACGCCAAAATGCCGGAGGGCGCCACCAAAGAGCAGATCCCGCGCATGCTCCAGAGCTTGCTGGCCGATAGGTTGAGGCTCACCGTGCACCAGGAATCGCGGATTATGACCGTGTATCAGTTGACGGTTGGGAAGGCCGGGCCGAAGATGAAGGAGGTCGACCCTTCTAAGTTCACCGACCAAACCTTAGTGTCACCCCGGTTTCTTCGCGGGCATTTCACAATGTCCAAACTGGCCTATCTTCTCACGGAGACTCTCGACCGGCGCGTGCTGGACTCCACCGGCCTCAAAGCAATCTACGACGTTGATCTTGAATGGGCCGGTTGAGGCAAGCGCTCCGCCGGGCGCTGGGGAGGCTCCGCAGCTACTCCCGCTGGCGAGCGATCGGCCCAGCCTGTTTCAAGCGATTCAGCAGCAACTCGGGCTGAAGCTGGAATCGGGCCGCGCGCCGGCCAACGTCGTAGTAGTCGACCACCTAGAGCGGGTTCCGACCGCGAACTGACGTAATAGCCGGTGGGGTTTGGTTCCTTTGACGATTCTCGAAACAGGCACGTGGCGATGTGGCGAGGCCAAGCGGCTTCTGAAGCGCGCAGGTCGCGGAAACCCGCTGTGCCTGGCGACGAGGTGGCCTAGGCGTCAGGCCGACAGGCCGCCGCTGGCCCAGGGTCCTCGTCTGAAGCAAATGAACGGAACCCCGTCTATGGGCCACAATCGGTCTGGAATGGACGCTGGGGCGCTCCATCCTCGATGGCAGATTCGTCGGCCCTGCCCTCACCAGTACTTGCGCCCAGCAGCGGATTGTAGCCGCGCGACCAAGCCATACAGGTGCAACACCGGGTGACGTGCTCCGATCAGTAGATCGTCTAAGCTGGCGCTGTTTTCAGGAGACCGTACCAGTGTCCGCACAGGGGCAAACCACACACAGCGCCGCTTGCCATAAACTGAACCGGCAAGGCTGCTTTCGAAAAGGTCCACGAGCGCGATGAGGATGCGGTCGCGCCCCAGATAGTTTGCCCTGGCTCCTTTACTGCGGCTTTGCCAGTATTCGCTCCAGTGCTCTTTGGCGGGGAGTTTCACGGGCGGCGGCTCCTGCTCGATCCCAAGGGCGTTTCGCAGAAGTTCCGCCTTTTCGAGATAGTACGGCGCAGGATCGCTGTCATCGGCCGAAGGGTTTCGCCAGCCGGTGATCGAGGTGACGTAGCTCTCAATATCGGTCTTCCACTGGGCCGCTTCCTTCTCTGCAGCCTCGGCTTTACCCATCAGCCTCCTCGTCTGATCAAACTTAAGATACTCAGCCGAATAGGAATCCCTCTTGAATGTCGGTCCGGGCGGCTCGGTCCCGGCATTTTGAATGTCGATAACTGGTTTGGCCGCGATCAGCGGCGCCAGTTCGTCGTTGAAAAGCTGTGCGGGAGCAACGGGTTCTTGCCTACTGATGGTTCCATCCATGCTCATTGATTGCATCGGACGCTGCGCGCATAAACCGTGCCGGCTTGCCTGCAGTACCCACGCACGCGCCTGTTGGACGAGATATTCGCGAGGACCGGCAGGGCTTGCCAGCGCAAGTTTCTTCAGCGTCTGGATGGCGTATCGAAATTCGTAAGTGAAAACGCGGCTGTCCTGGTCAAGTTTGGAGAGCCTGCCCCCGAAAGGGTATATCAGCGCAGGCGGCTCGCTTTTCGGCTCCGACACGAGCGTCAATAAGGCCGCTGCGAACGGCTCCACCTGTGCGCTGGAGCGGAAAGTAGCAAACCGACGCAGAAGGAACTGTTCTTTCTCGGCCGGGATCGTGATCGACTTGTAGAGCGGGGCCAGGGCTGCATAGTACTCAGCAAGGTTATATGTGAAGGGTTGCTCACACTCAGATTTCGCATCGAGGGGCAATTCGATCTGTTCGTAAAGCTCAAGCGCTGCCTTTGGATCATTTGTGAGGAGCGCCCGCGCCACCCTAACTCGCAGCGAAACCCGGTCAATCCTGGCGCCGGCAAGGGCATGAAAAGCAGCGCTCAACGGACCAGCGCCGTACCACGAAAGTGGCCCATCCTCCTGGGCATATCCGGCGAGTTGGAAGGCTTGATCTAAGAGTTCCCTCCGTTGCTCAGGATCACCAACACGTCCGGATTCGATCAGCAAGAGCAGGGCATCCGCTGCAAACTCGGGCGGAGCAACGGAAGCCGCGTCGATCACCTCCTGGACCTCCCGGTCCGCCCGCTCCCGCTCGCCTCGATTTGGCGGACGTGATTGACTGCGGACCGGCATTGTCCAGATAAGAAGACCTAGGACAGCAATCAGACGACGCAGTGGACTTCCAAGCATAATAAGTAATTAGTATTCCTAATCCCCGTTGTCAAGGGATCAAATCCAAAATGTTGGCCCCCTGCGGTAGATCAGCTTAAGCTGTTAGGTGTGAAGCCACAATGGATTGGGGGCGAAAAGTGGGCTTAACCCGAAACCACGTTCTGGGAGCGGCGGCCTCACCGTCCCTTCACTCGTCCCGCTCGCTGAACCTCATCCGCACTTGATTGGTATATCCGGCCTTGGGGAGAACGGCGTCCTTGACCCAATTGCCCCAGGCCAGGTTGGGGTAGTTCCATTCGTTGTTGACGATGAACCGGACGCCCTCGGGGCGCGCTTCCAGCCGCACCGCGTCCTTGCCGTCCGAGACCGCCTCGAGCCGCGCCTCCGATCCACGCAGAATGGCGGAGGCGTAGTAGATGTTTTCCTTCATGCTCCGGAAGTCTTTGGTCCCGCGCGCGCCGGCATCGTTGCGGCCGAACAGGATGAACTCGCGCTCGTCTTCGGACCAGGGCCACGACGGTTTTTCGCCGTAGCGCTGCGCGTGTCCCCTGCCCTCCCGTTGGGCGATCCCCTGTTCCCGGCCGATGTGGTCGGCGGGATAGGCGGACCATAGCCCCCTGCGGCGCCAGGACAGGCGGTCGACGTCCCCTGTGAGCACGTACGAAACGCCAAGCTCCCAATAGCCGCCCACGTCGCGCCGGTAGCCTTGATCGACCAGGCGCCGCGTCAGCGCCGGCAGTTCGCCCAATGTGTATCGCGTGGTGATCAGCCCCTGACCATCGATGCGAATCTGGAACGTGACGTTCACCGGCCCGTAGGCCCCGTCGAGGTCCACCACGGCTTCCGAATCCGCACGCGCCGCGCGGATGCTCTTCAGCGACCACTCCCCGAGTTGCTGGCCCACCAGGTTGAGATAGGGCCCGCTCTCGATGATCCTGGCGCTTTTGTAGGATCCTTCCGTCATCAGCCCGGTCTTGCGGCTGAACGTGAGCGCGAACGCGCCGCCCTTGACGGTGATGCTGTCCGCCTGCTCTTCAAGGGCCGGAGCCGGCCCACGCGGCGCGGGCACGGCTGCGGGCGGCGGAGGGTTGACCGGCAGGTTGTATTCGTCCACCAGGATGTCGCCCATCCGGAAAATCTTCAGGTTCAGAACGTCTCCATCGTTCCAGCGCCGCGCGGGAAGGCGCAGAACTCCCTCCTGGTGCGGCTCCACGCTCGGTCCGTTCAGCTTTCCGGAATCCCGCCCGACAGTCCACTGGAACGAGACCTCGTTCAGGTTCGTGTGGTCGAACCAGTTCTTGACGGCCAGCGCCAGCGGCCGGCCGGCGCCCGGATTCGAAACCGGCTTATCCTCGACCCGCACCGGCGAGTACGCTTTCTTGACCAGCCAGTACTCGGGCTTCTCCCGCCGCCAGCCGTCGATGATGCCCCAGTCGTTGCGCGAGACCACCAGCCGGTCTTCGGGCGCCACGGACGAGTTGTCCACCGAACCCCAGATCGCTCCGCCCAGCGCGCCTTCGGTAGTGAAGATTTTCTCCCAGAGGATTTTGATGCTCTGCCCCCAGAAGTTGTTCACGTTGGGATCGCGCCGCAGGTCCTCGGTAATGTAGGTGGGGACGTGCGCGAACTCGTCGTGGAGCACCGGCATCGAGGATGCCTCGCCGCCCCACTCCCGGTTCCGTTCCAGGTCGCCGCCGGGCCCCGGTCCGCCGTCGGCCATGCCCCGGCGGTAGGAGGGGTAGTGGAAGCTGTAGATGTCGTAGACCTGCTTTTGCAGCTCCGGCGGCGTCAGGTGGCTCCAACTGAACATGAGCGGCCGCGTCTGATCTTCCGCCCGCGCGTATTGCGCCTCCTTCAGGACGTTGCTGCCCCAGTTCGATTCATTTCCCAGCGACCAGATAACCACCGAGGCGTGGCTGCGGTCGCGCTCCATCATGTCGGCCAACTGGCTCAGATAGTGCGGGGTAACCGCGGGATTGCTCGCCACCCCGCCGCGCGCCATGGACACCGAGTTCTCCGATTCGATGTACATGCCATAGCGATCGGCGGCGTCCAGAAACTCCGGATTCGTGGGGTAATGCGAGGTCCGGACATAGTTGATATTGCCGGCCCGGAAAAGGCGAATGTCTTCCTCCAGGAGTTCGAGCGGCACGCTGCGCCCGGTGAGGGGATAGATGTCTTTCCGGCATACGCCGCGAAGCTTGACCTCTTTTCCGTTCACCAGCAGCTTTTTCCCGGACACCTCCACTTTCCGGAACCCCACCTTCCGGACGACCGTGCCAAGAACCGGGCCGCCGGCGGAAATCGAGGCCTCCAGGGTGTACAGGTTCGGGTGCTCGGCATCCCATTTGAGCGGCGACGCCACCGGGATCTCCACCGTTGTTTCGGGGTTCTCGCGCGTGAGATCCACCACCGATGGGCGCAACGCAACCGCTCTTCCCTGAGGGTCCTTCAAAGTGAGTTGAACGCGGGCGGCGCTCGCCCGGTTGAAGCTCACCGCGGACCAGACCTTCAGGACGCCGTTGCGATACTCGCCGTCCAGACCCGCTTCGATGTTGAACCGCGTGAGGTAGTCGGGCGGTTCGGCGAAGAGCCGCACGCTGCGCAGGATGCCCCCGTTGTTGTAGCCCGACAGGCCTTCCGTTTCGTCGGTGGCGGCTACCGTGAGCCACACCTCTTTACCCGGCGCGACGCGATCGGTGATGTCGCAGTTCCACGTGGTGAAGGCGCCGAAATGGTCGCGGAGAAAAACGCCGTCGATCCAAGCCCTGCCCAGACCGCTGACGCCATCGAACTGGAGGATGATGCGCTTGCCGGCGAACTCCGCGGGGATGGCGATCTTTTTCTTGAAGGCATACTCTCCGCCGCGCCTGCCGACCACCCCCTGGGGGATCGCGTGGCTGGGAAGCCGAATATCCTGCCAGCCGGAGGGGTCTGCGGCGTTGTTCCAGAACTCGGCGGGCGGGGTCGTGGTGACCTTCCAGAGGCCGTTTAGAGAGAGGACCGCCTGCTTGACGCCCGCGACCGTGGCGGGAGCGGGGACGACCACCGGCCTGGGCCACACCGGGTTGTCCGGTACGGCCGCCTGCACAAGGCCCGCGGAGAGAAATGCGAAGAGGAGACTGGCGCGCATAGAACCCGAGTCTAACAACGGGCGGGGAAAAGGGTATCCGACTAAGGTGGGAGCGGCAGGGGCGGTCGGAGGCAGGTCCTACCACTCCGCCCATAGGGGGATGGCGCCCCGCGCGTCCAGAGTTTATGCTCTAGATGTCCCCTGGGGACCATTGAGTGGAGCGCATATGAAACACGTTGTCATTTCCTTGCTCGCGGCCGCCTCCTGCCTGCTCGCGGCGGATGGAGACTTTCTTCGCCGCCAGGCGCAGGATGTCAAGCCGCAACCCGACGATCTGACGGCCGGCGCGAGGTCGGCCTCCTACAAACCGTTCTTCGGCGTCGGCGATGCGAGCGCCGGCGGATTCAAGACCGTCGTCCGTTACGGCGAACTCACGCTCGGTCCCGACGGGACGAGCGCGGTGGTCAGCTATCCGGCCGAGGAGCAGATGTACTTCATCGAAGCGGGCCGCGGCACGCTGCTGTACGGCGACGAGAAGGCCGCGGTGAAGCGGAACGACTTCATGTACCTTCCCGCCGGCGTCAGGCACGGGATCGCGAGCGCGGGCGACGACCCCCTAAAGGTCGTGGTCATGGGATACAAGATCCCCGAGGGCGCGAACGTGCAGCCCACGCCGAAGCTGATGCTGGCCAATGCGGACGACGTCCCGCTTCAGATTCTGGGCAGCCATGGACCGACCACTCAATTCAAGTTGTTGATGGGGACCACACGGAGCACCCGCGACAAGCTCTCCGCAGCCTACGTGATGGACAGCCTGTTCATCATGGATTTCGCGCCCGGGGGGACCAATATCCCGCACAATCACGCCAACGAAGAGGAGATCTACCTTCTCCTGCGAGGCAGCGGCGACATGGTGGCGGGGAAGGACGCCGCCGGCAAGGAGGTTCGCCACGCCGTGACGCAGGGCGCGGCATTCCTGTTCAAGCCGGGCTGCCAGGTGGGGTATTACAGCAACGCGAAGGAAGGGCAGGACCACGACATCATACTCGCGGTGCGCTCCATGCTGCCGCGCGGACCGAGGTAGAAGAAGTAGGGCCGCCCTCCGGTCGCGACAGTCTCCAGCCTGTCGCGCCCGGCCGAATGGCGGTCCTACAGTTCCACGCGCTACTGCGTAGGTGGCTTCGCGCCGTGGCGATGCCCAGTGTGGAATAGAAGTTGTTGCCCGAGACCGACCCGCCTGGAATTCCAATGCAGCGTGTTGACGATCTCACGGAAGGCAACCGATTATCCTAAGGTGTTTCGCGCGGAGGCCGAAGATGCATCGTTTGAGAGCAGCCGCGTTCGTGCTGGTCGCCCTGGCATGCGCCGCCGCGGCGCCCAGGATCGATAAGGTCGAGCCGCCCAACTGGTGGACGCCCCACACCTACAACCCCGTCCAGCTCCTGCTCACCGGCGCCGATCTCAAGGATGCGGCGGTCACCACTGCATCCAAGGGCTTCAAGATCGAGGTTCGGAGCGCTTCGGACAATGGCGCGTACCTCTTTCTGTATCTCGACATCGGCAAGGAGGCGCGGCCCGGCGCTTACCGGTTTCAAGTCCGGAACAGGTCGGGCGCGGCCGAGTTCACCTTCCGGCTGGAGAGTCCGCTGGAGGCCCGCGGCCGCTTCCAGGGATTCGGCCCCGACGACGTGATCTACCTGCTCATGCCCGACCGGTTCGCCAACGGCGATCCCTCCAACGACAGCCCGCCCGAGTACGGCCGCCCGGCCGACCGCAGCGTGGCGCAGGCGTACCACGGCGGAGATTTCCGGGGGATCCGCGAGCACCTGGGATACCTCAAAGCGCTCGGCGTGACCGGCGTCTGGATGACCCCGGCATACAAAAATTCCAGCCCCGGCGCCAGCCCGTATCACGGCTACCACACAGTGGATTTCTACGATGTGGAGCCGCGTTTCGGCTCGATGAAAGAGTTCAGGGAACTGGTGGACGCGGCCCACCAGATGGGACTGAAGGTGGTTCAGGACCAGGTGGCCAATCACACCGGCCCGCGCCACCCGTGGGTGACGAACCCTCCGACCAAGACATGGTTCAACTACCTGGACCGCTCCCCCCGGCCCAGGAACAATTACGATATCGCCGCGCTGACGGACCCCTACGCCCGGCCGAAACGCCGCGATCTCCCCCTGCGCGGGTGGTTCGCCGGCAGCCTGCCCGATCTCAACCAGGACGATCCGCTGGTGCGCGACTATCTCATCGAGAATGCGCTGTGGTGGATCGCGATGACCGGGATCGACGCCATCCGCCAGGACACCTATCCCTACGTGGACCGGCCGTTCTGGGAAAAGTGGCAGACCGCGATCGACCGCCAGTACCCGGGGTTCGTGGTGGTGGGTGAGATCACCGCGCCCACTCCGGCCGCGCTTTCGTTTTTCGAAGGCGGCGCGCGGCGCTACGGGGTGGACACCAAACTGCCTTCCATGCTCGACTTCCCGCTGGAGGGGGCCGCCCGCGCGGTGTTCGCCCAGGGGCAGCCCATGACGAGGCTGGTCGAGATCCTGGCGCAGGATTCTCTCTACCGCCGGCCCGACATGCTGGTGATGTTCCCCGGGAACCACGACCAGCCCCGATTTCTGACCGCCGCCAAAGGGGACGTCTCCAAGCTGATGATGGCCGAGGCCTTCACTCTGACCACAAAACGCGTGGCGCACCTCTACTATGGCGACGAGATCGCGATGCCGGGCGGCAGCGACCCCGATAACCGCCGCGACTTCCCCGGCGGCTGGCCCGGCGATCCTGTGAACGCTTTTACCGCCGAGGGGCGGACCGGCGACGCGGCCCGGGTTTTCCAATTCACGCAGGCCCTCCTGCAATTCCGGCAGGCGCATCCGGCGCTGCGGCGCGGAGGCCTGGTTCAGCTCCTGGCCAACCAGGACCAGTATGCCTACCTCAGGACCTCGCCCGGGGAGCGGGTCCTGGTGGTGTTGAATCGCGCCGGAAGCGCCAAACCGCTGCAGATCGACGTGGACGACCTGGGACTCCCGGAGGGGCTCCGCCTCACGTCCTTTTCCGAGGGCGTCCCGGATGCAGTGGTCTCCGGAGGCAAAATCGCCATCGAGCAGCCGAAGGACGTGCTAATCTACTGGGCGCCGGTGAAATAGACGCCCTGTCACCAGGACGCCTGTTTCTGCGTCTCTAATTCTAGATGCCTGAATGGCTTACGATTGTCCTGGCTGTGGGCGCGTACTTCGCGCTGATGAAGTGGGTACTGCCCCGGTTGGGCGTACCCACTTGAATGGCAAACACTTGCGACGTCGGGTCCCGACGTCCTAACGATTCAATGCAGCCACGCCGGGAAGTTGAATTCCCGCCAGAAACTCCAGAGAAGCCCCGCCTCCGGTAGAGACGTGGGTGATCCGGGAGGTGACGCCGGCGGCCTTGATCGCCTTTTCGGAGTCTCCGCCGCCGACCACCGAGGTGGCGCCCGAATCCGCCACGGCCTTGGCCAGCGCCACCGTGCCTTTGTCGAACGGCGGCTTCTCGAAGATCCCCATCGGCCCGTTCCAGATGACCGTCTTCGCCCCGGCGATCACCTTGGAGAACGCTTCGATGGTCTTGGGACCGATGTCCACGCCAATCTTGCTCTCGGGAATGGTCTCCACCACCTCGTTGGCAGCGCCCGGCGCGATTTCCGAAACCACCACGTGATCCGAGGGGAGCATTAGTTTGGCCCCCAGGCTCGCGAGCAGGTTCTTGGCCAGATCGACTTTGTCCTCTTCCACCAGCGATTTGCCGGTCGGCTTACCTTGGGCCTTCAGGAACGTGTAGGCCATGGCGCCGCCGATCAGCAGTTTGTCCACGACCTTGCCGAGGTTCTGGATGACCTCGATCTTGTCCGATACCTTGGCGCCGCCCAGGATGGCCACGCACGGACGCGCGGGGTTGGTGACCGCCATCCCCAGGTACTTCAATTCCTGCTCCATGAGCAGGCCGGCGCCCGCGACGGGAACGAAGCGGATCATGCCCTCGGTGGAGGCGTGCGCGCGGTGCGCGGAGCCGAAGGCGTCGTTCACGTAGACGTCGCACAGAGAGGCCAGCTTCCTGGCGAACTCGGGGTCGTTTTTCTCCTCCTCCAGGTGGTAGCGAAGATTTTCGAGAAGCAATACCTCGCCCGGCGCGGGTTGCATGGCCTCCACGTCGGGACCGATGCAATCCGGCGCCATCTTCACGGGACGCCCGAGCAACTGCTGGAGCCGTTCGGCGGCCGGCTTGAGGCTCATTTCGGGGTTCGGCTTGCCCTTGGGACGGCCGAGGTGCGAGGCCAGGATGACGCCGGCCCCGTGGTCCAGCGCGTATTGAATCGTGGGCAGCGACGCCTTAATGCGCTTGTCGCTGGTGATTTCCATGTCGCCCTTGTCGTTTTTCTGCAGGGGAACATTGAAATCCACTCGGATGAAAACCCGTTTCCCTTTGAGATCGAGGTCGCGTATTGACGAGTAGGCCATAGAACAAACGAGATTAGCATGGGGCCGAATGGGCTACGATGCGGAGTGATGATTCTGGAAGCCGCCGGCGCGGTTCCAATCGCCATTTGGCTCTATCTGCTGTTGGGGCGGGGCGGATTCTGGCTTAGCAGCGGGGCGGGCCTTCCGGGCCGCCGCCGGGCTTCCCGGCGCCCCGGGCCGAAGTCCGGCGGCGGGCCGGAAGTGCCGCCCCACTCGGTCGTGGCTGTAATTCCCGCGCGCAACGAGGCGGAGAGCGTCGGACGCGCCGTAAAGTCCCTCAAAAAGCAGGACTTCCGCGGCGAATTCCATATTGTGGTGGTGGACGATAACAGCACCGATGACACGGCCGAAGCCGCGCGGGAGGCCGGCGCACTGGTGGTCCGGGGCGCCTCGCTTCCCCCGGGCTGGATGGGGAAGCTCTGGGCGGCGTCGCAGGGGGTTCGCGAAGCCGGGCGGTTTCAGCCGGACTACCTGCTGCTGACCGACGCCGACATCGTCCATCCTCCGGACAATCTCGCCGGTCTGCTGGCGCGCGCCGAGCAGGGTTACGACCTCGCATCATACATGGCTACGCTGGAGTGCGGCACCCTTCCGGAACGCGCCCTGGTCCCCGCCTTTGTGTTCTTCTTCTTCATGCTGTATCCCCCGGCCTGGATCCGGAATCCGCGCCGCAAAACGGCGGGCGCGGCGGGGGGATGCATCCTGATCCGCCGGGAGGCCCTGGAACGCATCGGCGGGCTGGAGGCGATCCGCGGCGAACTGATCGACGATTGCGCGCTGGCCTGGGCGGTGAAGCGCAGCGGCGGAAGCGTCTGGCTGGGGCTGAGCGCGCGGACCCGGAGCATCCGGCAGTACCGGACGTTCGGCGAGATCGGGCGCATGATCTCGCGCACGGCGTTCACACAGCTACGCTATTCCCCGGCGTTGCTGGCGGGGACCTTTGTGGGACTCGCGGTCACGTATTTGCTGCCGCCGGTCTTGGTTTTCGCGGGACAGCCGGGCCTGGGCGGCGCGGGCTGGGCGCTCCTGTCGGCGGCATACCTCCCTACCCTGCGGTTCTACCGGCGGTCGCCTCTATGGGCCCCGCTGCTGCCGCTCGCGGCGGCGTTCTTCCTGGGGGCCACGGCGCACTCGGCGGTGGCGTACTGGCGGGGAGAGGGCGGGATGTGGAAGGGCCGCTCCCAGGCGGTGAAAAGCTTGTAGACGTGACCAGGGCTTGTGCGCGGCGTTTAAATCGGATATGTTCCTACCGTAGGCAGCCCGATGCGCCGCCTCGCTCTCATCCTCCTGTGGCCCGCCGCGGCCTTCGCGCAAACCTCTGGACCCGCACCACTCAAACCCGAGGACCTTTGCAGCGTGGAAGGACACGTGTCCAGCGCGGCCACGGGGGAACCGGTCGGGAAGTCCTCTGTGCGGCTGGCGAGGGCCAGTTCTCCGGCCGCGCAGGTTTCCGACACGTACGCCGCAACGGCCGACCTCACTGGCCGCTTCGTCCTCCGCAACGTGGAACCGGGGACTTACCAAATGCGGGTGATCCGCAACGGCTTTGTCACCGCGCAGTACGGCGCGCGGGGCTCGCGGACCCTGCTCACACTGGCGCGCGGTCAACGATTGACGCTCGACTTCCGTTTGACCCCTCACGGCGTCATTACCGGGCGAGTCCTGGATCCGGACGGCGAACCGGTCGTGGCCGCCTGGGTCCAGATCCACCGATCGCGCTACTCGGATGGCAAGAGGCGGCTGACCACCGTCGGCTCCATGAACACGAACGATCTTGGCGAATACAGGTTTTACGGACTGGAGCCGGGCAAGTACTATGTGAGCGCGACAGGCGGGCCGTCGGCCGGACCCATCGCGGAGGAAGGCTACGTGACGACCTACTACGGCGGGGCGGCGGAAGCCGCGCGCGCGGCCCCCCTCGACCTTGCCGCCGGCGGGCAGGCGCGCGGCGTGGACCTGGCTCTGCGACGAGCGCGGTTCTACCGGGTCGCCGGAAGAGTCGTGGACGCGACGGCTACAGGCCCGCGTGCCAGTTTTCGGGTGTATGTCGAGGATCTGACAGGTGAAGGCGTCCTGCGCCAGGCGGCGCCAATCGGCCCCGCCGGGGCGTTCGAGTTCCGCGGCGTGCCGCCGGGGCGGTATTCCGTATCCGCTGTATTAGTCGGGCGCGGGAGAAATCTGTCGGCGGCGGCGCCGGTCGAGGTTGGCGCCTCGGACATCGAAGGCATCGTCATCACCATCAGCCCCGGGTTCTCGTTCAATGGGCGGCTTCGAGTGGAAGGCGACGCGCCGCTGGAAATGCGCAAAGCCATGATCAGGCTGCAGACGGGCCCTCGGTCGCCGGAGGACTACTCCCTCGGAACCAGCGGCCCGTGGAACATACAATCCGCGCAGGTGGCCGAGGGCGGCGGCTTCAAATTCGAGGAGGCGAACCCCGGCCGCTATGAGGTCACGGTTCTGGGCCTTCCGGACGGCTACTACATGAAAGCCGTTCGCGCGGACGGCGTGGATATCACGACCTCCGGCCTGAATCTCGCAAATGCAGCGCCGGGGCTTCTCGATATCCTGGTGAGCCCCAACGCAGGACAGGCGGCGGGCGTAGTGCAGGATCCGGAATCGCAGCAACCCGTGGCCGGGGCGACCGTGGCGCTCGTTCCGCAAGAGAAGGATCGCCGGGCGCTGTTTACGTTTTACCAGGACGCCTTGACGGACGAACACGGCCGGTTCCGCTTCCAGAACGTGGTTCCAGGGGAATACAGGATTTTTGCGTGGGACGAGGTGGAGGCGACCGCCTGGCTGGATCCGGATTTTATGAAGCCGCTGGAGGGCAAAGGGAAACCCATCACGATCCGTGAGGGCGGGCAGGCTAGCGTGCAGGCGACGTTGATAAGGGGAGACCAGCAATGACTGCGAAAACGAAGATGGGCAGGCCGGGGACCTGCCCCACTGCTCTCATCGAGGGCATCGGCTCGAAGACCGCGGCCGTGCGGTTCGAGTCGGCCAAAACCCTGGTGCGCATGAGCGAGACGGAGCCGGAACTGCTCTATCCGCACTTCGATCTCTTCCTGGCGATGCTCGATCACGAAAACAGCATCCTCCGCTGGAACGCCGCGCAAGTCCTCGCCGGTCTCGCTTCGGTGGACTCGGAGGAGAAGATCGAAGCGGCGCTGGACAAGTACCTGAGCCCTATTTGCGGGCCGGAGATGATCGCCGCCGCGACCGCTATGCAAGGCGCAGCGCGTATCGCGCTGGCCAAACCGCGGCTGGCGGGCCGCCTGGCGGCTGCGATTCTGTGGGTCCGGAACGCGAAGTACAAGACCGCGGAATGCCGCAATGTGGCGATCGGCCACGCGATCGTATCCCTCGGCCAGTTCTTCCACCTGCTGGCTGGGCAGGACGCCGCGGTGGCATTCGTCACGGCCCAGCTGGAAAATCCGCGGCCGGCCACGCGCAAAAAGGCCGAGGCGTTCCTGAAGGCCAGAAGTCGCCAGTCGACAGTCGGCAGTCGTCCGCCATCCGGGTCGCGCTGCTAGTGCTAGTCCCGGCGGACATGCTGCCGGTCGTGCGACTGCATGTGGGGCGGACGCCCCCCGTCCGCAGCCGGCTCCCTGGCCGGCTTGCAGGCGCGACAGTGTTTCCTGGGGAGAGCGCCTCCAGGGGGGCCGCGCGGAGGGGGCGTCCGCCCCGCGCCGCCAATCGTCTAACCTGAAGTTGTCAATGCGTTTCGCATTCCTGATGATTGCGTGCGCCGCCGTCGCCGCCGGACAGCCGGCGCCGGCGGATCTCTGCTCCGTCGAAGGGCAGGTGGTCAACTCGCTGACCGGCGAGCCGGTGAGAGGCGCCTCCGTGATGCTGGTCCGGACGGATTTCCAGAGCGTCCCGCGCACCAACGCGTATAGCGCCTCCTCCAACCCTTCGGGCCATTTCGCGCTCGCCGGCGTCCTTCCCGGCAAATACAGGTTGAATTTCAGCCGGACGGGATTTGCGGCGTCGGCGTACTACTCCGAGCCTTCGTCCCGCCTTCCTGCCACGCTCATGCTCGAAGCGGGGCAGAGAGTGACGGACCTCGTGTTCCGCGTGACTCCGAACGGCGTGGTGAGCGGCCGCATTGTGGACGAGAACGGCGATCCCATTCCGTATGTGCAGGTGCAACTCTCGCGTTTTCGCTACCTCCTGGGCAGGAAACAGATGTTGCCGGCGGGCGGCTCGGGCAGCACCGACGATCTCGGCGTATACCGCATTTTCGACGTCGAGCCCGGACGATACTACCTCTCCGCGCAGTACCGGCAAAACACGGTCAGGGTGTTGCGGCTCGAAGTGGCGCAGCAGGTGGAGGAGGAGTACGTTCCGACCTTCTACCCGGGCGTGACCGACTTCGCCGCCGCGGCTCTCCTCTCCATCACTCCGGGCGCCCAGCTTCAAAACGTCAACCTGAGGCTTGCGAAGACGCGCACGGTACGGGTGAAAGGGCGGGTGACCCCACCCAACGCCAGCCTCACGCTGGCCCCCCGCAACCCCACCTCCCCGGCGACGTCCACCCGGGGTGTAGCCGCGGATAGAGACGGCAATTTCGAGATCGCCGGAGTCGTTCCCGGAGCATATTATCTGATGGCCAATGTCATGCAATCCGGCAAGCCGCCGTACTCGACGCGGCAGCCGCTCGACGTCGGTCCGGCCGATATCCAGGGCATCGCAGTGTCAATCCCTCCGCCGGCCGAGACAACGGGGAGATTTCGCGCCGAAGGCGGGAAGGCGCTGCCCGGCGGGCTGCGGGCCCAACTTACCCTGTTCGACAACTCCTTCCAGTACGGGCCGCTGGCCGGCGGCCTGGTGGCGAGCGACGGGACATTCAAGTTGGAGAACATCAGTCTCGACCGGTATTACGTATCGGTGGAGGGATTGCCGCGGGGATGGTACGTGAAATCGATTCGCGCCGGCGGGACGGACGCGCTGGTTTCGGGGCTGGACGCCACCGGCGGCGCGCCGGGGCCGCTCGATATCGTGGTCAGCCCCAACGCCGGGCAGGTGACCGGGACGGCGCAGGACGCGAACGGGCAACAACCCGCCGCCGGGGTCACGGTGGCGCTCGTGCCCCAGGAAAAGGAGCGCCGCGAACGAAGCTCGTACTACCGCGAGGCCCGGGCCGACGAAGCCGGCGCGTTCACCTTCCCCAACGTAATACCCGGAGAATACAAGGTGTTCGCCTGGGACCGCGTGGAGAGCGGGGCGTACATGGATCCCGAGTTCATGAAGCCCGTGGAGAGCAAGGGAGAGGCGGTGACGGTACGGGAAGGGGAAAAGGCGAACGTGACGGTGAAGGTGATTCCGGCGGGAGAGTAGCGTTGGCTTCAGGACGCAGGGCGCGCCGTGCCCCCATCCGTGTGGACGCCCAATTCGCTGGGGCCGGATGCCGGCCCGATTACCGGCACGGCGAACACGAATATTCACACCAAGGCGCGAAGCCAGCCCTACAAATTGTCCCTATGGTAGACTCAGAGTTCCAAATTTGGAATCTTTGTTTTTCGAGGTGTTAGCTTGCAGCTCGCTTCGGTTGATTACCTCATTCTGATTGTTTATTTCGCCTTCGTACTAGGCATCGGCTGGGCGCTCCGGAAACGAATGTCCAGCAGCAGCGACTTTCTCATGTCCGGACGGTCCGTGCCCGTCTGGATCACCAGCCTGGCGTTTATCGCCGCCAACCTGGGCGCGGTGGAACTGATCGGAATGTCCGCCTCCGGCGCCAAATATGGGATCATGACGGCCCATTTCTACTGGATCGGCGCTATTCCCGCCATCCTGTTCATGGGCATTTTCATGATGCCGTTCTACTACGGCAGCAAGGCGCGCTCCGTGCCCGAGTACCTGAAGATGCGGTACGACGAAAAGACGCGCACCTATAACGCCGTCAGCTTCGCCATCATGACCATCTTCTCCTCGGGGATTTCGATGTTCGCCCTGGGCCAACTGCTGCAACTGGCGCTGGGGTGGGACTTCAACACCTCGGTGCTGGCTTCGGCGGCGATCGTCATGGCGTACACCTTCCTGGGAGGGCTGACCAGCGCCATCTATAACGAGGTGCTTCAATTCCTGCTGATCGTGGCCGGCTTTGCGCCGCTGGCTGTCCTGTCGGTAATGAAGGCGGGCGGCTGGCAGGGCATCACCTCGCGGCTCCAGCCCGTCATGGGGCACGCATGGACCTATATGGGCAACTCCACGCAGAACCCGATGGGAGTGGAGCTTTTCGGAATGGTGTTCGGCCTGGGGTTCGTGCTCTCGTTCGGTTACTGGTGCACGAACTTCCTGGTAGTGCAGCGCGCCATGGCCGCTAAGGACATGTCGGCCGCGCGGCGCACGCCGCTCATCGGCGCGTTCCCCAAGATGTTCATCCCGTTCATCGTGATCATCCCCGGCATCGCGGCCGTAGCTCTGGCGAAGATGGGCGCCGGCTACGACATCCCGCTGGACGCCAAGGGCGGGCCGGATTACAACCAGGTGATCACTACCCTGATGGCCAAGTTCTACCCGGCGGGCATGTTGGGCGTCGGCTTGACCGGCCTGATGGCATCCTTCATGTCCGGCATGGCCGGCAACGTCACGGCGTTCAACCAGGTTTGGACCTACGATATCTACCAAAGCCATATCAAGAAGAACGCGCCGGACCGGCATTACCTGAACGTGGGGCGCGTGACCACGATCGTGGGGGTGCTGCTTTCGATCGGCGCGGCGTACGTGGCGCACTACTACAACAACATCATGGACCTGCTGCAATTGGTGTTCGGCTTCGTGAATGCGCCCTTGTTCGCCACCTTCCTGCTGGGCATGTTCTGGAAGCGCAGCACGGGCCACGGCGCATTTTCGGGGCTGGTTACCGGAACGGTGGCGGCGACATTCACCTGGTGCCTGACGGTGGCGGAGGGCAAAGGTGGAATTCTGGGGGTGGTGCACACCTTCCCGTCGTCGATGGCGCAGAGCTTCTGGATCGCCATCATGGCTTTTGTCAGTTGCCTGGTGGTGACCGTGGTTGTGAGCATGGCCACCCAACCGCGTCCGGAGAAGGAACTGGAAGGGCTGGTGTACGGGCTGACAAAGCTTCCCGACACCTCCTCCTACAAGTGGTATCAGCGGCCGTGGCCGCTGGCGGTGGCGGTGGGCGTGATCCTGGTGATCTTGAATATTTGGTTCGCGTGACATATGGATCTGAGAATGCCTTCGGGCCTGTTCTTCACGGTGATCGGTCTGATCCTGATTGCAATGGGCGTCTTCGCGCCGGAAACGCGCGCGGCGCTGACCGAGGCCAATGTGAATCTCTATAGCGGCATCCCCATGCTGGCGTTCGGCATCATGATGCTGATTCTGGCCCGCCGGGCCGCCGGCTCCCACTCATGATCGAACGATTCCGGCAAATCTTCGGCCAAGCCGAGGGCGTGCGTGTTTTCCGCGCGCCCGGCCGGGTGAACATCATCGGCGAGCATACCGACTACAACCTCGGCTTCGTCCTGCCCATGGCGCTGGACCTGGCCACCTACGTGGCCGCCGCGCCGTCGGGCGGCCGGAACGTTCGGATCTACTCCGAGCACCGCAACGAGATGCGGGAGTTCGAAGTGGACGGACTGGCGGAACGGAAGCCCGAGCAGCATTGGACCGATTACCCCATCGGCGTGGCCCAGGAACTGATCCGCGCCGGTCACGCCCTCGGGCCGGCGGACCTGCTGATCCGGTCCACTGTGCCGGAGGGGTCGGGCCTGAGCTCCTCGGCGGCGCTCGAGGTCTCCTCCGCCCTGGCTTTCCTGAACGGCCGGGCGATGGATCCGTTGGAACTGGCGCTGCTCTGCCAACGGGCGGAGCGCAATTTCGTGGGGATGCCCTGCGGCATCATGGACCAGTACATCTCCGTCTTCGGCCGCGAGCACGCCGCGGTGGAGATCGACTGCCGCAGCCTGGGGCGGAGGTACGTGCCTCTCCCGCACTCGGCCGCGTTCGTGGCGGTCAACACCATGGTGAAGCACGAGTTGTCCGGCTCGGCGTACAGGGACCGCGTGCGGGAATGCGCCGCCGCGGTGGAGATCCTCAAGCAACAGTACCCCGGGGTAGAGAGCCTGCGCGACGTTTCGCCGGAGCAGTTCGAGCCGGCCGCGCGTCTGCTGCCGCCGGTGGTGGCGCGGCGGGCCCGCCACGTGGTGACCGAAGACGCGCGCGTCAACCGCTTCGTGGAAGCGGGAGAAGCCGGGGAGCTCGCCCGCATGGGCAAGCTGATGCTGGAATCGCACCGCAGCCTGCAACACGATTACGAAGTGAGCTGCGAGGAACTCGACTTCCTGGTGGATGCGGCGCTCGGCATGGAGGGCGTGTTCGGCGCCCGCATGACGGGCGGCGGCTTCGGCGGCTGCACCGTCACCCTGCTTCGTCGCGCCGCCGTTGCGGGCTTCATCGAAGGGATCACGCGGGCGTACGAGGCGAAGTTCCACCTCACGCCGCGGACTTACGAGTGCAGGCCCTCGGCCGGCGCGGGGGAGTGCAAGAATTTTGAGAAAATCCCGGCGCTGAGTTAACTAAAGATATAAATAGACAATCTGAATATCCTCCTGACGGCATGGTAGCGCCGGCCGGGTTTGTGGCGCCGGTCCTTTGGGTGGCTTCCAGGAACCGACCCACAAACCGAGCGCCGGCGGTACGTTACACTCGTCTTCAGATGCCCCGCTGGGTCAACCTCCCGAACCTGATCACGCTCCTGCGCCTCGCCCTGGTCCCATTCGTCATCGTGGCGGTTCTCAACGGGCAGCACGTGCTGGCCCTGACGCTTTTTGTCATCGCCGGGGTCACGGACATTCTGGACGGCGCGGCCGCCCGCCATCTGGGCGTGGCCACGCAGACCGGGGCGTACTTGGACCCGATCGCCGATAAGTGTCTGTTGAGCGGGGCTTTCCTGGCGCTGGCCGCGGCCCGGAAGGTACCCTGGTGGCTGGTGGCGGTGATTTTCGGCCGCGACCTCTACATCCTCGCGGGCGCGATGGCCTTCATGCTCCTCGGGCGGGCGCGGAAGTTCCCCCCGAGCGTGTGGGGCAAAGCCTCGACCTTCGTGCAGATCCTGACCGCGGTGGCGTGGATGGCACGGGACGTGCTACAAACGCGGTTATCGGAGGTGGTTTCTTCGGCCATGGTTTGGCCTTGCGCGGTCTTCACGGTCTGGAGCGGGATCCACTATACCTGGCTGGGGCTGAGGCCCCACGTGCGGATTGACGCAATCTCGGCTCGGGAGTAGTCTAAAGGGAGACGGGGTGGTTTCATGACTTCCTATCGGCCAGCAGCCTACTACAGGTGGTTTGGAGTCGCCGCGGTCGCGCTGGCTGGGGGTTCGGCGTGGCTGGGCTGGACATGGTCCCCGATGTCGTTTGCAGCCGCCGCGCTCTTTCTGCTTACCGCTTCTCTTTTGTTCGCGGCCGCCCTCCAGCCGGCCATCGAAATCCACGAAGGTTATCTTTCCATCGGCAGACGCATTATCCCCTGGATGGACATCCGCAAGTTGGACCGCACCGGGTGGGTTTCGCCGCTGGCGGTGCGCATCGGACTCTTCGACGAAACCTCGTTCCTGCTGATCTACCCCGGCGATCTGGACTCCTGCAACAGCCTCCTGCGCCACCTGCGCAGGCTCTCCCGCGACGCCACGATCGACGGCGTTCCCTACCGGCAGTATTGGGGGGAGATGGCGGGTGGAGAGCGCAAGCAGGCGCCGCCCCCGCGGTATCGCATCCTCCGCCCGGAGGACGAAGCCGAAGTGGAGCGCCTGTATCAGCGGCTGAAGACGGTGGGAAACCTGGATCAGAAGAACTCCTCGGACGAGAAGTAGTTCGTGGAGCGCCGCCGCCGGTCCGTTTTCCAGTTTCTCCTCCTCCTCAGCGCTTTGCTCCTGCTCATGGGCTTCCTGTCGCGCTCGCTGTGGTTGCCTCGCTTCGGCTACGCGCTGGTCCGCAATGATGGGCCGGCGAAAGCCGATATCGTGGTGGTCCTGGCCGGGGACTACTACGGGCGGCGGATCCTGAAATCCGCCGAACTGGTACGGGAGGGCTACGCTCCGGCCGTACTGGTCAGCGGCGCTCCGGGTTTCTACGGCGCGCACGAGTGCGATTTGGCGGTCCCTTACGCCGTGCGGCACGGATACCCGGCCGAGTGGTTCATCCCGCTTCCGAACGAAGCTCTGTCAACGGAGCAGGAAGCCGGCGTCATCCTCCCGGAGTTGCGCCGGCGCAACATTCGAAGGTGCCTCATCGTGACGAGCGATTTTCACACCGCCCGCGCGGCGCGCGTTTACCGCGCCGCCGAGCGCGCGGCGGGGAGCGGCCCGGCGATCCGCTTCGTGGCCGCGCCGGACGAGTTCTTCACTCCCGGTTCGTGGTGGCGGACGCGGGAGTCGCAGAAGGTCGCGTTCTTCGAGTGGAGCAAGACGCTGGCTTACGCCCTGGGCTTCTGACGTATGTGGGAGTCGCTCAAAACCGTCCGCAAATATCTCTGGCGCTACCGCTGGGGCATGGCCGTGGGACTGCTGTGCCTGGTGCTGAAGGACGTGGCGCAGACGGCGCAGCCGCTGATGATCCGGGGCGCGGTGGATGCCCTGGCCGGCGGACGTTCCGGGCCGGGGCTGCCGAAATTCGCGCGCTACGCCGCGTACCTCGTGGGCCTGGCGCTGCTGAAGAGCGCTTTCCAGTTCTGGATGCGCGTCATCCTGATCGGCATCTCGCGCGACATCGAATACGACCTGCGCAACGACCTGTTCCGCCGCCTGATCGGCCTCTCGCCGGACTACTACGCGCGCACGCGCACCGGCGATATCATGGCCCGGGCCACGAACGATCTGAACGCGGTCCGCATGATGCTCGGGCCGGGCATCATGTACTGGACCGAGACCAGCCTCACGTTTCTGTTCGCCATCGCGGTGATGTTTTCGGTGGATTGGCGGCTCGCCATTTTCGCTATCCTCCCGGCGCCGGCGGTGAGCCTCTCGGTGATCCTCTTCGGACGGCGGATCCACGCGCGTTTCGAGCGCATTCAGGCAATGTTCTCCGACATCTCGAGCCGGGTGCAGGAGAACCTCTCCGGGGTGCGGATGGTCCGGGCGTTCGTCCAGGAGCGAGCGGAACTGCGACGCTTCGAGGAACTCAACCGGGAGTACATTGCGCAGAACCTCAAGCTGGTGCGCATCCAGGGTTTTTTCCAGCCGTTGCTGGAGACGCTGATCGGCGTGACGTTCCTGCTGGTTTTGTGGGTGGGCGGCTACCAGGTGATCGAGGGGCGGATCTCCATCGGCGGCTTCGTCATGTTCAACACGTACATGGGGATGCTGATCTGGCCCATGATCGCGATGGGCTGGGTGGTGAACCTCATGCAGCGCGGCAGCGCTTCGCTGGAGCGCATCAACCAGATCCTCCGCGAGGAGCCGTCGATCACGGGCCGGGGTTCGCTGCCAAGCGTTAGGGGAGGAATCGAGTTCCGCGGGGTTTACGTGGAGTACGGCGGGATTCGCGCGCTGGATGGCGTCGATCTGCGGATCGAGGCGGGGGCCACGGTGGCGGTGGTCGGGCACACGGGTTCGGGCAAGAGCACGCTGGCGGGCCTGGTTCCCAGGCTGCTCGATCCAACCAGCGGCCTGGTAACGCTCGACGGAGTGGACCTGCGGGACCTGGATCCGCGCGAACTGCGGCGGCACATCGGGTTCGTGCCGCAGGAGACGTTCCTGTTCAGCGCCACGATTGCGGAGAACATCGCGTTCGGAGTGGAGAGCGCCACCGAAGAGCAGATCCGCCGCGCCGCCGAACTGGCGGGCCTGGCGGCCGATATCGAAAGTTTTCCAAAGGCCTACCAGACCATGGTGGGCGAGCGGGGCATCACGTTGTCGGGCGGGCAGAAACAGCGAACGGCCATCGCCCGCGCCATTCTGCGCGATCCGCGCATCCTGATCCTGGACGACGCGCTCTCCAGCGTGGATACCCTGACCGAGGAGCAAATCCTGAATCATTTGGCCCAGATCATGCGGGGGCGGACGGTGATCCTGATTTCGCACCGCGTTTCTACCGTGCGGCAGGCGGACCGGATCGTGGCGCTGGAAAAGGGGCGGATTGGAGAGCAGGGCACGCATGCGGAACTGATCGCGGCGGGCGGGTATTACGCGGAGCTGTTCAGGAAACAGATGTTGGAAGAAGAGCTGGAAGCGATTTAGCGGGTGGCGTGGGCCCTGGCAGGCTGCGGGAAAACTCAAAAAGAAAACTGGCCACGGATGAACACGGATTAACACGGATAAAGCGAAGCGCAAAGATTCGGCTGAAAGCCCACTCCACGTTCGGCGGTAGAATTCGGACTGCAATGATACTCCGGATTGCTCTGCCGCTCGCTCTCATGAGTTCGCTCGTAAACGCGCAGGACGTCGAGCGCCGTATCGACGCGCTACTTTCCCGCATGACCCTGGAGGAAAAACTGGGGCAGATGTCCCAGTCCACCTCCATGCGGACGCCCATTTCCGAACCGATCAGAGACGAGATCCGCAAGGGCCGGTGGGGCTCGTTTCTGAACGCCGGCAGCCCCGCGGACCGCGCCGAGGCGCAGCGCATCGCCCTCAAGGAAAGCCGGCTCGGGATTCCGCTGGTGTTCGGGCGCGACGTCATCCACGGTTATCACACGATCTTCCCGATTCCGCTCGGCCAATCGGCCAGTTGGGATCCGGAACTGATCCGCGATGCCGCGCGGATCGCCGCGCGGGAAGCGGCGGGTGAAGGCATCCAGTGGACTTTCGCGCCGATGATCGATATCGCCCGCGACCCGCGCTGGGGGCGCGTGGCGGAGACATTGGGCGAAGATCCGTACCTCACCAGCGCGCTGGGCGCGGCCATGGTCCGCGGATTTCAGGGCGGCTCGCTGGCATCGCCGGACGCGGTGGCCGCCTGCGCCAAGCACTACGTGGGCTACGGCGCGGCGGAAGGCGGGCGGGACTACAACAGCACGTGGATTCCCGAGATCCTGCTGCGGCAGGTTTATCTGCCGTCGTTCCGCGCGGCGCGCGACGCGGGCGTGGCTACCTTCATGACCTCCTTCAACGCGCTGAACGGCGTGCCGGCAACCGGCAACCGCTTCACCTTGCGGCAGGTGCTGCGGGACGAGTGGAAGTACGACGGCATGGTGGTGAGCGACTACACGGCGGTGACCGAGATGATCCCGCACGGCTATGCCGCGGACAACGCCGACGCCGCGCGCGAGGCGGCGCTGGCCGGCGTCGACATGGAGATGGTCAGCACCACCTACTTCGACCACATGAAGGCGCTCATCCAGAGCAAGCAGGTGGACGCGAAGCTGATCGACGATGCGGTGCGCAATATCTTGCGGCTGAAGTTCCGGCTGGGGCTGTTCGATAACCGTCCGCAGCCCGCGGCGGAAACCCGGCCGGTTGCGGAGGCGCTCGACACCGCGCGGCGGCTGGCCGTGGAATCCGTTGTTCTGCTGAAAAACGAGGGCAATCTGCTGCCGATTTCCGCCTCCATCGGAAAAGTGGCGGTGATCGGGCCCTTGGCCGACAGCCCCACGGACCAGATGGGCACGTGGGTGATGGACGGCCGCGCGCAGGATGTGCAGACGCCCCTGGCGGCGCTGCGGCGGATGCTGGGGCCGGACCGGTTGGTGTATGCGCGCGCCCTGCGCAACAGCCGGGACAACACCCACGACGGTTTTGCCGCGGCTGCGGACGCGGCGCGCAACGCCGATCTCGCGCTGCTATTCCTGGGAGAGGAGCAGATCCTCTCCGGGGAGGCGCACTCCCGCGCGTTCCTCACCCTGCCCGGCGCGCAGGAAGCTCTGGTGGAAGAGATCGCCAAGGCAGGCAAGCCGATCGTAGCGGTGATCCTGGCCGGAAGGCCCCTGACATTCCAGGGCGCCAGTTCCCGGGCCGGCGCAGTGCTTTACGCGTGGCATCCGGGCACGATGGGCGGGCCGGCTATCGCCGATCTCCTGTTCGGGCGCGCCGCGCCCTCCGGGAAATTGACCATCACGTTCCCGCGCACGGTGGGGCAGGTCCCGATCTACTACTCGCATCTCAACACCGGACGGCCGCCGTCGCCCGGTGAACTGGGGATCCCGATGGGCAACCCCGTCGAGCCGAAGGGCTACACCTCCAAGTACCTGGACGTGGACTTCACGCCGGAATACCCCTTCGGATATGGGCTGTCGTACACGGCCTTCGAATACTCCAACCTGAGGCTGTCGGGCGCGACCCTGCGGAGCGGCGGGACCCTAACCGTGTCGGCCGATGTGGCTAACACCGGGACGCGCGAGGCCGATGAGGTGGCGCAGTTCTATATCCGGGACCTCGTAGCCAGCGTGGTTCAGCCCGTGCGGGCGCTGAAGGGGTTCCGGCGAGTGCATCTGAAACCGGGCGAGAAGCAGACCGTGCAGTTCACGCTCACGGCCAACGACCTGGCGTTCTACAACGAGCAGGCCAAGCTGGTGACGGAGCCGGGCCGGTTTCAGGTGTGGGTGGCTCCGGACTCGGCGCGGGGAGTGCCGGGAGAATTCACGCTGGAGTAGCGTCATCGGGTTGCAGCGCCGCCAGTTCGTGCAGGCTCAAGCGCCCCGTGTAAATCGCCATCCCCAACGCTGGATTCACGTTCATCGCGAGCAACGCGCGCACCTCGTCCATCGTCGTAATGCCGCCGGCCGCGGTCAACTCCAGCGAGGTGGCGGCGCGCAGGCGCCGGAACCACGCCAGGTCCGTCCCCTGCATCATGCCTTCCTTATCCACGTACGTGCAGAGGAAGCCGGAGCAGTAGGGCTCCAGCGACCGGAGGACCTCTTCGGCGACCAGTTCGGTGGACTCCTGCCAGCCCTTCACCACGATGCGGCCGGCTTTGGAATCGAGCGCGACGATGATGCGGTCGCGGCCGATGGCCTCGGCCAGAGATTCCAGGAATCCGCCGTTGAGCAGCGCCGCAGTGCCTACAATCACCTTCCGCGCGCCCTGCTCCATCAGCGCCTGCGCGCGTTCCACGGTACGGACGCCGCCGCCGACGCGCGTTCTGGCCCTGGCCGCCAGCATGCGTACCAGGCCGTCGTTCGAGCCGCGGCCCAGGGCGGCGTCTAGATCGATCACCTGGATCTCCGGGAAAGCGGCGAAGCGGCGAAGCATCTCTTCGGGAGAATCGGCCTCCAGAGCCTTCTCGCGGCCCTGGACCAGCTGGACCACTTTCCCGTCCATGAGGTCGATGCAGGGAATGATCATGCGGGCCTCACGGGGATGCCGCGGCGGTCCAGTTCCTCTTTGAGCCGGGCGACGGTATAGGTCCCGTAGTGGAAGATGGACGCGGCCAGCGCGGCGTCGGCGCAGCCATCGGTCAGGACCCGGACGAAGTGGTCCGGCTTCCCCGCCCCGCCGCTGGCGATCACGGGAACGCGCGTGGCGCGCGAAACGGCGCGGGTGAGATCGCAATCGAAGCCCTCCTGGACGCCGTCGGTATCCATGGACGTGAGGAGGATCTCCCCGGCGCCGAGTTCCTCGCCGCGGGCGGCCCAGCCGACGGCGTCGATCCCTTCGTCGTCGCGGCCGCCGCGGGTGTAGACATGCCACTCTCCCGGCGCCTGGCGGCGGGCATCGATGGCCAGCACCACGGCCTGCGCTCCGAATTCCGAGCTGAGCTCCGAAATCAGCTCGGGGCGGCGCACGGCCGCGGTATTGACCGAGATTTTGTCGGCTCCCGAAAGCAGGATCCGGCGCGCATCGGCCACGGAGCGGATGCCGCCGCCCACCGCCAGCGGGATGAAGACCTTGCGCGCCGTCCGCGCCACCACGCCGGCCATGATCTCGCGGGCATCGCTGGAGGCCGTGATGTCGAGAAAGACAAGCTCGTCGGCGCCGTCGCGGTTATAGCGCTCTGCCAGTTCGACCGGATCGCCGGCATCGCGCAGGGTGACGAAGTTGATGCCCTTGGCCACGCGGCCGGCGGTGACGTCGAGGCAGGGGATGATGCGTTTCGCTAGCACTCGAGGAAATTCCTTACAATCCGCAGCCCCAGAGGTCCCGATTTCTCGGGGTGGAATTGCACTCCGAAGATGTTCTCCGATTCGAGCGCGGCCGTGTAGGGCAGTTCATACGTGCACGTGGCGGCCGCGCGGGCGTTTTCCTGGACGTAGTAACTGTGTGCGAAGTAGACGAACGGATGGCGGCCGAGGCCGCGCAGGAGCCGGGAATCGCCGCGGACTTTCAGTTCATTCCAACCCATGTGCGGCACGCGCGCACCCGGGGGAAACCTGCGGACCGCGCCTTCGAAAACGCCCAGCCCGCGCACTTCCGGCGCCTCTTCGCTGGTTTCGAACAGCGCCTGCAGGCCCAGGCAGATGCCGAGAAACGGAACGCCGGCGCGGATCCGGCCGAGCAGGGCTTCGCGCACCTGCAGCGCGTCCAAAGCCCGTATCATCTGGCCGAAATGGCCCACCCCGGGGAGGATGATTTTCGACGCCCTTCGCAGCGCTTCAGCGTCGCGCGCCAGCGCGTACTCACAGCCGATTTCGCCGAGCGTGTTTTCCACCGAGCGCAGGTTCCCGGCTCCGTAATCGAAGATGGCGATCATAGCAAGCCCTTGGTGGACGGCAGCTGATCTTTCAGCCGGGCGTCGGTGGAACAGGCGTACTTCATGGCCCGGGCGAAGCACTTGAAAATGGCCTCGATCTTGTGGTGGCTTGATCGGCCGTACAATACTTTCGCGTGCAGGTTGGCTCCGGCGTGATGGACGAAGCCTACGAAGAAATCTTCGATCAATTCGGTTTGCAGGTCGCCGACGAGCCGGACTTTCACGAGGTCCTTGTAGACCAGGGCGGGGCGGCCGCCGAGATCGACCGCGACGACCGCAAGCGTCTCGTCCATCGGCATGACGAAGTAACCCGCGCGGTTGATGCCCTTGCGGTCGCCCAGAGCCTGCGCGAACAATTGCCCGAGGACGATGCCGGCGTCTTCCACGGTGTGATGCTGATCCACGTCCAGGTCGCCTTCGGCGTGGAGCGTGAGGTCGAAGCCGCCGTGTTTCGCGAACAGCTCCAGCATGTGGTCGAGGAAGCGGATGCCGGTGGAGATTTCATACCGCCCGCGGCCTTCGATTTTCAGCGAGCCGGCGATGCGGGTTTCCTTCGTATCCCGGCGGACAGACGCGGTCCTCACGACGCGAACACCTCGTGCAGGTAATTGATGTCGTCCACGATGGCATACGCCCTTTCAGCCTGGAACAGAAACACCAGGTCGATGTAGGAGGGGTTCGACGGCCCCGCAATCCCGATAAACGGAACGCCGGCGGCGCGGGCGCAGCGGGCGTCGTCCACCGTGTCGCCCACGTAGAAGACTTCGCAATCGCAGTTGTCCTTCAGGATCCGGAGCAGCCCCTCGGGGTGGGGTTTGTGATTCTCCACTTCTTCCATGGCGATGACGGGGTCGAACACCAGGTTTCCGGCGAAGCGGCGCAGGGTGATCGCGGCTTCGGCGCGGGGGCGGCCGGTGAAGATGGCGAAGCGGAATCGCTCCGCGAGGCTCTCCAGCGCCCCCGGGCGGCCGATCCACCGCTCCCGCAGGATCAGGCCGTCGGACCCGTTTCCGAGAAAGAGCTGCTGAAACCGGTCGTGCACGGCCTCGAAGGGAACGCTTACGCCGGCGTCGGTGACGATCTGGTGAGTGAGCCGCCAGTCGTCATTGAAGCCGCCGCGATTCTTGTACTCCTGGATCTGTTCGCGCGTGACGGCGGCGCCGGTGAAAGATTCCGCCGTCCGCGCGATGGTTTCGCGGTACGACTCGGTCACGTCCACCAGCACGCCATCCATGTCGAAGACCAGGATCGGTTTGCTCATCGGTTCCAGATCTCTTCCAGGGCGGCCAGCAGGCGCCGCGTCTGCTCGCGCGTGCCCACGGTGATGCGCACGCAACCGGCGGCTTCGTAACTGCGGTCGCGCACCAGGATGCCCTGCCCGCGCAGGGCGTCGCGGACTTCGATGGCGCGGTCGCCAAAACGGCCCAGAACGAAATTGGCGGAGCTCGGAATATACGCAATGCCGAGCAGTTCCAAACCCAGGCACAGGAGTTCGCGCGCGGCCAGCACTTCCGCCACATAGGATTGAATGAACCCGGCGTCCTCCACCGCCGCCTGCGCGGCCAGTACGGCCAGGGAGTTCACGCTGTAAGGCGACTGCGCTTTGTGCAGGAACGCGACGTTCGCCTCATGTGAAAACAGGCAGCCGAGCCGCATGGCCGCCATCCCAAAGACCTTGGAAAACGTCCGGCTGACGAACAGGTTGGGGACGCGCTCGATTTCCGTGAGCGCGGTCAGGCCCGAAAATTCGTAGTAAGCCTCGTCCACCAGCACCACTCCCTTGCGCGCGCGGTGGAGGATGCGCTCGATGCCCAGCAGCGACACTCCCGTACCGGTAGGGTTGTTGGGGTTGGCCAGGATCACAGCGCGGGTCTCGGGCGTTATGGCGTCGAGCACCTCCTGGAGGGGAAACTCCAGGCCGGGCTGTGGGAACGGCGCCTCGGTGATTTTCGCGCCGGCCACCTCGCAATAGAAGCGGTACATGGCGTAGGCCGGCTTGAGGAGCACGACTTCCTGGCCGTCGTCGAGGTAGGTGTTGACGAAAACCTGGATGGCCTCGTCGGTCCCGTTGGTGAAGACGAACTGCTCGGGGCGGACGTGGAAGTACCGGGCAATGGCCTGCTTAGCTTCGCCATATTCGGGGTAAACGGCGAGTCGGCCGGCGTCCAGGCGTTCTTTGAGAGCGGCGATGACGCGGGGGGAGCATCCCACGGTGTTCTCGTTGAAATCGAGCCGAAGTTTATCCGCGCGGCCGGCGGTGGGCGGAGAGTAAGGCGCCATGGAGAGGACCGCGGGCCGGGGCTTGACGGCGCCTTTGGGGAGCTTGAGCGATTTGGCGGTCATCGGGACCTCCTGTGGGGCGGGGCTTCCGCCCCGCCGCCGGGCTTCTGCCCGGCGCGCCGGCCGGAAGACCGGCTGCGGCCCGGAAGGGCGGCCCCCCGGAGCC
The DNA here is from genome assembly GCA_020073115.1 of Terriglobia bacterium. Lineage (GTDB taxonomy): Bacteria > Acidobacteriota > Terriglobia > Bryobacterales > Bryobacteraceae > BOG-224. Next base: position 37,557 of record JAIQFU010000005.1, read on the forward strand.
AGCCGCTTCAGCGCCCCTTCGCTCAACTCCTGCACGGAAATCACCTTGAGGAAATCGGTTACCGACAGTCCCCCGCGGATGCGCGCGGCGCCGCTGGTCGGCAGCACGTGGTTCGGCCCGGAGGCGTAATCGCCCGCGGCTTCGGGACTGAACGGGCCAATAAAGACGCTCCCCGCGTGCTTTACCTCGGGGAGCAGGCTCTCATCGGGAATGCTCAGGTGCTCGGGCGCGAACCGGTTGGAGATCTCAATGGCCTCGTGGAGCGAGCGCACGAGCACGATGGCCGAGTTCCCGGATATTGCCTGCGAGGCCGTTGGGGCCGTGGGCAGGTCCGCAAGTTGCCGCTCCACTTCGGCGGCGACGGCCGTGGCGAGCCGCCTGGAGGTGGTCAGCAGGACCGCCGAGGCGTCCACGTCATGCTCGGCCTGGGCCAGCATATCGGCGGCCAGGAGCCGCGGATCGCCCTCCGCGGCGATGATCAGGATCTCGGTGGGACCGGCGATGAAGTCGATAGCCACCTCGCCCGCGAGCAGCTTCTTAGCCGCGGCCACGTAGATATTGCCGGGGCCCACAATGCGGTCCGCCCTGGGGACCGGCCCGGCGCCGAAAGCGAACGCGGCAATGGCTTGCGCGCCGCCCATTCGGAAAGCGTCCTGCACCCCGAGCATGGACGCCGTCCCGAAGACCTCCCCGTTCATACCGGGCGAAGCCACGCAAATCCGCGGGACCCCCGCCACCTGCGCCGGGACCACCGTCATGATCACGGTGGAAGGCAACGGATACCGCCCCGCCGGAATATAGGCGGCCACGGTATCGAGCGGCCGCACCACCTGGCCCAGGCGCAGCCCGGGTTTTACGTCGCGCAGCCAAGCCTCGGGCATCTGCCGCTCGGCGAAGGCCCGGACCCCGCTGGCCGCGGTGACCACGGCGTCCAAGAATGCGGGCGCCAGCCCGCGGCGGGCGGCCAGCAGGTCTTTCGGCGGCACCCGCACGCTCTTGCCGTGGAACCCGTCGAACTTGCGCGCGAATTCCAGGAGCGCGCCCTCGCCGCCCTTGCGAACCCCTTCCAGAATCGGCGCAACGGCCGCTTCCGCTTCCGTGAGCCGCGCCGCCTTGCGCGTCAGCAGGCACCCGGCTTCCTTGCTGTTGAGGATGCGAATCACAGTACGATTTTGTTCAGCGGGTACTCGACGATTCCCTGCCCGCCCGCCTCTTTCAGCCGGGGAATGATGTCGCGCACGGTGGACTCGTCCAGGATAGTGTTCACCGCCAGCCACTCCTCGTCGCTCAAATGCGAAATGGTGGGCCGCTTCAGCGCCGGCAGGACGTTCAGCACCGCCGCCAGGTTGTCCCGGTGAACGTTGAGCATCAGTCCCACCTTGCCCAGGGCGTTGATGGCTCCCTCCAAGAGCATTTTGATGTCTTCCAGCTTGCGCCGCTTTTCGGCGTCCTCCCAAGATTGCCGGTTGGCGATGAGCTGGGTGTTGGATTCGAGCACCGTATCGATGATCTTCAGCTTATTGGCGCGCAGCGAGGAACCCGTTTCGGTTACCTCCACGATGGCGTCGGCCAGCACCGGGGGCTTCACTTCCGTGGCGCCCCAACTAAACTCCACTTTCGCGGTGACGCCGTGCGCGGCCAGGTACCGGCGCGTGGCGCCCACCAGTTCCGTGGCGATGATTTTGCCTTGGAGGTCCTTCACGGTATGGAAGCCGGAGGATTCCGGCACGGCCAGGACCCAGCGGACTTTTCCGAAGCTCTGCTTGGCGTAGATCAGGTCCGCCACGGCCACCACGTCGGCTTCGTTTTCTTCCACCCAGTCGCGGCCGGTGAGCCCCGCGTCGAGAATTCCGTCTTCCACGTAGCGCGCCATCTCCTGGGCGCGGATCAGCATGCACTCGATATCGGGATCGTCAATGCCGGGGAAGTAGGAGCGGCTGGCGGTGGTGATGGCGAAGCCCGCCCGGCGGAAGAGGTCGATGGTGGCGCTTTCCAGGCTGCCCTTGGGAATGCCGAGCTTGAGCTTCATGCCTTGCCTCCGTAGACCGCGCCCGGATCGTAGGCCCGCTCCTCCGAGGTCTTCCACGCACCATCTTCGAGACGGCGGAAGAAGCAGCTCACATATCCTTCGTGGCACACGCCGGGACCGAGCGCTTCCACTTTGACCAGGATGGCGTCGCGGTCGCAGTCGGTCGAGATCTCTTTTACGACAAGCCGGTGCCCGGAGGTCTCGCCTTTGATCCAGAGCTTGCGCCGCGAGCGGCTGTAGAAGGTGACAAAGCCCGTTTCCACGGTTTTGCGGAAGGCTTCTTCGTTCATGTACCCGAGCATGAGGACACGGCCGGTGGCGTGGTCCTGAATGACCGCCGGCGCCAGGCCGTCCGCTTTTTCGAAATCCAAGGTCATCGTGTGAGCAATAAAAAAGCCCGCCGTTTTCGCGGCGGGCGTCCTTTCCGATGGTATGCGTGAGATTAGGACAAGGCCCGTCGCGTGAAGGCGTGATGATGATGATGGTGATGCCGGGCGACGGCCAGTGTCATAAACTTCGAGTATAGCAAAAGGCAGTCGTCAGTCGCCGGTCGTTAGTCGTCGGTAACGGACTGAGCCATGCCGCGCGTCTACCATGGATAAGGTATGAAGCGGCTGTTCATCGGAGTGACGTGCCTGGCGTTGATTCTCGCGCCGTCCGGTTTGGCGCAACGCAAGGCGCGAAAGAAGGCGCCCGCCAAGACTGCGGCCCCCACGGTTCCGGCCGACAAATGGCCGATTGCCACGCTCGCGGTAGACGGAAATCAGGTGTATCCCACGCGGGAGATCCTGGCGATCGCCGGTTTGAAGATCGGGCAACTCGCCGGGAAAGAGGAGTTCGACGCGGCGCGCGACCGCCTTCTGGCAAGCGGCGCGTTTGAGACGGTCGGCTATAAGTTCGCGGCCGCCGCGAATGGGAAGCAATACGCCGCCACGTTCCAGGTTACCGAGGTGCAGGCGCTCCCCGTCCGCTTCGAGGACCTGGGCGCGCCGGATGCCGATCTGGAAGCCATGCTGCGCGCCAGGGACCCGCTGTTCTCCATCGACCGCGTTCCCGCCAGCAAGCCGGTGATGGAGCGCTACAGGCGGTGGATCTCGGAATACCTGGCATCCAAGGGCCTGGACAGTAAAATCGACGGGAGCGTTACGCCGTGGCCGGAGAAGATGGCGATCGTCTTCCGGCCTCTGAAGAGACTCCCCGCGGTGGCCCAGGTGACCTTCGAAGGCAACCAGTCCGTTCCGCAGGATGCGCTGCGCAGGGCAATCGCCGGGGCGGCCATCGGAGCGCCCTACCGGGAGGACCGCTTCCGCGAGATTCTGGAATCCTCCATTCGGCCCGTCTATGAAGCGCGCGGCCGCGTGCGCGTGGCGTTCCCCAAGGTCCGCACGGAGCCCGCCAAAGACGTGGAAGGGCTGCACGTTTTCGTCACCGTGAGCGAAGGCGAGATCTTCAAGCTGGGGCGCGTGGAAGTGGTTCCTCCCACGCCGCTCCGCCCCGCGGAGCTCCTCAAAACCGGCGACTTCAAAACCAATGACGTGGCCAATTTCGATCGCGTCAAGGAAGGCCTCGAGAACATCCGCAAGGCCGTGCGCCGCGCCGGCTACCTGGACGTGAATGTCACGACGGACCGCAACATCCACGACGCGGAGAAGACGGTGGATCTGGCCGTTCGCGTCGATGCCGGACCGCAGTACGCCATGGGGAAGTTGAACATCGTCGGGCTCGACCTGGACGGCGAAGCGGAGATGCGCCGCATCTGGGGTTTGAAGGAAGGCAAAACGTTCGACCCGGAGTATCCGGACGTCTTCCTCACCACCGCGCGCGGCATGTTCGACAACCTGGGGGAGACGAAAGCGGAAACGAAGGTGGACGAAGAGAAGCGAACCGTGGATGTGACGTTGAGGTTCGCGGGAAGCGCGCCATCCACTACGCGGAAAAAACAACTTTAGCCGCGGATGAACGCGGATAAGAAAAGGTTCTATCCGTGTCCATCCGTGGCCAAAAACGTTTTATGCCTTTACCGTGTGGAACTCCCAGCCCTTGCGGAAGACCGGCTTCAGCAGCTTGTCGGCCTCGGCATTGTTGGTGATCCGCATCTTGTCGGAATCGTACTGCAGTTTGCCTTCGTGCCGGAGGGCGATCACCCCGATCACCATCCATTCCACGAACGGCGCCGCCACGTTGAAATTCGAGCAGGCCGGGTCGCCGCCCTTGCAGGCGCGGATGAAATCGCGCATGTGGCCGGGGGAGCGGGTGAGCAGCGGCGGCGGCATGCGGTAATCTTTCATTTTGTCGGCCGGGACCAGGCGCGTCATGTCGCCATAGGTGCCGGTGGTCATCATGCCCTTGTCGCCGACGAAGAGGCTGCCGTCGGGCATGGGCATGCGCGGCGGGGTGGGGGAGTTCTTGAGAGCTTCGTACTCGGTCCAGCTGAAAACGCTGCCGGGCGAGCGGAATTCGTTGGAGGCCGGACGCATCATTCCCGGACCGCCGGCGCCGCCCGCAGCGCCGGGACCACCCGCACCGCCGGGAGCGCCCGCGCCCTGGCCGCGGCCCGCGGCGCCGGCAGCGCCCGCGCCCTGTCCACGCCCGCCCGCCCCGCCGCGGCCGCCCATCCCACCGCCGCCGCGCGGCATGTCGCCGATGTACTCGCCCTCCGGAACGCCTTTAATCTTGGGGTTCTCCTTCAGCCCGTCGTACCAGTAGATGGTGACCGGGGGCATGTTCTGGTAGGCCGCGAAGTCGAACCGGATCACCGACTTCTTGGGGAACATGAACGGGCTCGTGCCCTCCTTGCTGATGCACTCCACGCTGAGCAGCTTGCGGTAGGAGAGGTGCAGGGCCATGTTGGGCGCGCCCAGGATGTGGCACGCCATGTCGCCCAGGGCGCCGCAGCCGAAATCGTAGAAGCCGCGCCAGTTGAACGGCTGGTAGTAGAATCCGCCGTTGCGGTCGGGTTCGGTCTTGCCGCCGGCCGTGAAGGGGCGCTTTTCCGCGGAGCCCAGCCAGAGGTCCCAGTCGAGGGTGGATGGAATCGGATCGGGCGCCGGGATTTCGGTCAGGCCCTGCGGCCACATGGGCCGGTCGCTCCACGCGTGCACCTCGGTCACGCCGCCGATATCGCCATTCCAGACGATCTCGGCCGCCTGCCGCGTGCCTTCGTTGGAGTAGCCCTGGTTCCCCATCTGGGTGGCGACGCCATACCTGTTGGCCGCCGCCTTCAACTGCCGGGCTTCCCACACCGTGCGCACGAGCGGCTTTTGCACGTAGACGTGCTTCCCGAGTTCCATGCAGCGAACCGCCGCGGTGGCGTGCATGTGGTCCGGAATGGCCACGATGACGGCGTCGATGTTCTTGCCTTCCTTGTCCAGCATCTGGCGGAAGTCTTTGAACTTCGGCGCGTTCGGAAATCTCTGGAAGGTGCTGCCCGCGCGGCGCTCGTCGACGTCGCACAGCGCGACGATATTCTCCGTGGGGGCGGCCGCGCTGATGTTCGACGCTCCCTGGCCGCCGGAGCCGATGGCGGCGAAGTTCAGCTTCTCATTCGGGGATTTATACCCGAGCGTCTTGAGTGAGGGCGTGCTGCCGAAGCCCCCAGCCGGAACAGCGCCGGCCAGAAGCGTACCGTAGAAAAAGTGCCGCCTGGAAAACTCCATAATGAGACCTCCCTGGAAACTTGAGTTTAGCGTATTATACTCGGGCGCGGAGTACCGCCGGTGGTCGGTTTTCGCCCCC
>JAIQFU010000308.1 GCA_020073115.1 Terriglobia bacterium
CGATCGGGCTCGCCATCGCGGTTGCGGCGCTCGCCAGCCGGGTGAAACAGCCGCGAATCGCGTATGCGGTTTTGGGAGTCGTCGTCGCCTTGTTCGGCGCCCGCACCTGGGCCCGCAACCCGGTCTGGGCGAGCGACGTGACCCTGGGCGAGTCGGGCATGCAGTCGGCCCCGCGCAGCTTCCGGACCCACGAACTGCTGGCCCGCGGACTCTTCCGCGCGAGCGCCCCGGGCCATCTCGAACGCCGCGTGATCACCGAGGCCGAAGCGGCCTGGAACATCCTCCGTCCGCTCCCGCCGGAGCGCAGCTTCTATCAAACTCCCGGCAATTTGGGGATGTACTACCAAATCGAGGGCGATTCCGCGGGGGGCGCATCCACCCCCCAGGGCCGGGTGTGGTACGAGAAGTCGGTGGCCATGCTGGAAAACGCGGCCCGCATCGCCCAGGCTACCGAGAAATCGCACGACGCCGCGCAGAAGGCGCACGGGAAGCCGCTCCCGCCCCGCATGAACATGACGGAGATCTACTTCAACCTGGGCGCCGCCAGCGCGAAGCTTGGCCGTTACGAGGAGGCGCTCCGGGCATACCGCTACGCCAGGGATCTGAACCCCTCCGACCCGGAGGTTTACGACGCCCTTTCGGCGGTCTACATCTCCCAGGAAAACTGGCGGCAAGCGGCCATCGTGCTGGAGGAAAAGACCCAGGTGGATGGTTTCAAGCCGCAGACCGTGCGGAACATCGCGGGCCTCTACGGGAAAGTGCCGGGTGGATCCTGCGCGGTCATGCAATCCGGACCGGAGCTCAAGCTCAACCCCGGATGCCAGGCGGCTTGGGAGGATCTCTGCGCGGCCTGGGCCGACCTGGGGCAGTCCTTCGCCCGGGCGCGGCAACCGGACGCGGCGCACTTCCTCAAAGACCGGTCGGTGAACAAATACAGTTGCCCCGCCGAGCCGTTTTCGAAGCTGCCGTAAACCGATCGAAACCCGGGCGCGGCTTCAGGGGCGAAGCCCTACCGCACCCGGAAACACCAGGCGCGGTTGCTCGCGTCCTCGGCTATGGTGAGCGAGTACTCTCCCGGCTCGAGGCTCTCATCCACCTCGAGTCTCCAGATCTGGTCGGGGGTGAGCCGGGTGGCTTCGAGGCGGATGGGCGGTTGTTTCGTGGGCACCACGGTGCGGTGGCCGCCCTTGGCGTCCAGGCGGTACAACTCCATCCTCTGAACGTCTTCCGGCGTGATCGTCTTCTCGGCTTTCAGCAGAAAGATCGGCGAGGCCAGCGGAGTCACCGCGGGCGAGTTGGGGCCGTCGATCACATACGTCGTGGTCTTGCCCTTCCCTTCCTCCTTGGCCACCACGGCTTCGGTGGGAACGAGGTTATCGGCGTGCTTCAGATAGGGTAAATCGGGCTTGGGCGGACGGGGCCCGTCGTACTTTTGGGCTGGAGCGGCGATGGCCGCCAGCATGATCAGCAGGAGTGGGCGCAACATAGCGGCTTCGGCTACCATATTAACGCCGTAGGACGGGCCCGCGGCCGGTCGCGAGAGCGTGTCGCCCTAGGGCTCGTAAAAGCTCAGCGCGTTGTCGCCCTGCCGCAGCAGGCGTTTCCTCCGCAGCGGGCCATAGACATCCGCGAGGGCGAACCGGACCGAATGCTGCGCCACCGCCAGGAACGGGGGGGCCTCCGCTAACAGTTCCAGCGCGGCCGCGTATTCCCGCTCCAGGTCGTAAGGAGGGTCGAGAAAAACCACGTCGGCGCGATGCCGTGGCAGGGTGAGCAACACCGGGCCCGGCGCCACGGTGGCTCGCGCCTCCAATCCCAAAGACGCCAGGTTCTCCCGGATAGCCTCCACCGCGCGCCGGTTGCGTTCCAGGAAAAAGGCATGGGCGGCCCCGCGGCTGAGGGCCTCGATCCCTACGGCCCCCGTCCCGGCGTACGCATCCAGAAACTTCGCCCCCGGTATCCGGACCGCGAGGATGTCGAACAGCGTCTCCCGCAGGCGGTCCGGCGTGGGTCGCGTCGCCGCTCCGGGAATGCTCTTCAGGAGGCGCGAACGAAACTCCCCGGCGATCACCCGCATCAGCCCACCGTCACTAAGCCGTAGCGCCGCTGCCAGTGGTCGCGGATGTAGGCCACGGCGCGTTTCAGGTCTTCCGGCGAGGGCGGGCGGGCGATGAAGTCCACCGCCTCCCGCCGGGCGATTTCCAGAATGTCGTGGTCGCGCAGCACGTTCGCCACCCGCAGAGAGGGCAACCCGGACTGTTTGGTGCCGAAGAACTCGCCCGGACCGCGCAGCTTCAGGTCCATCTCCGATATGTAAAACCCGTCGGTGGATTCCACCAGCGTGCGGATGCGCTCGCGCGCTGTATCGTTCATCTTCTCCGTCACCAGAAGACAATAGCTTTGGGCGGCCCCGCGCCCCACGCGGCCGCGGAGTTGGTGCAACTGCGCCAGCCCGAAACGCTCCGCCTGCTCGATCACCATCACGCTGGCGTTGGGCACGTCCACCCCGACTTCGATCACCGTGGTCGAAACCAGAATCTGGATGCGGCCCTCTTTGAACTGCCGCATCGCGTCCTCCTTCTCCTCGGCCGACAGGCGGCCGTGCATCAGCCCCACCGGGATGGTGGGGAAGACCTCGCGCGAGAGATGCTCGTACATCTTCTCCGCGGCTTTCATGGCCTGCGTCTCCGATTCCTCGATCACCGGGTAGACCACGTAGGCCTGCCGGCCCTCGTCGATCTGGCGCTTCATGAAGCTGTAGACCTGCTCGATGCGGTCGGCCGTGGCGTGCCTGGTCACAATCGGCTTCCTGCCCGGCGGCAGCTCGTCGATCACGGACACGTCGAGATCGCCGTAGAGCGTCATAGCGAGGGTGCGGGGAATGGGGGTGGCGGTCATCACCAGCACGTCGGGATGGACGGCCTTCTGAACGAGGCCCAGGCGCTGCAAAACCCCGAAGCGGTGCTGCTCGTCGATGATGGCGAGCCCCAGGCGGTGAAACTCCACGTCCTTTTCCAGCAGCGCGTGGGTCCCGATGGCCACGGGGGCCAGTCCCTCCGCCACCAGTTTCTTGAGCTGCGCTTTCTCCCGGCTGGTGAAGGACCCGGTAAGCAGGACCACCACGTAGCCCAGCTTGGAGAGGATCTGCCTGAAGTAGAGGTAGTGCTGGGTGGCCAGGATTTCGGTGGGCGCCAGGACGGCCACCTGGTAGCCGTTCTCGATGGCGATCACGGCGGCCTCGGCGGCCACGATGGTCTTTCCGCTCCCCACGTCGCCTTGCAGCATGCGGTTCATGGGGTGCGGCTCTTTCATGTCGTCGGCGATTTCCTTGATCACGCGCTTCTGCGCCCCGGTGGGCTTGAAGGGCAGCATGGCCTTGACCTTTTCGCGGATGCGGTCGTTGATCTCGAAAGCGATTCCCGGAAGCGCGCGCGCCTTGGCCCGCTTTAGCGCCACCCCGCACTCCAGCCAGAAGAACTCTTCGAAGATCAGCCGGAACTGCCCCGCGCTGCGGAAGTTGTTCAGCAGCCGAAGGTCGGCGTCGGGCGGCGGGAAGTGCGTCTCGCGGACCGACGGCCACAGTTCCGGCAGCTTGAGCCGCCGGCGAAGATCAGCCGGGAGATTGTCTTCCAGCGGTTCCAGCCCTTCGAGGATGCGGTGCGTGAGGACCCGCAGGACGCGCGTGGTGAGCTTGGCAACGGCCTCGTAGATGGGCACGATGCGGCCCACGTGGAGCGAGGCTTCGGCGTCGTCGTCGTCGCCCGAGAGAATTTCGAACTCGGGGTGCAGGATGGTGAGCTCGCCCGAGTAGGAATCGAACTCCACCTTGCCGTAGAGCGCCACCTTCATGCCTTCCGCCAGCACGTTGGCGAGGTAGCCGCCGTGGAACCACTTGCAGGCGAGGATCGCGCGCGAAGAGTCGGAAAACCGCGCCTCGAACAGCCCCAGGTTGCGGCGGCGGAAGCCGGAAAGCTTGGCCGAGCGCACCTCCGCGACCACCGTGGCCATTTCGCCCGGCGCCAAGTGGGCGATGGTCTTCATATTGGAGCGGTCTTCGTAGCGGAAGGGGTAGTAGCCCAGCAGGTCCTCGACCGTGACAAGGCCCTTGGCCTTCAGCATCGCCGCGCGGGCGGGGCCGATTCCTTTCACGTAGGTGAGCGGGGTAGTCAGGTCCATGCGGGCCACGGGCCGCGAGGGCCTCTGAAGCCCAGTGTACAATCTGCGGGCGGTTTTTCAGTCACGGCGGAAGCGGGATTATTTTCGGAACGCGCTCCACGGGTTGCGCGCGCGAAGGGCAAACCGGGACGGGGCGGGCAGGTAACCTATAATGCTGTGCGCCGTCCGTCGACCGCTCCCCGCCGGGCGCGGCTCTGCATCCGGCCGTCAGCGGCGTACTCCCGCACAGCCCGCCTGAGGAGGTTTATGTCCCGTCGGTATCTTCTTTCGATCGACGGCGGGGGGATTCGCGGAATCATTCCCGCCATGGCGCTCCTGAAACTCGAGCAGACCACCAACCGGCCCGCCCGCGAGACCTTCTCGTTCGTGGCGGGCACTTCCACCGGCGGCCTGCTGGCCGCGGCGGTGGCGGCGGGCGTTCCGGCCGCCAGAATCGTCGGAATTTACAAAACCCGCGGGCCGGACATCTTCCGTCCGGGAAAACCGTGGAACGGGATGCGCCGCTATACCATCGGATATAAATACGACATCGAAAACCTCCGCGGCGTCCTGCGGGAGGAGTTCGGCGAGATGGCCGGCTGGACGCTGAACGATTCGCCCATCGACGTGCTCCTGACCGCCAAGGGGCTGGCGGACGGCAAGCCGTGGTACTTCGTCCGGGACAATCCCGTAAACGCCGGCGCGACCGGACGCCTGAACCTGGTGGACTGCGCCACGGCCAGCGCGGCGGCGCCGACCTATTTCGGCCCGTGGACCATGGGCGCGCCCGTGAACGGAAAGCTGGTGGACGGCGGGGTGGGGGTCACCGGGAACCCGGTGTACCAGGCCTGCGTGGAGGCGTTTTGCTACACCCGGGGATACCGGCCCGAAGAGACCACCATCGTCTCGTTCGGGACCGGGCGGTTCATCCACAAAGCCGACCCGCGGCTCATCACCAGCTGGCTCGACTGGGTGCTGGAGGCGATGCTGCATGCGCCGGAGGAACAGCAGACGGAAATCGTGGCGCGGCACTACCCCGCGGCCGCGTTTTACCGTTTGGAACCGAGCTTGCCGGAGGACATCGACATGGACGATATCGGCTGCATGGGCGAGCTGGAGGAAACAGGGCGGCAGTTTTGCGCGGGAGTCGATTGGCCCGCAATGCTGGGGGGTTACGCGACCCCGTTTCGCGTGAAGTCCCCGAAGTGCGAAGGCGGGGAGGCGTAGGATGGCGCCGCAGCGGCTGTGCCCGGCCTTCACACCTGTGTCAGGGGGCGCCGTTGTTGCGCCCGGCAAGATCAGCTAAAATAATGGCTTACCAGATTGATACCCGGCTGTACCGCGTGAACGTCTTCCTTGTCCCAACGCAACCGAACAGCCCAGAGTGGAAAGGTATGCTTCGATGAAGTGCTTTAGGCGCGTCCGCCTGGCCGCGGCAACGGCCTGCCTCTGGGCGCCTTGGATCCCGCAACTGGCCGCGCAGGCGCAGCCGCCGGCGCCAACGCCCCCGGCCCAGACCGCTCCGCCTCAGAGCGCTCCGCCGCAAACCAAGCCTCCGGCGCAACCGCAACCGAAAAACCCGTTCGAGAACGTTCCGCAGGCTCCGCCCCCGGGGCAGCAGCCCCCGCAGCCGCAGCAACAGCCCGCGCAGCAGCCCGCGCGGCCCGGGCAGCCGCAACTGGAAACCCCCACCGCCCCGCAGCTTCCGCCCGCGCAAGGCCAATATGTCGAAGCCGTCGACTTCCGCGGCGCACGCCGCGTGCCGGTGGATACCCTGAAGGCCATGATCACCACCAAGGCGGGCGACCTCTACAACGAGGACCAACTGCGGCGTGATTTCATGTACCTGTGGAACACCGGGCGCTTCGACGATATCCGGCTCGAAGTGGAGCCGGGGACCAGAGGCGGCGTGCTGGTCCGTTTCATCCTGACCGAGCGGCGCGTGATCCGCACCATCAAGTACCAGGGGATGAAGTCCCTCACCGAATCGGAAGTGCTCGACCGCTTCAAGGAGCGTAAGGTCGGGCTGTCGGTGGAATCGCAATACGACCCGGCCAAGGTCCAGCGCGCCGCCGTGGTCATCAAGGAATACCTGGGCGAGCGCGGCCACGAGTACGCCACGGTGGACCCCGTGCTGGAGCAGATGCCTCCTTCCTCCCTGAGCCTGACTTTCGTCGTCAACGAGGGCCCCAAGGTGAAGGTCGGCAATATCAGGATCACCGGCAACCAGGCGTTCAGCAGCAAGTTCATCGTTCGCCAGATGAAGAATCTGCGGCCGATCGGCGTGCCCCACTCCATTCTGTTCGAAAACCTCTTCGCGAAGACCTACGACATCGCCAAGCTGGAAGACGATAAGGAATACATCCGGCGGACCTACCTGAATCACGGGTACTTCACGGCCCGGGCCCTGGATGAATCGGTC
>JAIQFU010000309.1 GCA_020073115.1 Terriglobia bacterium
TCGACCAGCGGGATGTAAGCCATGTCGGGCGGCAGTTCCTGCTGCTCGAGGATCTTCCGCATCACCTCGATTCGCTCTTTGTACCGGGAGAGCGCGGCTGCCATGAGCGGGCGGTCCGGCCCCTGATACTGGCGGATATAGTGGTTCACGCGCTCGGCGAATTCGGGTGGGATGCTGTAGACCTCGGCGCCGAATTCGGCCATAAGCGACCGGATCTCGCGCACTCCGGGGGGCTCGTGCACGCTCAAGCGGTAGAGCACGTTGCGTTGGAGGGAGGCGCCCTGGTTCTGGTACGCCGCGAGTTGCGAGAGCAGCGGCCCCATCTGCGCCGGGTCCTCCGCGGCGTCGAGGCGTTTTTCGATGGCCTGGATGCGGCTGTCGATCGTGGCCTTATCGCGCCGCAACTGCACGATTCTCCAGTACCCATAGCCCGAGAGGAGAACCAGAGCGGCCGCCAACCCCGCGCTGAGGAAGCGAAGCCGCCGGCTGCTGCGCCGGACCGCGTGCTTCAGCGCATCGCGCATGATGGTCATGGTCTGGCCGCCGGCGCCCTCGGCGCGCGCCCGCCGGGCGCGGGTCACGGCCTCGTTGAGGAGCGCCTCGTGCCCCTCCAGGGCCGGCTCCGGAGCACGCATCTGCTCCGTGTGTATGCCTTCGGGGAGCACCAGCGTAGAGTTCAGATCCGAGATGGCGGCATCCGTCACCACGAACGCGAACTCCTGGCCGCTTTTGCCGAGCTGAACGACGGACTGGGGCCGAAGCTCCGCCTCGCCGATGCGCTCTCCATCCACGTAGGTCCCGTTGGTGCTGCCGAGGTCGCGGATGCGGTACCCGGAGTCGCCTTTGACGATCTCGGCGTGGCGCTGCGAGACCACCGCGGCGTCGGCCCCCTGGACGACGATCTCGTTTTCGGGGTCCCTTCCGACGCGGGTGACGCCGTCCTGGAGCGGATACCGGGCTCCGGCCTGGGCGCCGGTCCGCAGCACGAGCCAGGCCTTCGAGCGCGACGCGGTGACGGACTCTTCCGGCATGGTGGTTCTTCTTCCGAGTATCGAAAAGCGGGCGGGCGCGGCGCTGTAATGTTTCGTGCATAGGCGATGAGCGCTCGCCGCGGTCTGTTACATTCAGGGATTCGGAGCGGATATTCACATGAAGCACGGCTGGCTCAAATGGGCATCCTTCCTGTGCCTGGCGGCGCTCGCGCAGGCCGAGGAAGGGAAGTGGACGCCGCAGCAGGTACTGCAACTGATCCTGACCAACCATCATTGCCTGTTCGGCATCCGGCAGGAGCATAGCCGGCCGGACCGCGACCTGATCACCAACGGCTTCCTGGCGCGTTCGCGCGAGGAGGAGTTGCGCGGGAGCACGACGTGGGTGGCCATCCCGCGGAAGTTCACGGATGTGACGAAGGAAGTGGAGGCGGCGGGCGCGGCGGCCGGGTCCGGCGACCTGGAACGGGCGAAGGCCGCCGACGCCAAACAGAAGGCCCTCATCGCCGATTGCGAGAAGACGCCGGAAGCGCGCTGCCGCGTGGCTGCTTTCGACGGGGGCCTGCAATACGTCCTGGTGGAAACGATGGAGCTGACGGACGTGCGGCTGGTGTACGCGCCGCCGCGCGCCGTCGGGGACTACGGCGGCGAAACGGACAACTTCCGCTGGCCGCGCCACGCGGGGGATTTCGCCATCGCCCGGGCGTACAAAGACGGGCAGCCGTACCGGCCCGAGTTTTACTTTCCGATTTCGCAAGCCGGAGTGAAACCGGGCGATTTCGTGATGGTTCTGGGGTACCCTGGCCGCACCATGCGCGCGCTGACGGCCGAGGAGATGGCGGACCAGCGGGACTACCTGTACAAGCTCCGGGAGGAACTTTACGGGCAGTGGATCGGGATTCTGGAGAAAGTGGATGCGGAGGGCGCGATCACCGTGGCCGCGACCCTGAAAAGTCTGAACAACTCGCACACCAACGCGCAGGGCCAATTGGCGGCGCTGGCGCGGGGGCGCCTCATCGACAAGCAGAAGGCCGCCGACGACAGGGTGATGCAGTGGGCGGCCGGGCGGCCCGCCTTCGCCGCGGCGGTGGAGGCCAAGAAGAACCTGGAGAAACTCGCCGCGGAACGGCGCCGCACGGCCACCCGCGATTACCTGTTCCAGGCGATCCAACCCGGCCCGCTGGCGCTGAAGCACGCCACGGCGCTGGTGCGGCTGGCGGCCGAGCGCGCCAAGCCGGACGCCGCCCGCGACGCCGACTACATGGAGCGCGAGTGGACCCGCCTGCGCGCCGCGATGGAGCGCGACCAGAAGAGCTTTTACCGCCCGGCCGACGAGGCCCTGTTCACGTGTTACGTCGAACACGCGCTGAACCTGGGAGAGGAAGAGCGCATCGCGGCCATCGACAAGGTATTCCAGCCGGACAGCATCGCGCGGACGGTGCATCTGTTGTACGAAGCCACCAGGGTGACGGACGGGAGCGAGCGGCTGAAGATGTTCCAGGAGAGCACGGAGCAGTTGCGCGCCCGCCGGGACCCGATGCTGGACCTGGCCTTCCTGCTCGAACCCGAGTTGCGCGCCTGGCAGACAGCCGCCAAAACGCACGACGGGGCGGTGGCGCGGCTGCGGCCGGAATGGCGGCGCGCGGTGATCGCTTACGCCGGCAAGCCCGTGGCGCCGGACGCCAATTCCACGCTGCGCGTGAGCTTCGCGCACGTCCAGGGATACGCGCCGCGCGACGCCGTGTTCTACACGCCCCAGAGCACGCTGGCGGGCATGCTGGAGAAGAACACGGGTGAGGAGCCGTTCGCCTTGCCGGAAAAGATCGTGGAGGCCGCCCGGGGAGTGGATGCGGCGAAAATCCCCATCGATTTCCTGGCGAACGCCGATACCACCGGGGGGAACTCCGGCAGCCCCGTGGTGAACGGGCGCGGCGAACTGGTGGGGGCGAACTTCGACCGCGTCTGGGAAAACGTGGCCAACGATTTCGGCTACAACCCGGAGATCGCCCGCAACATCAGCGTGGACGTGCGGTTCCTCTTGTGGCTGTTAAAGGACGTGGAGAAGGCGGACGGGTTGTTGCAGGAGTTGGGGGTGAAGCGGTAGTGGCCAAGGCGGGTTGGCAACCCGCCGCAGGTTGACCACCTGCCCCACGGAAGTGCAAGTACCGCCGGTGGTGGGTTTGCGCCACCGGTTCTTTTCGTCGAGTCCAAACAACCGGTGGCGGAAAGCGACCACCGGCGGTACTCACATCACTTCTCCAGGATTTAGCCTGCCTTGCGCGTCTTGCCTTCCTCCGGAAGGCTCATGCCGCGGCGTCGGCACTCCGCGATGACGGCCTCGCGGCGGCGATGGAAGTCTTCCCGTTCTTCCTGCGCGCGGGCCTCTTCGTCCAACCAACGGTAATCCTGCGCCAGTTTGGCGAGTTCCCGGTCTCCGAGATCCTTCAGGCGTGCGGCCCAAGTCTAAAATGGGGGAGCGTTTTCTTCAGGGCTCATACGTGGTTTTCGGGCAGGACGGGCGCCACTCGCGTCGAACGTACAACAGGGGCAAACGTGCGCCGGTCAACAGTGAAGCATGATATAGTCCTCTAACGGAATCAGCACCTTCCGAGCTGAAACGGGGAATCTAAGGAAAAATCGGTGAAGAATTCTATTGTCGTGAGTGTAACTGCGACCGTTCTGCTGCTATGTGGGGCGGCGCGGGTGGCTCGGGGGCAGGAAGCCCGGGCCGCGATGAGCGGACGCGTCGTTGACGCGCAAAATTCCGCTGTTCCGAACGCGCAGGTGGTGGTTCGATCCGACGACACGGGCGTGTCTCAGACCACGACCACCAACGACCAGGGGAACTGGATCGTCCGCTTTCTCATTCCCGGGACCTACAGCTTTAGCATTACGTCTTCCGGGTTCAAACAGGCGGAGCGCCACGGCATCGGGCTGCAAACGTCGGACCAGAAGCAGTTCGACGTCACGCTGGAAGTGGGACAGGCCACCACGCAGGTGGAGGTGACGGGCGACGCCCCGCTGATCGACACGACGGCGGCCACGTCCGGAACGGTGATCACCAAAGAGGAGATCGCCGAAATGCCTTCGATGTCTCGCGTGACCACCATCCTGGCAACGCTCTCGCCGGGAGTTTTGCAGCAGGACCAGAATCAGAACGTCGCGCACCTGTGGTCGCACGACGCCGCGTCGCAGATCACCGTGGACGGCGGGCGCAACAATACGCGCTCCAACACGTTCGAACTGGACGGCATGCCCAATCTGAAAACCGGCGGGCAGGTGGCCTTCATCCCCGCGCCGGAGGCCATCTCCGAATTCCGGGTGGTCATGAACGCTTACGATGCGGGCATCGGCCGGCAGGCGGGCGGCACTATTCAGATGTCGCTGAAAAGCGGCTCCAGCAAGCTGCACGGGAGTCTCTACGAGTACAACCAGAACAACATCCTGAACGCCAAGCTTTTCCAGACGAACCTCACCGGGGGCGAGAAGCCGCCAGTCCACTACAACGAGTATGGCGGAACCGTCGGCGGACCGGTGTGGATTCCGAAGGTGTACAACGGCAAGGAAAAGACGTTCTTCTTCCTCAACTACGACGGGACCCGCAATGCCGATCCACGCTTCAACATCCGCTCGCTGCCGACCGACCTGGAGCGCAAAGGCGATTTCACTCAGTCCTACACCACGCAACTCGTCAACGGCCAGCGGGTGAAGTATCCGATCCAGGTCTACGACCCGCTCACGGTCGGAACCGACGCCAACGGGACACGCACGCTGTTTCCCAGCATGGTAATTCCGGCGAACCGCCTGAGCGGCGTCGCCCAGAACATCCTGAAGTACGTTCCATTGCCGAATACCCCCAGCGACGGAACGGGCAACGCCACGAACAACTTCGTGCCGAACTCCACGCGGCAAAACAAAATGGCCGACGTCACGGTGCGCGGCGACCACATCTGGAACAACAACCACAAGAGCTTCGCTACGGTGCGCTGGTACCACGAAGACGAACTGAGCGGCGACGAGTTCCACAATGCCTTCACGGGCGCATACCAGCATCGGATGACCAGGGGGGCGGGCGTCGATCACGTGTGGACCCTCAGCCCCACCAAGGTCCTGGACCTGAAGGCGAACCTCACCCGCTACGAGGAGCCCAATAACGACCACGGCGTGGGTTTCGATTCCAACACGCTGGGTTTCCCCCAGTCGTTCACCTCGCACCTTTTCGTCCCGGCGGCGCCCCGCATTACGGGACTGTTCGGGGACATTGGAACCAACCAGGCCGGCAGCGTGACGGATACCTCCTACTACACGTGGGCCGCCAGCCTGACGCAGGTGACGGGGAACATGACCCTCCGGTACGGCTCCGAGTTCTGGGTGCTCCAGCAAGCCAACAAGAACATCGGGAACGAGGGCCGGTTCGATTTCGGCAGCGAGTGGACGCGCCAGCAGGCGCTGGTCAGCGGCGGAACCGGAAACGGGTCCACCCTGGGGTCGTTTCTGCTGGGACTCCCGCACAACAGTAACAGCAGCTTCCCGGTGAACGCGGACAGCTTCTGGTCGCAGCACTACGCCGCGTTCTACGTCCAGGACGACTGGCGCGTCACGCGCAAGCTGACCATCAACCTGGGCCTCCGCTGGGATTTCGAAACGCCGGTGACGGAACGGTACAACCGCATGACCTCGCTGTTCGATCCGGCGGTCGAGAACCCCGTCAGCGGCGCGGCCCAGACCTCGTATTCCGGCATCCTGGCCGATCCCAAGAACGCCAGCAACGCCGGCGTCCAGATCCTGAAGCAGGTGCTTCCGGCCAGTTCGTTCAAGGTGCTGGGCGCGCAGCTTTTCAACGGCGTGAACGGCGTCCCCCGGGCAGTCCAGAATCCGAACTACAAGGAGATCCAGCCGCGCATCGGGTTGGCCTATCAACTCGGGCCGAGCACCGTGATCCGGGGCGGCTTCGGGCGCTTTGCGCAGGCCTCGTTCCTCACCGGCGGGCAGAACGGTTTCAGCCGCAGCACGAATCTGAACACCACCACCGACAACAACCGGACGTACTACGATACCCTGGACAATCCTTACCGCGACGGCATCCTTTCACCCACTGGCGCGTCTCTGGGCCCCCTGACCAACCTCGGCCAGGGCGTGAACTGGACCAACCCGGACCCGGGCCGCTTTCACTCCTGGGAGTACAGCCTCCACCTGCAGCACCAGATCAGGGGCTGGCTGTTCGAGCTGGGCTACACGCACAACAAGACCTATGACATTACTCAGGATCTGAACCGGAACCTGCCGAGCTTCGCCCTTTGGAAGCAGTACCTTTCTCCGGCGAACAACTTCGACGCGAACGGGCGGCCGCTGGATACGCTCCTGTGGAATACGCTCGTTCCGAACCCGTTCCGGGGCCTGCCGAACGTGACCGGCAGCGTCTCCACGAACAGCACGGTCTCCATGAACCAGTTGCTCAACCCGGTTTCGATCCTGGGGGGCATCACGGAGAACAACAACCCGTGGGGCAAGAACCAGTACGATGCGATGCTGGTGAAGGTCGAGCATCGCTTCACCCGCGGGTTCAGCGTAATCAACTCCTTCACGTGGTCCAAGTTGTTCGAGGACACGTCCTGGACCGGTCCCGAAATCGCCGGGCGGAACGTCGAGCACAAACTGGGCGGCGAGGACCGTCCGTTCCACCTGTCCAT
Source organism: Terriglobia bacterium (assembly GCA_020073115.1). Taxonomy (GTDB): domain Bacteria; phylum Acidobacteriota; class Terriglobia; order Bryobacterales; family Bryobacteraceae; genus BOG-224. The sequence continues at coordinate 6,680 of JAIQFU010000309.1, forward strand.
CGCTCCCATCTGGCAGATCCCCGTGGGGCGCAACCAGAAGCTGTGGTCGAGCATGCCGCGGGCCGCGGATTTCGTATTGGGAGGCTGGCAACTCTCCGGCCAGTTCGGCATCCAGTCCGGCGTGCCGGTGGTATTCGGCGCCGATTCATTCTTCAGCGGCACGGATTTCGCCCTGGCGCACAATCAGCAGACGCTGAGCCAGTGGTTCGACACCACGCAGTTCATCCGCTTCCCGGCGAAGAACACGGACATCTCGAATTACCCCGCCTGGACGGGGATTCAGAGCATGCCCGGGTACGACTACAAACCCAAGACGGGCGACACCATCACCAACGGCGTCTACCAGGATTTTGCGAGCTACATCCGCAACTATCCGACGCGCTGGGGCGATGTCCGCGCCAGCCGCGTCAACAACGTGGATGCGGTAATTTCGAAGGCTTTTTCGGTCCGCGAGAAAGTGAAGTTTCAATACCGCTTCGAAGTGTACAACGCGTTCAACCACGTGCGCTTCGGAGGCCCGAACACGGACCCGACCAGCGCCAGTTTCGGCAAGGTGGACCCGACCGAGCAGAACAACGCCAGGCTGGTGCAGATGGCGTTGAAGCTGTCGTTCTAAGCGAGACCCGCCGGGTTGTTCCCCGCGGTTCGGGCCAGGTACGCCCGGCCCCTGCCAGCGGCCCTGTTGGGGGGCGAGGCACTGCCTCGCCCCCCAGGGGGCCTTACCGCGCGGGGGTCAGCCGAATGGCCGCGCCTCCGCCGGGGGCCAGTTTCAACTTCAGAGTGGTCCTGGCGTCCACGCGACGCTTTTCCACGGTCGAATCCTTCGCGTTCGCCGCCGCGTTCGGACCATCGGCGTAGATCTCGGCGTTATAGGATCCGCTCCCCAGGAAGCTCAGCGGCAGCTCCAACTCCCGCGGGGTCCAGCCGGTGATGCAGCCCACGTACCATTCCTGGCTGCTGCGGCGCGCCATCGTGATGTACTCCGCGGGGCGGCCGTCGACCACCCGGGTCGGTCCGCCACCATCTGGAAGGCGCTTTCGAAGACCACGAACAGGGCGGTCTGGTGGGCGCGGGTGCCCATCACCATGGGGGCCGAGTTGCGGGCCACGAACTCCGCCTTGGTGACGTTGTCGAAGCCGCCGGGAGTATAGTCCATGGGTCCGGCGAGCATGCGGGTGAAGGCCAGGGTCACATCGTGGCGCGGCGTTTCGCGCGCACTCCACTTGTTGTACTCCGCCCCCATGACGCCTTCGCGCGTGAGCACGTTGGGGTATTCGCGCCGGAGGCCGTCGGGCTTGAAGGCGCCGTGATAGTCGAGCATCAGGTGGTGCTCCGCCGCGCTTTTCGCCACGTTGCGGTACCAGTTCACCATCCATTGGTCGGCGCGGTCCATGAAGTCGATCTTGGTTCCGGCGATACCCCACTTCTCCCACAGAGGGAAGGCGTCGGCCATCTGCCGGTTGACGTCCGTCCAGTGGGCCCAGAGCCAGATTTTGACGTTCTTCGATTTGGCGTACTCGACCAATTCCGGCATGTTGATGTTCGGACTGTCGTGGTGAGGTCGGTGGCGCCGCGCCCCTGGCCCGCGCCGGCCGCTCCGGGAGCGGCCGCCGCGCGGCCCGCCCACCCGGCGTCGATGAGCATGTAGGGGAAGCCGTTGCGCGCGGAAAAGTCGATGTAAAGCTTCATGGTGGCGGTGTTCATGCCGCCACGGCCGCCCCCCGCGCCCAGGCTGCCCGACCACCAATCCCAGGAGGTCTTGCCGGGCTTGATCCACGACGTGTCCCTGATGGCGCTGGGCGGATTGAGGTTGACCACCATGTTGGATTCCACCAGCCGCCCGGGCTCATCGGCGATCATGAGCACGCGCCACGGCGAATTGGCAGGCGCCTGCCGGACCACCGAGAGCGTGGAGGCGTCCGCGCGTTTGGTAAC
>JAIQFU010000310.1 GCA_020073115.1 Terriglobia bacterium
CCAGTGGTGCAGTCCCCGGATCAGCCGCCCGCCGGTCACTTCGGTCATGATGTACCGGACGCTGTTGTAGGCGTCGCCGGGCGTGGGCGCGTAATTGAACGCGAGCAGCGCCCCGGTGAAGGCCTGCACCAGGAACAGGAACACGGCCACGCTGCCGAACACCTGCCGCCAGCCGCTCGAAGCGGGTATTTCCTCGTAGAGGAATTTGCGAACGCCGGTCTGAATGCCCGTGCGGTGGTCCAGCCACGCCGCCGCTTCCGCCCATCGCCGCTTCATAGGGCGGGCTCCGGAGGCCGCCGCAGCCGGCCGAGCAGTACTTTGCCGCCCTCCACCTTGACGTCGTAGCGGTCCAGCGGCCGCGGCGCCGGGCCGGAGAGAACGCGGCCCTCTACGTCGAAGATGGAATTGTGGCAGGGGCAGACGAACTCGTTTTTCGCTTCGTCCCAGTGGTAGGCGCAGCCCAGGTGGGTGCATTGCGGGCCGAAAGCCAGGATGCCGTCGCCGTCCTTCCGGACCACCCACGCCGTGCTCTTCTCGCTGATGATCTTCCAGCCGTCCTCCCGGTTTCGGCGGAATACCATCTCCACGGGCTGCTCCGAGACCAGTTTTCCGAGATCCCCAGCCTCGACCCATTCGTTCTGTTTTTGGGCTTTCGGCGGAAAAAACAGATACACGAATGCCGGAACCCCCAGGGCGCCGGCGATAACGCCCCAAAGGGCATATAGGACCCCGATATGGAAACTGCGGCGGGTCGCCCCCGAGGTTTGCCGTGGCTGGGCCGTCTGCACGGTTTTATCCTACGCCAGCCTGGGGCGGAAGGTTGTGAATCGATTGTAAGGAGACTGCAAAAACGGACCGGCTACTTGCCGGTCTGGCTGGTCCCGATTTCTTTGCTGGCAGCCGTGGGCGGCTCTTGACTATAGTTCTCCCGGATCACCATGGTCTGATCCGAATAGAAAGTGCGGGATCCGGTGGTGCCGAATGTCGAAGGAATGGCGATGACCACGTAGCCCCCCTGCGAGCCGGTGACCGTGAACTTGTATCCGAGCTTCTCGCCGCCCGCAAGGTCGTTACCGATCACGTCCGCGGCGCTGGGGCTGGCGGCGCCGCTTTGCGGAGGTCCGAGTTCGGCGAGCGACGTGGCGTAGCGCCCGTACTGCGACTGGTACATGGTCTCCCCGGAGTGGACTGCCTGAATCGCCCGGATGGCCGCCGTCTCGTTCGCGAACTTCTTGGCCTGGTTGAACTTAGGGACCGCCATCGTGATGATGATCAGGATGATCGCAATGACGATCAGCAATTCAATAAGGGAGAAGCCCCGGCGGGCTCGCATGTCTCTGTTTCGCATTCAGATTGGCTCCTATTATATGACGCGGCGCCCCCGGCGAACGTGGAGAGGGTTTACCGCCCCGGCGCACAGGACAATGCTCATCTTTTTCCTCTCAGCCGCGCCCGGAGCTCACCAGGGATTATCGGGTAAAAGATACCGTTATGTAAATTAGTAATAATCGATACAAATAGTCCAAAAATATTAATTGCTTTGTTTTCATTCCAGGACCGGGTTGGCCAATCAGGTGCAAGGAAACGTACATTTAGCAAATAATACGCGCTTGCCGGAATTTCAGGTCCCTTTGCTGGCCGGCAGGCAGATACCGAACCGACGGAGAATGATCTCAAAATGGAAATCGCAATCCTGCAAGACAATGGTCCCCAGCAAAGAAGCATCCCCGCGCTTTCTTCCCGCGAACGGCAGGTCGTCGCGCTGATTCAGCAGGCGAAGAGCAACAAAGAGATCGCCTACGAACTGTCTCTCACGGTGGGCACGGTGAAAGAGTACATCTACCACATCTTCCGCAAGATCGGCGTCTCCAACCGGACTGAGTTGGCGCTTTGGGGCAGGGATTACCTGGCCGAAACTGTCTCCTGAGCGGGGCGCCTGCAACGGGCGGTCATTCTCTTAGACTGAAGAAGATGACCGCCGTCATAAAGCCGTTCTGGCTATCGCTTTGCGCCGCTCTCGCCCTGGGGCAAACGCCCCCGGAACTGGTTCGCGAGCCCGCGGTGCGCGCGGCTTTGGAGGCCGCCAAACGAAACGAGCCGCAAACCCTGGAGCTGCAGGCGCGGCTGTGCGCCATACCCGCTCCGCCGTTCAAAGAGGAAACGCGCGGGCGAGAACTGAAACGCCTCTTCGAGCAGGGGGGATTGCGGGATGTCCGGATAGACCGCGCGGGCAACGTGATGGGCCTGAGGCCCGGCGCGTCCGCGCATCCCCACCTGGTTTTCAGCGCCCATCTGGACACCGTCTTCCCCGCAGGGACGGGCGTGCAGGTTTCGCGGCAGGGCGGCGTCATGAAAGCGCCGGGAATCGGCGACGATGCGCGCGGGCTGGCGGTGATGCTGGCCGTGATTCGCTCCCTCAACGAAGCGCATGTGCAGACGCGCGGTCCCATCACCTTCGTCGCCGACGTCGGTGAAGAGGGGCTCGGCGACCTGCGCGGCGTGAAGAACCTCTTCCACGACAGTCTGAAGGGGCAGATCGACGCCTTCGTCTCGGTGGACGGGACCGGCCTGGGGCTGACCAACGTCGGAGTGGGCAGCATGCGCTACCGCGTGGTCTTCAAGGGTCCCGGAGGCCACAGCTACGGCGCCTTCGGCATGGCCAATCCGATCCAGGCCATGGGGCGCGCGATTGCCAAAATCGACGCCTTCGAAGTCTCATCCGAGCCCCGGACCACGTTTAACGTGGGGCGCGTGGGAGGCGGTACGTCGGTGAACGCCATTCCCTACGAGGCCTGGATGGAAGTGGACCTGCGGTCGGCCGACCCGGCTTCCCTGAAGGCGCTGGACGCGAAGTTCCACGCGGCGTTGAAGGAAGCGGTCGAAGAAGAGAACCGGAGGTGGAACGGCCACGGCCCGGTCACGTTTACGCCCGAACTGGTCGGTGCGCGTCCCGCCGGCCAGACCCCCGCCGACAGCCCCATTGTCCGGACCGCCCTCGCCGTCTCCAGGGCGCTCCATCTCGAAGCTCCCATGCGCGAAGGCTCGACCGACGCCAACGTGCCGATGAACCTCGGGATCCCGGCCATCACCATCGGCGGCGGCGGAGAGGGCGCCGGGGCGCACTCGCTCCACGAGTCGTTCGACTCCGTGGACTCGTGGCTCGGCACGGAGCGCGCGCTGCTCCTGGCAATAGCCCTGGCGAAGTAGCGAGGGCCCCGACCTCAAACCGACAAGACCGTTCACCGCCGAGGAGCAGAGGCGCAGAGAACAGCCGGGTTCCGCGCTCTGCGCTCTCGGCCCTTTGCACTCGGTTATGCTACGTCAGCTTTCCCCGCGCGTCCACGGGCCAGACTTCCTCCACGTTTTCGCCGCGCACCCCGTACACCCGCTCGTGCAGGTTCACTGCGGTGCATACGTGGTTGGGAACGATCCGGACCCGGTCGCCGAGAGCGAATGCCCGTTCCGCGTGCGCGATGTCGAGGAACCCGTGTTCTTCGTTCATCTTGTGGAAACGCGCCCCGGGGGCCTCGACCACCCGCCCGAACGTCGCCTCGGCCGGATTCACCAGGCGGTCCGAGGAGAAGGTTTTCGAGCCCCCGTCCACGATGGCCTGCCCCGGGCGCGCTGTGGACACCACCGTCGCCAGGACCGTGGCCGCGCAGTCTTCCCACTCGCAAGCGCCGCTCGCGACCGTATTCACGTCGTTGAAGATGTAGGTGCCGGGACGGATCTCCGTCAGCCCCTCCATTTCGTGCGAGTGGAAGAGCGCGGGCGTAGAGCCGCCGCTCACGATCCGGACGCCGATGCCCGCACTCCGGAAATCGGCGAGAATCGAGCGCAACAGTCCCGTGGCCTGTGCGAACGCCTCCCGGCCGGCGTCGTCCCAGCTCTTGACGTGGCCCGGGTAGAACGTGATGCCCTCCAGGGAGAGGTTCGGCAGGGCCAGGATGGCGCGCGCCAGCGCGACAAACAGCGGGCCGGGGGTTTCGCCCACGCGCCCCAGCCCGATATCCACCTCGGCCAGGACTCCCACCTCTACGCCCGCCTTGCGCGCCGCCCCGGATAGCTGCCGGGCGGCGACCGCACTGTCCAGCGACACCGTGACGCGTGTGCGCCGCGCCACCTCCATGAGCCGCCGCAATTTGGCGGGGCCGAGAATAGGGTACGCCACCAGCAAATCGGCGGGCTCCGCCCCGAGCATCACCTCCGCCTCCGCTACCTTGGCCACGGTCAGCCCGGCCGCCCCGAGTTCCAACTGCCGCCGCGCCAGCCGGATGGATTTGTGGGTTTTGGTATGCGGCCGCAGGCGCAACCCGTGCTCGCGCGCGTAGGCTGCCACCCGGCACAGGTTCCGCTCCATGATGTCCAGGTCTACGAGCAACGCGGGAGTGTCGATTTCCGAGATGTGCATGCAACCAGCATACCGGCGCTGAGCGCCGCCGGCGGCGGCCTACCCGTGCCGGTGGATCTCCGGCATCCCGCACCGCTGCGCGGTCTCGCGTTCGAAGTCGAACTCGATCACCACCGCTGCCTGGTCTCCGACCACCCAGCCGTCATGGCCTGGTTCGATGGCGATTACCTGCGGCGCCGTGAACTCCAGCCGGCAGCCGTCCGGGTACTCGATGTGGATCTGGCCGCGCGCCAGGAACCCCACATGCGCGTGCATGCAGTATTCGGTCCCGACGATGGGTTTCATGTTCCTGGACCAGCGGAACCCGGCCGGGTAGATGAGGCGTTTCACCCGCCCGGTTCCGGCGCGGGAAATATCCAGCCGGACGCCGCCGACTTCGCGGCTCTCGGCGTTGTTCACGGAAGCAAGCAGTAGATCGTCGCTGCTCATCTCGATTCCTCTTTCGCTCGGTCCAGCCCACGTCCTGCGCCCGCCGAACACGGTTCGGTCTCGCGTGCGCACACCGTGTGACTTTATCCCAGCACCCCCGCCGGACGCAACTCTCGAAAACCCGGGGATACCGTTAATGCGCCGCCCGCCCGAAGACCCGCACCCGGATGACGAAGTGCCGGCCCTCGTCGCCGAAAAACTGCAGGAACTGCGGCGCGCCGATCACGTTGTTCACGGCCGTGGGATTGCGGTGGTCCGTGAGGTTGTTCGCCCCGAGGCGGAGGGCGAAACGGTAGCCGGCGAATTCAAAACGCCGCTCGATGTGCAGGTTGAGATCGAGGTTCGAAGGGTAGCGGTGCGAGTCCACCGGGCCCGTTACCACTCCGGGGCCATTGACCACGGCAAAAGGGAAACCCGTGCGGTAATCCAGCATCATGGCCACCGCCCAGTTCTTTCCGGCGAAGGGCACGGGCAGGTAAGCCCAGCCCAGGATGCGGTTGGGAGCGTCCCACGGCATGCGCCCGAAATTGTTTCGCACCTGGAGCGGCTGGTCCACGTTCACGTCCAGCACGGCATTGGAAACCGCGCGCGAGCGCGTGTAACTGGCCAGCCAGCCGTACTGGTCGCCGAACGATTGCCGCACCGTCAGCGCCAGTTCGTCATAGGCGTCGCGGCGCAAGTTGGAAAGCTCGTAGGCGCCGCCGAAGCCGTAGCTGAGGAAGACAGGCTGAATGCTGACCGCGCCCGCGCCGGACCCCACCGGAGCGTATACGAAGCCGTCGCGGCCCCGTTTGCGCAGCCACTCCAGGCTGGCGTCCACGCGGCGTCCGAAATCGTGCTGCAGGGCCGCGCTCCACTTCGTGTACCGCGGAAGCCGGAGGTCGTGCCCGGTGAGGAAAGTCGTGGCGAGCGGTGCGCCGGGAACGCCCTCCGGGGAGTACTGCGTTGTGACCGGCTGTTGGTCAAGCGGCCGGGCGAACAGCGCGAGCGGCACGGCGTCGTTCACTACCGCGAGTCCGCCGGTGATCTTGGTGTGCGCGGCGGCGCCGGGGGCGTAGGATGCGGAGAAGCGCGGCGAAAGCGCCGGCGCGCGCGCCAGTTCGTCCCAATCCTCGCGAATCCCGACGTCGATCACCAGGCGCTCCGCCGGTTGCCAGTGGTCGTTGAGGTAGGCGGCCACGTTCAGGCCCGGCCGCTCGAAGGCGCCGCTGCCCCGGAAAGTGGTCAGGAACGCCGGAACGGCGTTCAGGCCGATCTCTTCGTATCCGCTGCGCTGGAATTTTCCGTCGTAGTCCAGCCGTTGCGCGCTGGCGCCGACCTGGATCTGCTGCCGCCCGCCCGCGTGCAGCGCCCTGAAATAATAGTTCACGAAGAACTGCCCCCGCCGGCCCTCCTCGCGCGAGCGGACGAAGTAGTTCCCGCTGCGGCCATTGGGGGTCACCAGGTAGAGCCCGCCGCCTTGCGGAACGCGGTTGCGCAACACGCGCTGCCAGGCGAAGCCGGTCTCCAGCATGGCGCCGCCGTACCAGGAATGCAGCTCCTTGCCCGCCAGCAGCCATTCGCTGTCGCTCAGTTCGGTGGTGGTGGAAACCGGATCCAGCACCCCCAGCCCGTAGTGGGCCTGGTGATCGAAATTGGTGAGAACGTCGGTGTACAGGATGTCCGGGGGGGTGAGGTTCACCTGGACGTGAAACAGGTTGCCGGCGGCCCAGAGCGGGCTGGTGGCGGGGTCCAATCGCCGAAGCGCAGCCCGCCGCGGTAGTCCAGCCCTGGAATGAAGTTCGTGGCGGTGTAACGGAACTGGTCGGTTCCATTTTCGGTGTTGATCTCCAGCGTCCCCGCCGAGCCGCGCCCGTACTGCGGCGTTTCGCGCGAAGAGAGCAGGTCCAGGGACCGCACGCCCTCGACGGCCAGCCGGGTCGAATAGCGGCCATCGATGGGATCCGTGATATCGAATCCGTCGAGCATGTACTGGGTCTGGTATTCCGCGCCGCCATGAAAGTGCAATCCGCCGCTCGGATCCTGAACCACGCCCGGGATGAGCTTCATGGCGTTGCGCAGGCTGTGGCTGGCGGGGTAGGGGACGTTGTTCACCACGGTTCCGCTGAGGCGCTGCTCGCGCTGGGTCTGGTCGGGGTCCACAAGGTCCGGAAGCGCTCCCACCTGAACGGCCTGGAACACCTCCTGTTCGACGTTGAGCGCGAGGGTGACTTCCGTACCGCCGGCGGGAACGTCCACCGGGCGGTCCTTGAGCTCGAAGTAGCCGGGGCGGAAGGCGCCGAGCAGGTACGTTCCGGGAGCCGGGAGGGCGATCCGGAACTGACCGGACGGTCCGGAGTAAGCTTCCAGCGGGGCGCCCTGCCCGCGGCGCGCCGTTACGCGCGCATGGTCGAGCGGAGCATCGTTTTCGTCCACCACGCGCCCGGTGAGGATCGCCTCCTGCGCGGCGGCGACACCACCCAAACCCAGCGCGGCGAGCGCAATCCGCGCGATCCCTGAGAACGGCATCCAATCCCTTACGGCCATGGTACCGCCGCCGGTGAAATTCGACTGTTGGGCGGAACACCGGCGCGAAACACCGGGCGGCGGCGGCGCTCGCCGGTAAAGCGGCGCTATTCGCCGAGAAGCAGGGGCGCGCGGGGAGGGCGGGCCGTAATCTGTGGTCATGACACCGAACGATCCGCTCACCAAGAACGCCGGCCCCTCGGCCCTGCTGGTCCTGGGCCTCCTGCTGGTCGGGATCGGGATCCTGGTCCTGTTCGGGAACCTGGATGTCATCCCTTACGGGGAATGGCATCGTTATTGGCCGGTGGTTCTGATCATTGTCGGAGTGGCGGAACTGGCAAGGTTCCGCCGCGCGCGGCCGTAGCGCTGGTTTGACATGATATCTGGACCTCCTTATGTTTCGTTACCTGCCGCTGATCCTGAGAAACTGCTGGCGCAACCGCCGCAGGACCACTTTGACGGTTCTGAGCATCGCGGTTTCCATGTGCCTGCTGGGGGTCCTGATCGCCCTGTATCACGCGTTCTACCTGAGCGCTCCGGCCCCGGACGAGGCCCTGCGGCTGGTGGTGCGCAACCGCATCTCGCTCACCGTGCCGATTCCCGAGTTCTACGGCGCCCGCATCCGCCAGGTCCCCGGGGTCCGCGAGGTCATGATGTGGAACTGGTTCGGCGGCGTGTACAAGGACTCGCGCGATCCCAAGAACCTCTTCGCCCGCGTCGCCGTGGAACCCGGGAAGCTCTTTCGGATCTACGGCGAGTTCCGCATGCCCGAAGATCAGAAGCAGGCTTTCGTGCTGGAGCGCACGGGCGGCCTGATCGGCCGTGATCTGGCTGACAAATTCAATTTTCACCTGGGCGACCGCATCAACCTGGTGGGCGATATTTTTCCGGGAGACTACGAATTCACCGTTCGCGGCATCTTCGACAGCCCGCGCGCCAGCGACGTGATGTTCATCAACCGCGACTACCTGGAGCAGACGCTGCCGGAAGGACGGCGGGGGCAGGTGGCCACGTTCTACGTGTTGCTCGACCGTCCTGAATCCGGGGGGGCGCGTAGCGGACGCCGTGGACGGGGAGTTTCACAACGCCACCGTGCAGACCAAGACGGAATCCGAGCAAGCCTTCGCCGTGGGGTTCCTGTCGATGCTGGGAAACGTGAAGATGCTGTTGATCGGCATATCCGGCGCCGTGATGTTCACCATCCTGCTGGTTTCGGCCAACACCATGGCGATGGCGGTCCGCGAACGCGTGCGCGAAGTCGGCGTCCTGAAGACGCTGGGTTTCACGCCGGGCATCGTCCTGGGCCTGATCCTCGGGGAGGCGGTCATGATCTCGATCGCCGGCGGGGTGATCGGCTACCTGATCTCGACCGCGCTGACCGCGGGCATCCGGAAAAGCCCGTTCGGCGGATTTCTGCCGCCCGTCGAATCGTTTCGGCTCCCCGTGGCCGCGGCGTGCGTGCTCGCCGCCGGCGCCATCGGGCTCGTGAGTTCGCTCGCGCCCGCGATGGGTGCGTCGCGCACTTCGATCGTCGACGCACTGCGGAGCGAGGATTAGCCATGGCCATCCCCATCGCATACAACCTGCGCAACCTCGTGGTGCGGAAGACCACCACCATCATGACGGCACTCGGCATCGCCCTGACGGTCGCGGTGCTGCTGGCCATTCTGGCGCTTATGGACGGCCTGCGCACCACGCTCACGGCCTCGGGCGATCCGCTGAATGTCCTGGCGCTGCGCAAGGGGTCGGATTCGGAGCTGTCCAGCAACTTTACGCGCACGCAGTTCCAGGACCTGAAGTTCCGGCGCGGCATCGCCTCCGGCCACGACGGCCAGCCGCTGGCCTCCCTGGAAGTGGTGACGGTGGTCAACCTGGCGAATGTGGATAACCCGGACGGCGCGAACGTGACGAACGCCATGCCGGAGACGGAATACTACGAGTTGCAGACCGCCCAGGCGGCGCCGGTGGAGTACACCGGAATTTTCGTCTCGATCATCATGGCGGTGGGCAGCAGTTTTGCGGCCATGAACACCATGTATGCGGCCGTGTCGCGCCGCGCCCGAGAGATCGGAACGCTGCGCGTGCTGGGCTTTTCCCAGGCCAGCATCCTGCTCAGCTTTTTCGTGGAGTCGGTGCTGCTCTCTGCGGTGGGCGGGCTTCTGGGGTGCCTGCTCGTCCTGCCGTTGAACGGCATCACCACAGGCATTGGGAATTCGAACTTTTCCGAGACCGCCTTCCGGTTTCACGTGACGCCCGGAAGTTTCCTGGCCGGAGTAGCGTTCGCCGTGGTCTTGGGCGCCGTCGGGGGGTTCTTTCCCGCGCGCAATGCGGCCAACAAGGAGATTTTGACGGCGCTGCGGGAAGTCTAAGGGTATCGGCGGTGGTCGTTTGCCGCCACCGGTTGTTTTGGCGGCCCCAAAGAACCGGTGGCGAAAAACGACCATCGGCGGTACAGAGCTTGCTTATGGACGCTGAATTAAAGAGTTTGAAGATCGACCGCTCGAAGCGGACGCCGGAGTCTTCGAAGGGGGCTGCCCGGTGGGTCGCCGCGGGTATTGGCGCGCTGGTTCTGTTGGGCGCGGGGCGTATCATCGCGCAGAGGATGAACGCCGCCGCCGAAGTGCGGATCCAGCGCGTCGCGGCGATTGCCGGGGCGGCCCCGGCGGGCATCGTCCTCAACGCCACCGGCTACGTCGTTGCGGCCCATACCATCGAAGTGGCCGCCAAGGTCGTCGGGAAAGTGAAGTGGATCGGCGTGGATAAAGGCGACCACGTGCAGGAAGGCCAGGTCCTGGTCCTCCTGGAGGACGACGAATACCAGGCGCAGCTGCAGCAGGCCAGGGGTAACCTCGCGACCTTGCAGGCGCGGCTGGATGAGGCGCTCCACGGCTCGCGCCCCGAAGAGATCGCGCAGGCCCTGGCCAATGTCAACACCGCCAGGGCCGACCTGGAGAATGCGCGCGTCACTCTGAACCGCACCAAGGGACTGGTGGCGGAGAGCGTGGCCCCCCGGCAGTCGCTGGACGACGCGCAGGCGCGCTATGATTCGTCCGCCGCCAAAGTCAATGCGGCCGAAAAAGCCTACGAGCTGGTGAAATTGGGCCCGCGGCAGGAACAGATCGATGCCCTGCGCGGACAGGTGGAGCAGGCCCGGGGCATGGTGGCTTACGCCGAGACCGCGCTCAAGGACACCGTGATCCGCGCGCCCGTGACGGGCACCATCCTGGAGCGCGCGGTGGAGAAAGGCGAGTTCCTCACCACCAGTTTCGTGGGCGACCGCGGGGCCAAGGGATACGTGGTCTCCCTGGCGGACCTGAACGACCTCGAAGTGGAGCTGGATATCAGCCAGAACGATTTCGCCAAACTGCGTGCGGCCGAGCGCGGCGTGGTGACCACCGACGCCTTCGCGGACCGCAAGTACGACGGCTTCATCAAGGAGATTGCGCCGGAAGCCAACCGGCAGAAGGCAACCGTGCAGGTAAAGGTGAGGATCGAAAAGCCGGACGGGCTCTTGAGACCGGACATGAATGCCTCGGTAGCCTTCAACCAGGCGGTGCGCGCGGCCGCCATCGAGAGGGGCTACCGATGAGCGGTCCGGTAATTACGACCCGCGGGCTCGAAAAGGAATACGTTCATTCCGACTTTCACGTCGTCGCGCTCCGCAGTATCGACATCAGTGTCGCAGCCGGCGAATTCGTGGCTCTGATGGGCCCTTCGGGTTCGGGAAAATCGAC
>JAIQFU010000311.1:0-4476 GCA_020073115.1 Terriglobia bacterium
CGCAGCAGTTGCGGCGCGACGGTGTCCCGCGTTCACAAGGGCGCAGGCACGCCGGTGACGCCCATTCCCGGCAACTGCCGGCTAACGACTGTTCGGCATCTGTTTCCCCTATAATCACTATGGACTTGGAATATGGGACGGGCAAGCATGCTCGAGGGTGTGGGACTGGTGTTCCGGGAAGCGATGGCGGGCGTGGTCGGAGACCGGCCGCTGAGCTTTGACGTGACGATCCGGATCGCCGACCTCAAACGTTTTTTCGACGATCCGGAGCATCGCGCCGAACTGACCGGCACGGTGACGTGCCCCGAGTTGGGGAGCGCGATTCCGATTCGCGAGGGCGGCTTCCAACTGTTCGTAGTCGATGCCCGAAGCGGCGTCCGGCAGTTGCGATACTTCTTCCGTTTCACTTCGGCCGCCGGCGACGCGTATTTCCTGAACGGGCACAAGGACGTGCACGACGACCCGGGGCTGGATGTCGTGAAGGACATGACGTGTCTCTACACGAACGTGTACCGCGGCGAAAGCGATGCCGCGCCTCTGTACGGCGCCGGGGAACTGCGCTTCAGCCTGACGGACCTTCCGGCGCTGCTGGCGTCCATGCGTATCGAAGGCGCGGACAACTGGGCCCGGGAAATCGCGGCGCGCGTGGCATTCACCTCGTTCGCGTGGGGACAGTTGCGCGACGAATACCTGGACAAGGCGCGTCTTTTTTACGACACCCGCTACGAAAACCTGGTGGCCGCCGGCCGGTTGCAGACGCCCTCGGGTCCCGCGCCCTTCTTCCTGGTTTCCGGCGCGCACGACAAGGGATTCCCGTGGGGCGATGGCGAGTTGTTCTGGGACGTCCTGCTGGCGGTGGGGGACGGTCGGGGCGGTTACCGCCGGTTTGCGATCACGGACCGTGTGCTGACTGGGCTCCAGTTGAGCGTCACCGATGGCGTTTACCGTTACTCGGGGCTGCTGTACGCGCTGGGAGACGACGGCCGCATCTCGTTTTCCCAGATCAAGAAAGGCGCGCCGGGCATGGCTGCGGTGCGGGCGGAAATTTCCATCGAGTTCCTGGCGACCGCCAACGATGCCGTGGTCTTTCCCTTTCCGCTGGTTGGTTCCGTGGTGCGCCGGCTCTCGTCCGGGATTCAGAAGCAGCTGAGCGAGGTCCTGCCGGGTGAAAATGCGCCGGGCATCTCCATTACGCCGCACCTGGCCGCCATCCGGAGCGGCAGGATCGCGCTCGACGGCGAGTCGTGGCAGGTCGATCCCTCGGCCTCCAGCGGTGAATGCGAGCGCGGCGCCTTCCGCAACCTGAAGGAGCCTACGCTGCTCTACGGTTATCTTTGCGCGGTGCGGCCCGAGCAAAGATCGGCGCGCGTGCAGATCCAGAGCCGGACCTTCCGCAACGACAAGCAGTACTGGGTGAAGGACAAAGTGGACGCCGCCGTGGGCGCGGCCATCGAGCGAACGGCCTCCGCCGAGATCGCGATGCTGGACGGCGCGTGTACGGTCAAGCCCCTGGCGCCCGCCGGCAAGCCCGAGGAACGCGCCGCGCCGCTCCGGAAGATCGGCGCCCCGATCGTGGAAGTGAACAACGACCACTTTCCGACCGCCGTGTTCCAGCGCCGCATCGTCGAGGTCCAGGACGGGTCGGGCGCCCGCTGCCTGGCGCTCGAGGAGGACATGCGGGCCATGCGGCTGGAGGCCGTCGGCTGCAGCCGCAAGGCCACCGTGGCGGTCATGCGCGGCGAGGACAAACTCCAAACCCTCGGGTGCGCACTGGAAGCGGCCCGCTTCGACGACGTGATCGAAGAGAAGTTGCGCGCTTCCGGCAACGAGAGGAGCCGCTTCTCGATCGCGATCAAGCCCAACTTCATGTTCGCGTACGACAAGCGGGACCGCTCCACTTACACGGATCCGGAGCTCGTCGGGCATCTGGTCCGGCGCCTGCGCGCGCGCGGCTTCGCGTCGGTACGGGTGGTGGAAGCCCAATCCACGTACGGGCAGTACTTCGATAAGCGCAGCGTCAGGGAAATGGCGGAGTACCTCGGCTACGACGGCCGGGACGGGTACGAAATCGTGGACATGACGCTGGACGCGGATGAGCAGCGCAATCTGGGGCCGAGCCTCGGAATGCACCCGGTTTCGCGCGCCTGGCGCGACGCCGATTTCCGCATCTCCTTCGCCAAGAACAAGACCCACGCATACGCCTACTACAGCCTGACGCTCAAGAATATCTACGGCGCGCTGCCGCTGGCCAACAAGTTTCTCGAATACCACTGCCGGCGCGACATCTATCACACCACCATGGAGTATCTCTCGGCGTTCCCGGTGCATTTCGGACTGGTGGACGGATGGCTCAGCGCGGACGGACCTTTTGGCGTGTTCGCCGAGCCGGCGCCAAACGAGACGCGGACCATCATCGCCGGCGGCGACCTTGTTGCGGTGGACTGGGTTGGAGCAAGCAAGATGGGGATCGATCCCATGCTCAGCAAGCATATGGACCTGGCGGTGGGACTCTTCGGAAAGCCGGAAATCGACTTGATCGGCGATGCCAGTCCGTACCGTCCCTGGCTGAACGTGCCCATGGTCCTCACCTTGGCCGCGCGGGAGGGCATGGACGCGGAGTACAGCTTCGGCAACCTGCTTTATTCGGTGGCCGCGCAGATGGACGAAACGCATTTCCGCCACACCAGCGACGAGTGGTACATCAAGCTGATGCGTCAGGCGACCGTGCCGTTGCGGCGCGCCTTCTTTCTGCGCACGGGCGAGGAGCCGTCGGCCGCGAATCGGTTCTTCAGCCGGCTATTCTTTCACTTGGGGTACTGACGAGCCGCGTTGAATTTCCCGCGTCCCGGCTGGAACCTGCCGCGGCCGCCCGGAGGGCCGCCGCGCCCTCAAATTGTCCGGCGGCCACGCACGAAGTGGATAATCAGCGAAATCACCGCGACGATCAATAGCAGGTGGATCAAACCTCCGGCGACGTGAAACGCCACCCAGCCGATCAGCCACGCGATGAGCAGGATGATGAACAGCGCAATAAACAAAGTTGGAACCTCCCTGCTCGCGTGGTGCACTTGCGGCGCCAGTGTGGGTTCCGGCGCTGGCCGTACAATGAAAGGATCCAATGCCTCAAAGCAAGCCCGCATACGGGCGCATCGAACTCCACGGGTGGGACTCGCGGAGCCGGGCGTGGCACGGCCCGGATGAGATCTCTTTCACGCTGGCGGGCACGCGCCGCATCTTGAACAAACTCCGCGAACTGGCCGGCTGCTGGCACGGCAAGCTGCAGGCGCAGGGCCCCGGCGTGCCTCCGCTCACGTTTTGCGCGCAGATTTACGACCTTGGGGACGCGGGTTTGGCCACGGTGGACATGGAAGGATCGCCCGCCGGACCGCTGGAAATCATGTTGGCGATACCGCCCCAGCGGAGGGCGCGGCTCCGCCCGGAGTTGGCTTTCGAGTTCGCTTCCTACCTGCGGTTCCTGGAGGGACCGGAAAGCCAGGGGGTCGAGATGGCGATCCACGACCACGTGGAGAACGCCATACGGGAAAGCGATCCGGCGACGACCCTGCTGATCTCGGTGGAAATGCGGTTTCTCACCCCCGAGGTCCACATCCTCGTCGCCGACGCCGCCGGGAAACTCGCGATGAGCCTGATTGCATGGCTGGCGGAGAAGGACGGCGTGGCCGCTGTGCCGCGGTAGCGCCGTAGGGCAGGTCGCCGACCTTGCCAACCTGCGGCGGCTTGCCAACCCGCCCGAACTACGGTTTCTCCTTGTGCGTCTTTCCCAGCGCCTCGCGGAGTTTTTTGGAAAGCCCCTCACGCGTGAAAGGCTTGGCCAGGAAATCCAGGCCGGCGTCGAGAACGCCGTGGTCCAACACGGTGTTCTCGGTGTAGCCGGAAACGTAGATCACCTTCATCTCCGGGCGGCTCCGGCGCAGTTCGGCGGCCAGTTGGGCGCCGCTCATGTTGGGCATGACCACGTCGGTTAGCAGGACGGAGATCGGAGCGGCCTGCCTGCGGCTGATCTCCAGCGCCTCGGCTCCGCTGGCCGCCGTCAGCACGGTATAGCCGAGGTTCTTGAGGATTTTGGCGGTCAGGTCGCGAACGCCCTGCTCGTCCTCCACCACCAGGACCGTTTCGCTCCCCGCCGGCGCGGGGGTGGCAGTCCCGGCGTTCTCGGCGCTCGAAACCGGCTCGGAAACGCGTGGAAAGTACAGTTTGAACGTCGTGCCCCTGCCCAGTTCGCTGTACACCCAGATGTCGCCGCCGGCCTGCTTGACGATGCCGTAAACGGTCGCCAGCCCGAGCCCAGTGCCTTTTCCCCTCTCCTTGGTGGTGAAGAACGGCTCAAAAATGCGGCGCTTGGTCTCCATGTCCATGCCGTACCCGGTGTCGCTCACCGCGATCATGACGTACGCTCCCGATTGCACGCCGAGGTGGGTCCGGATGTAGGTATCGTCCAGGCTGGCGTTGGCCGTC
>JAIQFU010000311.1:4545-12897 GCA_020073115.1 Terriglobia bacterium
ATGGCGTCGCGCGCGTTCGTCGCCAGGTTGAAGATAGCCTGTTCGAGATGCCCGGGGTCGGCTTTGATGTTGCCCGTCTCCGGGTGGAGGCTGAACGTCAGAACCACGTCTTCGCCAATCAGGCGCCGCAGCATTTTTTCGGTATGGGAAAGCACCTCGTTGACATTGATGACCCGCGGCTGGACGATCTGCCGGCGGCTGAAGGCCAGCAACTGATTGGTGAGCGCCGCCGCGCGATCGGCCGCTTTGAGGATCTCCTCGGCGTAGCCGCGCATCGGGTCCAGCGGCGAAAGCTGGTCGAGAATCATCTGGTTGTAGCCCGAGATGACCGTCAGCATGTTGTTGAAATCGTGCGCCACGCCCCCGGCCAGGCGGCCCACCGCCTCCATTTTCTGGGCGTGCATCAACTGTTCTTCGAGGTTTTTGCGCTGGCTGATGTCGCTGACGAAGGCGATGGCGAAGACGCCTTCTTCCGTGCGGATATAGCTGAGGCTGACTTCCACCGGGAACTCCGCGCCGTCTCTCCGGCGGCCGGCCAGTTCCATCCCGATGCCCATGTGGCGCACCCGCGGTTTCGCCATGTAATCGGCCCGCTCGGTGACGTGCCGGACCCGGCTCGATTCCGGGAGCAGCCTCTCGATCGTGCCGCCCACGAGTTCCTCCCTGCGGTAGCCGAAGATCTCCTCCGTGCGCGCGTTCGCCAGCACGATTCTGCCGGCGGCGTCCACGGCGATGATGGCCTGGGAGGCCGATTCCAGCAGGGCCGGAACCATGTGTTTGCTCTTGTGAAGGAGGGCGGCGATGTCCTTGCGCGCGGCGGCTCCCGCGCCACCTGGTGGGCGTTCCGTGTGGCTCATGACAAGATCCCCTCTCGATGAGCCTATTTTCCCACATTAAAAGCGGCGAAGATGCGCGAAACCGTACTGCTTACCCTCTGAAACTTCAATACCAGTACCTGGTTTGGGCCGCCCATTTCGACCTCGCGTACCGGGAGTGAAGGAGCTGAAATGCACGCCGGGACCAGGAGCCGGTTTCCCCGCTTCTCAGGCCATATCGGGTGGAGCGGACGCAAAGGTGGAGCGCCTCCGGGGCGCGCGCGTCGTCCGGGTGGGCGCGGGCCCAGCCCAGGGTCTGGGAGCAGAAGTAATCGGGCGCGGCCGCCGCCGAGCCAATCAGGGATGCCCATTCCGACGATCCCTGCCGGCGCTGGGCCGCGGAGAGAAACTCCGCCGGGACGCTGCCGCCCACTGCCTGGCGTAGATAACCTCGGGAGGGGTTTCCAGACGCCAGCGCCTCCGTGGAACTGACGAGCCTCCACCAATTGTCGCGTAGATCGTCGAGTTGGGCCGGCTTTTCGCGATACCGGCCGAAGCCCTCGCGCACCACGGGGGAGAGGCCGGGATTCCGGAGCATGAAGAGCACGGCGGCGAACCGGGCTGCGGCGGTGTCCCGCTGCGCTCCATACTCCCGCATGCCGCCCGCGAGTTCGGGCGCGAGTGCGGCGGCGCGGGCGGCCAATTCGCGCGCTTCGGCGGCGCGGTTCAGGACGATCGCGCGGACCCATCCGGCCTGTGCGACGTCGGCCTGCAAATTGGCGGGCAAAAGGGGGTTGCGGCTGGCATCCACCCAAAGGTCCAGGGGCGTCTCCCGGTTGAAGGTTTCGGCGGCATCCCAATCGAAGACCGGGCCGGGGCGGATGAAGGCGGTGTAGTTCGAGAGCGGCTCGTCAGCCCCGGCGGCGTTGGCCGCTACCGGACGGCGTGGCGCAAAGCGCAGAAACTCCGTCCAGTCGCGCGCCAGGGCCAAACGCTCGGCCAGAAAGGCATTCCGCGCATCCGGCGCCGGTCCCTTGGCCAGGGCCTCGTCGGCCCACGTGCGGGCTTCCTCGCGCTCTTTCCGGCCCGCCTGCAGCCGGATGCCGTGGAAGACGGCGGTGGGGTAAGCCGGGGAGGCCGGCTGGAGTTTCCGCGCCGCGGCGATCAACTCCGGCGCGGCTTCGTCGTTGGGGCTGGACCAGGACAGCGCGGCGATGAGCCACGGAGCGGCGCCGGACGCTCGCCAGCGTTCCACCGCGTGCGCTTTGTCGCCGGTCTGGAAGGAGGTGATCCAATCCGCGAGTTCGCTGCGCGCTGCCGGGCCATCGCCCTTGCGGTCCCAAAGCATCGTGAAATCCGTCAAATCGCGGCGGATCTGCTCTCCCGACCCGCGTTTGGCCAGCGCGGCCCCCAACTCGGCCATTCGGTCTTCCGGGTGCAGTTGGCCGCGGACGTACTCCAGGAGTCCGCGTGCGGAACCGTGCCACCGCTGTTGGTTCGGGTCTTTCAGGATGGCCTGGAGCGCGGCTTCGGCCCGGCCCAGCGCGTCCTGGTCGCCGTCCACGGTTCCCTGGCGGATGAGCGTGCGCGCGATGAGGTACGGCGCGGCGCCGCGCCAGGGGGATGCCGCGTTGGCCCCGACCGCGCGAAACGCCTGCCCGGCGTCCGTGAATTTTGCGGCGTAGAACTCCGCCGCGGCGGTCTGGTATTGGCGGTCGGCGGCGAGCAGCGGGTCCGCCCCCGGCGCAAGCGGCGGCGGGGCCTGGTACGCGGCGCGCTCGATGCGCGGCGGCGGCGCGGTGAACACCAGGCGGTCGCCGCCGCAGTTGGCGAACACCGCGTCCTGGCCGCGGAGCCACTCTGTCACGTTCGGGCTCTTCTCGCCCCAGAGCTTCATCCGGGCGGCCAGCGTAGCCCGCGCCGCATCGAAAGCGTCGTCCATGCAGTTCTGGTAGGCGGCGTAGTAGCCGTTGATCATGGTGTGCCGGTAGACGTCCATCTGCTTCAGCGGCTGCACGCCGGGAACCGCGTTCCGCGCCTGAAACCAGAGAGCCGCTGCGAGCGGCCCGCCCATCTGGAGCCCCGGCGGATACTGCACGGTGGGCCACTGCACCGGCCCGAGGGCGCGGACCTCGTCTTCGCTCAGCGGGACATCCGACAGATACCGGTACGCTACCACCAGGTTCCAACGCAGGTACTTGGGCTGCACGATGCCCAGTTGGCCGTGCAGGAACTCCGGTCCGGGAGCGCGCACGTAGACGAACTGCGCGTCCGGAAGAAAAGGCCCGCAGCTTTCGCCCGCCGGCGGATCGAGCAGCAGGGCGCCGGCAACCAGGAGCAGCAGCAGCAGGCAGAGACACGTACCGCCGGCGGCCGGGTTTCGCCACCGGTTGTTTTTGCCCTCAGCCAAAAAGAACCGGCGGCCAAGATCGACCGCCGGGGGCACTCGACTCCTCATTGCCATTTCCTCACGTTTTCCCGGGCCCAGCGGTAGGCCGTTTCGGACCAGGGCCGGGGATTGAAGACGAAGATCCTGCGTCCGCGCGGCACGGCGGGCGGGATTTCGTCTGTCGAGAGTCCTACGCTGGAACGGCACAGTCCGACCCGGAAATCCCCCTGGGGGAAGCGCTCGCCGCTCCCCATCCGGAACAGCATGGGGACGGCGTCGCTCAGCGGGAGGTTGGCGATCCAGCCATCGGACTCGCACCAGGACGCCAAAGCCGTGATGGTCAGCGGCAGGTTCGACGGCAGTGTTTCGCGCAGGCGCGCGAGCATGCCGCGATACCATTCGCGCTCGCTACGTTTGGCGTCGAAATCCACCTGCAGGGCGCGAATTTCCGAGCCTTCCATCTGGCCGGCCTTGGCGGCTTCGAGCGCTACCGCCGCCGCGTCCGGCAGGGGTTCGCCGCCGGACTCCAGCCGCACGACGGTGATGAGGGGAGTTCCCGCGGGAACGTGCAGGGGCTGCAGCCGCGGGCGGGAACTCATCTCTCCTTTGCTCCACGAAATGGTACGCACGAGGAATGCCACTCCGGCCGATTGCGGAGGCAGGAAGCTGAAATCTTCCGGCCGCTCCCAAGCCCAGAGCACCAGGCGGGGAAAACCGGGCAGGGGATCGGATCGCGTATCGCGCGTCCCGTGGCAGGACGCCATCAGGAGGGCCGCCGCGCAGAGGACGAATCGTTTCATTGTGGCCTCGCTGATACGGTACCGCCGCTTTGACACGCCACTTCACTCCGCGGTGAAGTACGCGCAGTCGGGGTGGTGAAAGACCAGGGCGCTGACGCTGGCTTCCGGCTCCATCATCATGCCTTCCGTCAGATGCACGCCGATCTCCTCGGGGCGCAGCAGTTTGAAAAGGCCCTGCTGGTCGTCGAGGTTGGGGCAAGCCGGGTACCCGAAGCTGTAGCGCTTGCCGCGATACTTCGAGGTGAAGCGGTCGTGCATGGTGAGGGTCGGGGGATCGGGGAACCCCCAGTCTTCGCGGATGCGCCGGTGCAGCCATTCGGCCGCTCCTTCCGCGGTTTCGAGCGCCAGCGCCTGGATGCCGTGCGCTTTGAAGAACTCGCCGGCCTGCTTCCACTCCTCCGATTTATCGCGGACGCAGGCGCCGGCGGTGACCACAAAAAGCGCCAGGTGGTCGCGGCGGCCCTCCTCCGCGTCAAGGATGTAGTCGCTCAGGCAGAGCCCGTTCTCGCGCTGCTGGCGCCCGAAGCGGAAGGTGTGGATGGGCTCGACGCCGCCCGGAGCGAACAGGTGGATGGCGTTGCCGTCGCGCTCGGCCGCGAGGAACTGCCACACGGCCCTGACCTTCATGAACCGCGCTGCTTCCTGCTTCAGCGCTTCCATGTTGTGGAACAACTCCAGCGCTTTAGGCTCGCGTTCGGCCAGGGCTTTTTCGAAGTTGCCCTTGTACCCCAGGTGGCGGCCGTAGAGCATGAAGGGGTTGATGTAGCTCCAGACCTCGGCGAGGTGGGGCATTTCGCGGAGCTTGCGCTCCAGATACGGAGCCGGGGGAATGGGGACGGCGGCGCGAACCTTGGAGCTGCGGACCGCGGCCGGGGGTGGGGCAGGTGGTTCCGTCTGCCCGGCCTGGAAGGCGGGACCGCCTCCCCCATCGGCGCGGTTCTCCGCCAGCGTCACGTCGCGGGCTGCCGGGTCCATCAGCCGGTTCATCAGGCTCAAACCCGTCATGGCATCCTTGGCGTAGCACACCGCTTCCCCATACGCGGGCGCGATCCTGCCGCGGGTGAACTTTTCCGAGAGCGCCGCCCCGCCCACGAGCAGCGGGACCGAGATCCCGGCGTCTTTCAGGTCTCCTGCCGTGATCACCATCTGCTGCGTGCTCTTCACCAGCAGGCCGGAGAGGCCGATGGCGTCCGGCTTGTGCTCGTGATACGCCTGAATCAACGCTTCGGGCGGCACCTTGATCCCCAGGTTCACCACGCGGTAGCCGTTGTTGGCGAGGATGATCTCCACCAGGTTCTTGCCGATATCGTGGACGTCGCCCTTCACGGTGGCCAGAATCACGGCCCCGCGGGCGGCCGATTCGGACTTCTCCATGAACTGCTCGAGGTGGCTGACCGCCGCTTTCATGGCCTCCGCGGATTGCAGCACCTCGGCCACGATCAGCTCGTTGTTGTTGAAGAGCCGCCCCACCTCGGCCATCCCGGCCATCAGAGGCCCATTGATGATGTCCAGGGGCGCCGCCCCCTCGGCGCGCTTGCGTTCGAGATCGGGGATGAGACCATCCTTCGTGCCCTCGATGATGTACCGCGCCAGCCGCTCGTCGAGCGGCAGGTCTTCCGCCCGCTGCTTCACCCGCGCGCCCGTCTTGCGGAAGTGATCGGTGATGGCGGCGATGTGGAACTGGTTGATGGCCGCGCGCTGTTCGGCGCTTTGCCGCCGCCAGTCCTCCGGGGCGGTCCGCAGGGCCTCGTCTTCCGCATCCGGCGGTGGCGTATTGAAGAGCAGGTTTTCGGCCAGCCGCCGTTCCTCTTCCGGAATAGACGCGAACCGTTCCAGCTTCTCGGCGTTGACGATTGCCAGGTCCAGCCCGGCCTTGGTGCAGTAGTAGAGGAAGACGGAGTTGATCACCTCGCGCGCGGCGGCGGGCAGGCCGAAGGATACGTTCGAGATGCCCAGGACGGTTTTGACGAACGGCAGCTTTTCCTTCACCAGCCGCACGCCTTCGATCGTCTCCACCGCCGCGCCGATGTAGTTGGCGTCGCCGGTGGCGCAGGGGAAGACCAGCGGGTCGATGATGATGTCCTCGGGCGCGATGCCGTACTTGTTCGTGAGAAGCCCGTAGGACCGCTCGGCGACGGCCAGCTTGCGCTCGCGCGTGAAGGCCTGCGCCTGAACCTTGTCCTCGTCGATGGAGCCCACCACGAGCGCCGCGCCGTAGCGTTTCGCCAGGGGGCAGATGCGCTCGAACTTCTCCTCGCCGTCCTCCAGGTTAATGGAATTGATAATGGCCTTGCCCTGGCAGTAGGTGAGCGCCAGTTCCACCGCGCGCGGGTCGGTGGTGTCGATCATGACCGGGGCTTTGATCTTGCGGATGAGCTTGTCGTAGAACGGCGGGATGTCCTGAAGCTCGTCGCGGTCCGTGCTTTGGAGGCAGACATCGACGATCTGCGCGCCGTTGCGCACCTGCCGCCGGGCGATCTCGGTGGCCTCTTCCCATTTATCCTCCGCCCTTCCACCAGTTCGACGCCCGAATAATAGGCGCGGTGTTTTCGTCCCGGCAGCGCGCGGGGCCGCTTGCCCTCGGCCATCTGCGCCACGGCGGCGATGTGCCGCTCGGTCGTTCCGCAGCAGCCGCCGGCGATATTCAGCCAGCCGTTCCCGATGAAGCGTTCCAGTTGCGCGGCGAAGGAATCCGGCGATTCGAGGTATTTTCCTTCGGAATCGGGCATCCCGGCGTTGGGTTAGCACGAGACGCGGCCCGGGAACATGTCGCTGAGGGTGCGGAGGTGGTCGGTCATGAACTCCGGGCCGGTGCCGCAGTTGAGCCCGATGGAGAGGAGGTCCGCGTGCATCATCGAAGCGCAAAAGGCGTCGGCCGTCTGCCCGGCGAGCATGGTCCCGATGCTCTCGATGGTGCCGGAGAGCATGAGGGGGATAGGGCGGCCGAGTTCGCGGCGCAGGCGGTCTACGGCGATCAGGCCGGCTTTGGCGCCGCGCGTATCGTTGCAGGTTTCGAGCAGCAGGACGTCCACGCCGCCGTCGATCAACCCTTTCGCGCGCTCGTAGTAAACCTCCACCAGTTGCGGAAACGTGACGCCGCCGACCACCGTGATGGACTTGTTCGTGGGCCCCATCGATCCCGCCACGAAACGCGGGCGCGAAGGGGTGGAGAACTCCTCCGCCGCCTGGCGCGCCAGCCTGGCCGCCGCGGCATTCAACTCGTAGACGGCGTCCTCCAGGCCGTAATCGCCCAGCGAAATGCGGTCGCAGTTGAAGGTGTCGGTCTCGACCATGTCGGAACCGGCGGCGAAGTACGCCCGGTGGATCCCCAGCACCACGTCGGGCCGCGTGCGCAGCAACGCCTCGTTGCAGCCCTCCAGCGCCGGCCCGCCGAAGTCGGCTGCCGTGAGGTTGCGCTGCTGCAGCATGGTTCCCATGGCGCCATCGAGCACGAGGATGCGTTGGTCGAGTATGTCGGTAAGGGCCTGGCGGCGCTCTTCGGGAGTAGTCATCTTTTTTATCGTAAGCCAGCAGGACCGGGCTCGGCCCGCAGGGCGGCCCCGCGCCTTGAGGAAATTTAATGGGAGGCGGGGCTCGGCAATCGAAACGCGCCTCGCCGCGAACGCATCCATCCGAGCGGTATGCTGGAGAGAATGTTCAATCGGAAACTCCTTCGCACGGGGATCGCTGTGGCGGCGCTCTGTGCGGCCCTGCCCGTTTTGGCAGACACTCAATTTCGCGTCCGCCGGATGACCCGCGATGACGTGCCGGCGGGCAAAGGCCAGTGCGACATTCGTCTGCAGGTGGACAATGAAGCCGAAATCACGCTGCGGCGGGACATGGTTTTCGTCCATACGATCGCCGGCCGCGACCCGTACGACGACGGTAACTCGGAATGCAACGCGCCGCTGCCGGACGGACCGGTGCAAGGATTCAACTTCGAGGTAATCGAGCGGCGGGGCGATATCGTTCTGCTGTCCGAGCCCTCGCGCCGCAACAATTACGGGGCCGTGATTCGCATCCGCGACAGCTCGGGCGGCCAGGGGCGATACCATTTCCGTATTTCCTGGCAGATGACCGGGGGCGGCGGCGATTTCGGGCGCAACGACCGGCCCGGCCGCTCGGACCAGGGCTTCCCGCCGGGGCCGCCGTCCGACCGTCCGTCCGACCGTCCGTCCGTTCCCGGCTTTACCTGGAACAACGTAATCCATTACAGCGGCCAGGGCCGCGGAGAGTCGGTCCTCTCTGGCTATGGCACGCAGCGCTTGATGGCCGCGGACGTCAATATCGACCGCGGCGGCCGGATCATCGTCCGCTTCCGCACGGATTCCGGGCGGCCGCTGACCCT
>JAIQFU010000312.1 GCA_020073115.1 Terriglobia bacterium
TTGGCCGAGCGTCTGCGGGTCAAGCAGCCGGACCTTCGCGTGCTGTTCATTTCCGGGTTCCACGACGCGGACATGGTGCAACGCTTCGTCACGCGCAAGGGGTTCAGCCTTTTGCCCAAGCCCTTCACGGTGGACGGGCTGCTGCGGGTGGTGAGGGACTCGTTGGATGACGGGCGGGCACGCGCCGGCGCTACTCCGCAACCTTGACCAGGCGTTTGCCGATATTCTCGCCGCGCAGCATGCCGATGAAGGCCTGCGGGGCGTTCTCCAGGCCCTCCACGACGTCCTCGCGGTACTTGATGCGCTTCTCGCGCAGCCATGCGGCGAGTTGCTTGAGGCCGTCTTCAAAACGGTCGGCGAACTGATGGACGAGGAAGCCTTCGGCCCTGGCCTGTTTGACGACGAGTTGGCCCATCCAGCGGGGGCCCATCTGCGGCTCCTCCGCGTTGTACTCCGAAACCTGGCCGCAGACGGAGATGCGGCCGCGCGTGTTGAGAAGGCGGATGGCCGCGTCGGTGATTTCGCCGCCCACGTTATCGAAGTAGATGTCGATCCCGTTGGGGCAGAGTTCTTTCAGTTTGGCGTGATAATCGGGCGTATCTCTGTAGTTGAAGCCGCCGTCGTAACCGAGTTCTCCGGTAATGAAGCGGATCTTACCGTTGCTGCCGGCCACGCCCACGGCCCGGCATCGTTTGATCCTGGCGATCTGGCCCACCAGCGAGCCGACGCCGCCGGCCGCGGCGGAGACCACCACCGTCTCGCCGGGCTGCGGCTTGCAGATATCGAGCAGGCCGAAGTAGGCGGTGAGGCCGGGCATGCCGAGGACGTAAAGCGCGGTAGAGATGGGAACGGAGGCAGGGTCGATTTTGCGCAGGGACTTGGCGGAGGCGACGGCGTACTCCTGCCAGCCGAGCATGCCCTCGACCACATCGCCGGCGGAAAGCCGCGGGTCGTTGCTCTCGGTGACGCGCCCCACAACCCCGCCGATCATGACTTCGCCGGGGTCGATGTTTTTGGCGTAGGAGGCGTGAGCGCCGATGCGGCCCCGCATGTAGGGATCGACGGAGAGGTAGAGAGCCCGTACCAGCGCCTCGCCGGAAGCGGGATGCGGCACGGTGGAATCTACGAGCTTAAAATCCGATTCTTTCGGCATTCCCACCGGCCGCGCCGCCAGAAGGATCTGACGGTTCACGCCCGGAGCCGGCTGCTGGTTGGCGGCTGACATCGATATCAGACTACCAGCGGAGGGGAAAAATCCGTCGTGCTGCGGCTCACGCGCCCGCGCCCCCCGCGGAAAGATTCGTTAAGATAGCACCAATGCGGAGTGGCGTAGGGGCGATTTGGCTGGTTCTGACCGTCGCCTCGGCGGCATACGGCCAGAGCGGCCTGACCGAACGCGCGCGGCGATACCTCGCGGAGATGACGCGGATCGACACCTCCAACCCGCCGGGGAACGAATCGCGGATGGCGGCGTGGCTCGAAAAGGTGGCGCGGGAGGAAGCCATCCCGTGCGAAGCGCTGGGTGGCGATCCCTCCCGGCTGAATTGGGTCGCGCGGCTGGCGGGGTCGGGGACGCGCCGCCCGCTGCTGCTCATGGCGCACACGGACGTGGCCCCGGCCGAGGCGGCGCAGTGGAGCGTGGCTCCCTTCGCGGCCGAGGCGCACGGCGGCTTCCTGTATGGCCGCGGCAGCGTCGACGACAAATCGCTCCTGGCGGCGGAACTGGCCGTGATCGTGGAGTTGAAGCGGTCGGGCCGGCGGCTGCGGCGCGACATCATTCTCGCGGCGGAGGCGGACGAAGAAGAGGGCTCGGGCGGCATCCGGTGGCTGGCCCAAAACGCGTGGGAGAAGATCGACGCGGAGTTCGCCATCAACGAGGGCGGCTTCGCCACGGACCTGCCCTCGGGGATCCGGCTCTACCGCATCGAGACGAGCGAGAAGGCGCCCACTCCCATGGTTCTGTTGGTGCGCGGCACGGCCGGCCACGGCTCCCTCCCCCGGCCGGACAACGCGGTGGTCAGGCTCAGCCGGGCGGTGGTGCGGCTGGCGGACGCGGACCAGCCGGTGCGGCTAAGCGCCGGCACGCGGCGCTACTTGAAAGAGCTTTCGCGGCTGCCGGATTATGCCTGGCTGGGGCCCATCCTGCCGCGGCTGGAAGATCCGGATACGGCCATCCCGGCGGCCAACGAGATCGGGCGGCGGGACGCCGACGTGGAGGCGCAGGTGCGCGCCACGGTCTCCCCCAACACGCTGCGCGCCGGTTCGGTTGTGAACGTCATCCCCGCGCTGGCGGAGGCCCTGATCGACGTGCGCCGCCTGCCCAACGAGACCAGCGAGGAGATCCTGGCGCGATTGCGCGAGACGGTCCCCAGTTCCCTTTCCACCGTGCTGTACCGCACCATGGAATCGGTGCTCCGGGAGGCGGCGCCGCGCGCGCGCGTGCTTCCGTACATGCAGCGGGGAGCGACGGACGGTGCTTTTCTGCGCCGGAAAGGCATGGATGTGTACGGCGCGCCGCTGTTCGCCATGGACGACCGTCAGAACCACCCGCACGGCGCCGACGAGCGGATCTCGCTGGCGGAGTTCGACGCGGGGGTGCGGCTGCTATGGAAGATCGTGACCGAGGTGGGGAAGTAAGTGGGGCGGGGCTTCGGCCCCGCAGCCGGGCTCCGGCCCGGCGGAAGACCCGCCCCCACTTTTCTACTTCACGTAAACCACGGTGTTGAAGCCCATCAGGTTCAGGCCGGCGCTGTAGACGTTGTTCAGCCTCACGATGAGCGCCTGCGCCGAGGTGGTTCCCGTGCCCACCAGCGGCGGAATCTTGATGTTGATCTGCCACAACCCCACATAGCCCGGCGCGAGCCCGGAGTACTGGATTTCGCCGTTGCCCTGGGCGCACCCGTTGCAATCCAGATAGTCCGAACCGAGGAAGACTTTGAGGTCGAACTTGGGGTCGGCGTTGACGATCCCGGTGGAGGCCGTCCCGTCCGGCGGCGCGTTGGCGATGAAACCCTGACCCGTACCCCACAACGAAATATAGGAGCCGCGCTTGGCCGGGTTGGTCTGGCTGTTCACGGTTCCATCGTCATCGTTGATGATGGCGGCCAGGCGCGAGGGTCCCGTCTGGCCCGGCGGGTTCATGAATAACGCCGGAGCCGTGGGGGCCATGGGGATCAGGCCGGCGCCGAGCACCTGTCCCGTGGATTTGCGGACCACCTGCACATCCAGGAATCCGGTCGTGGGGGTGGGGTTTCCCGCACTGTCGCGCATGGGGACGTAGAAGTTGATCTGTGACGAGGAGACGTAGAACAGGGGCGTCGCCACGCCGTTGAACAGCACCTGGGTATCGGCCAGCACGTTCGGGAGCGGAAGTTTTCCGCCGTTATCCGTGGTCACGACGCCGTTGAACTGGGTGCCCTGGAACGGGTAGAGGGTGGCGATCATGCCCGGGGCCAGCGCCTGCTGGGAGGTCGAAAGGAAGTTGGCCGCGTTCTGGGCGGCCAACTGCGGAAAGTAGAAGGCCACGCGGTTGGCGCCGTCGGCAGTGAATAGAGCGCCGAACTGGTCCTGGGTCAGCGCCAGCACCGAGGAGGGCAGTTGGAGCGTGTAGTTGGACGTGGCGCCGACGAACAACTGGTCGTACCGGGGATAACGGGTGGCCCGGCCGTTGCCCACCTGGCCCACCCAGATGTCACCGGTGATGGCGCTGACGTAGAGCGCCTGCGGCGCGCTCAGTCCCGTGATGTTGAGGGCGGCGGAGGCGTCGGCCTGGGGCAGGCGGTTCAGAGAATCGAAAATCGAGACGCGGCTGTTGCCCGTGTCGGCCACGTACAGGCGGTTGTCGGTGTCGACGGCGATGTGATGCGGCGCGCTGAAAGAGGTGAAATCGCTGCCGGTGGCGCTCGCCCGGAAATCCGGCTGGCCGATCACTTTCGATGCGGCCTGGCCGTTGCTGAAAGCGCCGTTTACCTGGTCGAAAACCAGCACGCGGTTGAGCGACTGGTCCGAAACCAGGAGCGAGCCGTTCACCTTGCCGCCCGCATCGTAAGTCATGGCCAGGCCATACGGCGAGGCCATGGTGCTGGAGGTGGCGTCGGTCACCTTGGTATAGAACGAAGACTGCCCCAGCACGAGGTTCGCCAGCGGCTGGCCGGTTTGGGAAAATGGCGTGGCGAAGCGCAGGACGCGCCCGTTCCCGCGGTCGGCCACCCAGAGGTCGCCATTCTTGTCCACCAGCAGGCCCGCGGGGTTGCAGAACCAGGAGCCTCTACCATACAAGACAGATTCACCACCACCTTTGCGCTATATCAAACACGATGAGCGGGATCGACGCTACGCTTACGGTTGGGGCAGCGGTGGGCTGCCGAAGGTGGGGGTTGAGGTCCGCCGCCACGCCCGGCCCGATCTTGCGCATATCCCGGAACGCGAGAATCCGGTGATTCCCGGTATCGGAGACGTAAAGGTGGGGCGTATCGCCGGTGGCGTCGATGGCTACGCCCGCATCCACGGTGGTGCCGCCGCTGAGCGCCGTGTAGAAATTGAACTCGCGGCCTTCCACGTAGTTGGGCGAGGCGGTATCCATGCGCGCCTGGCCCAGCGCGCGGGTGGCGGCCCCGAAGGTGGGGACCGTGCCGCTCTGGAACGGCATCACGATGGCGCGGTTATTGGAGGTGTCCGCCAGGTAGAGTTCGGTCCCGGTGAACACCACGGCGGTGGGATTGGCGAAGACGCTCGCCGTCGGCGGCGGCACGAAAGCGGCGGATTGCGGCGCATTGTTGGGGCTGAGGCTCGCAAAATCGCCGTTGTGCCCCACTACCCCGATGGCCTTGGGGGAAACCTGCGTGCTGGAGCTGGCGGCCGGCCATTTATCGTAGGAGTCGAAAAGCAGGATGCGGTTGTAGCCCGTGTCCACCACGCCCATCCACTGCCCGTTCGGATCGAAGAACATGGCGGTCGGCGAGTTCATGATGTACGAGTAGAGCAAAGGAGCCGTATAGCCGGCCGCCGGCGGGATAAAGATGCCCATGATCCGCGAGGCCGACATGGCGTTCTGGAACGGTGGTTGAAACACCAGGACCCGGCTGAAGTTGACGGACGAGTTGGGCTCCGCGTCGGAAACGTACAGCCTGCCCTGCGGATCGAAGGCGATGCCGGAGGGGACCGCGAACTGGTTCGTGGTGAGGCTGGAGTTGGCGGCGTTGGGGTTCAGGTTCGGCTGCACGGTGGCCATGTCGGGCTGGCCGATCTCCAGGATGGCGGACATGGCCGGCGTGGCGGCCGTAATATCGGCCGCGGCGAACTCCAGGACGCGGCGGTTGCCGGCGTCGCTCAGCCATAGGTTGCCGCCCGTGTCGAACGCGATGTAAGCCTGGAGGATGGTGCTCCCGCTGGCGAGGAAGACGCCCTGCGCGCTCACCTGGCCCGTCCAGTTGGCCCCTCGGGAACTCAGGTTCTGCTGGCCGATGACGAGATCCGGAATGTGGTCGAGCTTGGCGAACGGCTTGGGGAAGCGCAGCACGCGGTTATTCCCGCTGTCCACCACGTACAGGTCCCCGTTTCTGGTCGCCAGTCCCGTGGGGGCGCTCAGCCCGCTCTGTAGAGACAGTCCCTGGTTCGGGGCGTGCGGAGTGACCCCCGGGCCCTGGGCATACGTGGTGAAGAAATCGACTTGGCCGATCACGATATCCGCGGACTGGCCGTTCGCGAACTTCGTGGCGTCTTTCCAGCCCAGCACCCGATTGTTGGCCGTGTCGCTCACGTAGATGGCGGGAGGGGTGGAAGAAAGATCCAGGGCGATTCCCTGCGGCTGGTACAGCTCGCGGCCTTCCACCAGGTTCGGATTCGCGGAGTAGAGGGCGTTCTGCTCCACCTGGGGCGTAACGGGGTGCCCCACCGTTCGGGACGGCGCCGGGTTGAGATTGATTTGCGGCCAGGCGGCGCCGGCGCAGAGTAGAGCCAGACAGAAGACGAGAATATGCTGTTGTTTCATCGTGTTTCCAGGCGGGCGCGACGCGGAAACGCGCTCCTCCTGAGAATAACAGAGAGTACGGGCCGAGAGGTTATGTACAGCAGTACTAGGTGTAAGGACCCTCGCAGAGAAGACCGGCGGCCGTTCACCCGATCGACGCTAACAGCTTGGCGAGTAAAGCCGTCCGGTCGGCGATGCGATTCACCAGCACGCTTTCGTGGGGGGCGTGAATCCCCTCGCCTACGCCTCCCAGTCCATCCAGGGTCGGAACACCCATGGCGGCCGTGAAGTTGCCGTCGGAACCGCCGCCGCTCAGGGATTCCTCCAATTTCACCCCCAACTCGCTCGCCAGGGCGCGCGCCGTGCGGAACAGGCGCGCCGTTGCCGCGGACCTTTCCATGGGGGGCCGGTTCAGGCCGCCCGCCACCTCGAGCGTGCAGCGCTTGTCAAACGGCTTCAGCGCGCGGAATTTCTTCTCCAGCAAAGGGGCATCCCGCAGACGCAGGACCCGGATATCCACTTCCGCGCGGGCCTCGGCGGCTACCACGTTGGACCGGGTTCCGCCGGCGATCACTCCGGGGTTCACCGTAATCCCCCGATGGAGTTGGGTGAAGCCCGCGAGCCGCTCGACCTGCCGCGCCAGTTCCACCACGGCGCTGGCGCCGGCCTCGAAGTCCACCCCCGCATGCGCCGCTTTGCCGTGGACCGCGATGGTGAAGCCCCCCACCCCCTTGCGGGCCGTCTTCAGCTTGCCCTCCAAGCCGGTTCCGGGTTCCAGCACCAGCACCGCCCCGCTTCGAGCCGCGTTCTTTTCGGTGAGCGCGCGCGACGACGGGCTGCCGGCCTCTTCGTCGGAGTTCAACTGGAGCAGCACCCTGGCGGGAACGGCGACCTCGAGTTCCCTCAGGGCCTTTGCGGCCCAGAGGAAGAAGGCGATCCCGGCTTTCATGTCGAGCGCCCCGGGCCCCCACAGCCGCCCCTCGGCCTCCCGGAAGGGCATGGTCCGAAGCGTGCCGGGCGGCCACACGGTATCCGAATGGCCGAGGGCGAGGATCTGGCCCGTTTTCCGGCGCCCGGGCAGCTTCATCTCGCAGAGAAGGTGCTTCCCGAACCGTCCGCCGGCCACGCTCTTCACCGCGGCCAGCGGCGTCGCGGCGTCGCTCACCAGTTCCACGAAGCGGTTGACGGCGGCGGGGTCGTCGGTAGGAGACTCGCATTCGACCAGTTGGCGGATGAGGGCGGCGATAGCGGAGGTGTGCGTCTGCGTGTAGGAGAGGATCGGGTCCACGGAAGCTATGGTAGCGTGGGGCGGACCGCAAGGGCCGCTCCACAATTCGCTACAATAGCCTCTTCCCATGACGATTCTGGACATTGACGCTATTCAGGCCATCCTGCCTCATCGCTACCCCTTCCTGCTGGTCGACCGCATCGTCGAAATGGATGCCGGCCGCGTGGTCGGAATCAAGAATGTGACCTACAACGAGCCGTTCTTTACGGGGCACTTCCCCGATTTCCCGGTCATGCCCGGCGTGCTGATCGTGGAAGCGATGGCGCAGACCGCCGGAGTGCAGGTGCTCCATGGCATGGCCGACCGCGCGAGCAAGCTGGTTCTGCTGGTGGCCATCGAAAACGCGCGTTTCCGGCGGCCGGTCAGGCCCGGCGATCAACTGCGCATGGAAATGGCGGTGGTGAAGCGCAAAGCGACGGTGGCCAAGTTCGCCGGAAAGGCGACCGTCGACGGGCAGGTGGTGGCCGAGGTCGAAGTCATGTGCAAGCTCGAGAACAAGCCGGAGGAGCAGCAGACCCGGGCCTAGCATGCCGATTCATCCCACCGCTATCGTGGACCCACGGGCGCGGGTGGCGGAGAGCGCCGAGATCGGACCCTATTGCGTCGTGGGCGCGGAGGTGGAGATCGGGGCGAGAACGCGCCTGCTGGCCCATCTCTACGTCGAAGGCCCGACCCGGATCGGCGAAGACAACATCTTCTACCCGTTCAGCTCCCTGGGCGCGGCGTCGCAGGACCTGAAGTACAAGGGCGAGCGCGCCGAAACCCGTATCGGCGACCGCAACCGGATCCGCGAGTTCGTCACCATCCACCGCGGAACCCAGGGCGGCGGGCTGGTCACCTCCA
Organism: Terriglobia bacterium; assembly: GCA_020073115.1. GTDB lineage: Bacteria > Acidobacteriota > Terriglobia > Bryobacterales > Bryobacteraceae > BOG-224. Next base: position 8,100 of record JAIQFU010000312.1, read on the forward strand.
TCGGCAGCGATAACCTGCTGATGGCCTATACGCACGTGGCCCACGACGTCCGCATGGGCGACCACGTGATTATCGGCAACAGCGTGGGAATCGCGGGCCACGTCGTCATCGAAGACTGGGTGGATATCAGTCCTTATAGCGGAGTGCACCAGTTCTGCCGGATCGGGCGGCACGCCTTCGTGGGGCCTTATAGCGTGGTGAAGCAGGACGTGATGCCCTACTCGCTCACCAGCCACAAACCGGCGTTGGACGTGTTCGGCGCCAACACCGTGGGGCTGGAGCGCCGCGGGTTCGGCAAAGCTTCCATCGAGTCCCTCCAAACCGCGTTCCGCCTCCTGACGCGCGCCGGGCTGAACACATCGCAGGCCATCGAGCGCATCCGGGCCGAGGTCCCCGCCAACCCCGAGGTGGACGAGCTGATCGAATTCATCCGCTCCTCGGAACGGGGCGTGGTCAAGTAATGCGCTACGGCCTCATCGCCGGAAACGGCCGGTTCCCGCTCCTGGCGCTGGAGAGCGCGCGCACCCTGGGGCACGACGTCACGGTCCTGGCCATTCAGGAGGAAGCTTCGCCGGAAGTGGAGGCGCTGGCGCGGCGCTGCTACTGGCTTTCCCTCGGCGAGTTGGGAAAACTGATCCAAATCCTTAAAAAAGAGCGCATCACCGAAGTGGTGATGGCCGGCCAGGTCAGGCACACCAACATCTTTTCCTCCATCCGGCCCGACTGGACGCTCATTAAACTTTTGGCTTCGCTGCCCGCCCGGAACACGGACGGGCTGATCGGCGGCGTGGTGAAGATCTTGGCGGACGAAGGCATTCACCTGCGGGATTCCACGGCGCTTTTAAAGCCGCTGGTGGCCGGTGCGGGCCCCATGACGCGGCGCAAGCCCGGCAAAGAGGAGACCGCCGATGTCGAATACGGCCAACTCGTGGCTGACGCGCTCTCGGGATTCGACGTGGGCCAGAGCGCGGCCATTTGCGAGCGCGCCTGCGTGGCGTTGGAAGCCATGGAGGGTACGGACGCCATGCTGCGCCGCGCCGCCGGCCTCGTGAACGGACGGCGGCTCACCCTGGTGAAAGCCGCGCGCCGCCGCGAACACCTGCTGTTCGACGTTCCGGTGGTGGGGCGGGACACCATTCTGGTGATGCGCGAGACGGGGACAACCGCCTTGGCCGTGGAGGCCCGGCGGACTCTGATGCTCGACAAGAAAGAGATGGTCAAAGCGGCGGACGAGGCGGGGATAACGATCGTAGGACTGGCCTGAAACCGGGCCGCCCTTGACCGCTCCCTCCGGCCAAGGCTCTTTATCCGGATGCAAAAACGTAGACTGGCGGTCATCGGGGCGGGACAATTCGGCAAGAACCACTGCCGCGTGATCCATGATTCCGAGCGGGCGGAACTCGCCGCGGTGGTCGATACGATCCCCGCCCGGGCAGCCGAGATAGCCAACCCTTACGGGGCGCGGGCGCTCACGGATTTCCGCGATGCCATCGGGCTCGTGGACGCCGCCGTGATCGCGGTCCCCACCACGGCGCATGAGACGGTCGCCTGCGCCCTGTTGGAAAACGGGGTGGACGTCCTGGTGGAGAAGCCGATCGCGCCCCGCCTCGACGCCGCCGAACGGATGATTGCGGCCGCCGATAGCCGCGGGCGAATTCTGCAAGTGGGCCACCTGGAGCGCTTCAACCCCGCGGTCGTGGAACTGGAACGGCGCGCCGCCCTCCCCCTGTTTTTCGAGGTCCACCGGCTCAACCTGTTCAGCCCGCGCAGCTTGGACGTGGACGTGGTGCTCGACCTGATGATCCACGACGTGGACATCGTGCTGGCGCTGACCGCCGCGGACCCGGTCGAGGTGCGTGCCGCGGGTATTTCCATCCTCTCCGAAAAAGTGGATATCGCCAACGTGCGGCTCCAGTTCCCCAACGGCTGCGTGGCCAATCTCACCGCCAGCCGGGTTTCCACGGAAAGAGTTCGCAAGCTGCGGCTCTTTCAGCCCAACCAGTACCTTTCGCTGGACTACACGCGGCAGGCGCTGTCCGTTTTCTCCGTCGGCGACGGGCGGCAAATCGGGTTCGAACAGGCGCAGGTGGCCCAGGCCGAGCCCCTGAAGCTGCAACTCGACGCTTTCCTGGACGCCGTGGCGACCCGCACTCCGCCGAAAACTTCCGGCCGCGCGGCGCGTCAAACATTGGGAGTCGCGTTGTCTATTCTTGATAAGATTAAAGAGCACTCCGAAGTGGTGTCTCACACCCTGATGGCGGGATGGAAACCGCGGTAACACCTCCGGCTGATCTCGAGCTGCATCTTCTTACGAAGTGGGGAGATGCCGGCGACGGGCCGCGCCGGCGCACGGCCGGGGTTCTGTCCGTTGCGCTGCATGGGGCCTTGATTGTCGGCGTCGCCGCGCTCGTGGGGCCCACCGCGCAGGTGGTGGAGACACGGATCGTGACCCCCCTCATCGAGCCCCCGCTGAGCGAACCGACCCAAAAAGCGCCCAACAAAGGCAAGATCAACAAAGAGTTCGATATTGCGGCCACGCAGCCGCGGCCGCGGATAAAGATTCCCCCCGCCGCGCCCGCGGGCGGCCACCCCCAACCTTTCCAACCCGTCCCGCAGCCCGCGCCGCCGGCCCCCAAGCCGATCGCGCTTCCGGAGCCGCCCAAAATTCAGGCCGCCGAGACCAAGCGCTGCCCCTTCTATCCAGCCGCCTAAACTGGCATTTGAAACGCCCGCGCCCGCTCCCGCGCCCGAGCCCGGGCAAGGCAGACCGCTCCCCCGCGTCACGGCGGCCGATGCGGCCCTGGGAGCCCTTCGCGGACCCGGCGGCCCGGGAGGCTTCGGTAACGCCGTGGATCTGCCGGCTTCCCCGGGCACGCAGCCCAATAACATGCAGCTCCTGAGCGACCCCCTGGGAGTGGACTTCCGCCCGTATCTGACCCAGGTGCTGGCCGCCGTGAAAAGGAACTGGATGCTGATCTGGCCCGACAGCGCCCGCATGGGCCGCAGCGGCAAGGTGGCGATTCAATTTTCGATCGACCGCAAAGGAACCGTCCCCAAGCTGGTGATCGCCAGTTCGTCGGGCGTCGATTCGCTGGACCGCGCGGCCATCGCCGCCATCAGCCAGACCGTGCCGTTCCCGCCGCTGCCCACCCCCTTCCGGGGAGACCTCATCAAGCTGCAGTTGAACTTCGCCTATAACATCCCGAAATAGCCCCCCCGCAAAGCGGGGACTGGCTCGAATTTCGCCGCCTTTGCGAAACTTCGTGCCTGTCCCCGGTTTGCCCCTTTATCAATTCCGCCGTCTTCGCGAAACTTCCCTGCCTGTCCCCACCCCGCAAAGCGGGGACTGGCTCGAATTTCGCCGCCTTTGCGAAACTTCGTGCCTGTCCCCGGTTTGCCCCTTTTATCAATTTCGCCGCCTTCGCGAAACTCCGTGCCTGTCCCACCCC
>JAIQFU010000313.1 GCA_020073115.1 Terriglobia bacterium
GGGGTGGTCATGCGTCTGGCGCTGTATCGCAAGGATGCATCTGTGCCCGATACCGAGCGGCGTCGCGAGGCTTTTATCGGCCTGGCAAACGTGACTTTCGTGGTGGACGAATTGGCGCAGCGCATGCTATCCGGCGAAGGCTACGAGAAGCACATTCTGAGTATCCACGATGCCGGCTACGTCGACAGCACCACGAAACCGGCGCTGCAAGAGCTGTACTCGAACGCCGCTTTACGTCCGCTTCAAGCCGGCGCGGTTTTCACGGATTCTGTCTACGTCGATGTGGGCCAACGCCGCTGGGAATTGAAATTCAGCGCTCCCCGGGAGTACTTTCTGCGCCCCGCCGATCATGTGCTGCCCTGGGCCGCGTCCGCCGCGGCGCTGGTGGCAAGCCTGCTGTTGATGGGATTGATCCACTCACTGACCGGCTCCCGGCAGCGGGCGCAAACGCTGGCTGCGCAAATGACGACCGATTTGCGTGAGAGCCAGGCCAGGCTCGCCGAAGAGCAGCGCAGGACGCAGGAACTGATCGAAGCGCTGCCAAACCCGATTTATTTCAAGGCTACGGACGGCCGCTATCTCGGAGTCAACAAGGCATGGGAAGCTTTCTTCGGCATACCGCGCCGGGCATTCCTGGGCAAGACCGTGTACGACCTTTACCCCGAAAACCCCGAAATCGCGCAGCGGCTGCACGAAGACGATCAGGCGCTGTGGGACCACCCGGGGACCAGGTCCTCCGAGACGACCATCACGACCGCCGACGGTAAACTGCATAACACGATTTACTACAAGGCCACCTTTACCGGCGCCGACGGCGGCATTGCGGGAGAGCCAGGCGCGGGCCATGCTGGATTGTAGCGCCCGCGGTCCGGCCGGCGGTGCGATCAATCAGACAAGCGCGAAGCATGGTAGATTTACCGCCATGAGAACCCGAATCTCCCTGCTCCTTTTCGCCGCCACGGCCCTTTCCGCCGCCGATGCCGGGCTGGATGCGTCCATCGCCAAAAACCGCATGGGCACGCTGATTGTCCGCGCCGCGCCGGGGGCGAAAATCAGCGTCGAGCAGGTCCGGCACGAATTCTGGTTCGGCGCCACGCTGCCCGGCGGCGTTTTCAGCGGCCGGGCCACGCCCGAAAACGCCGCCAAGTGGAAGGAGGTGTTCCTCAGCCACTTCAACGCCGGAGTCCCCGAGGCCGATTTCAAGTGGGACGTCATGGAACGGCAGAAGGGGCAGGTGAACTACGAAATCGTGGATAGCATGCTCGCGTGGGCCGAAAAGGAGGGCATCGCGCTGCGCGGTCACTGCATTTTCTGGGGCGTCCCCAACCATGTCCAGCAATGGCTGAAGGACATGAACGACGACGATTTCAAAGCTTATGTGGCGCAGCGCGGCAGGACCATCGGTTCCCGCTACCGCGGACGCTTCGCCGAATACGACCTGAACAACGAGATGATGCACGCCAACTATTACGAGCAGCGGTTCGGGATCGGCTTCATCCGCCAGATGGGGCTGTCGGTGAAAGAGGGCGACCCCAACGCCAAGCTGTTCGTGAACGATTACGACATCACCACCGGCAACCGGCTGGACGATTACGTGCAGCACATCCGCAAACTGCTGGATGCGGGCGTGCCCATTTCCGGCATCGGCGTGCAAGGGCACCTGCACGGGGATTCCTTCGACCCCGCGATGTTGCAGAAGTCGCTGGACACGCTGGCGCAGTTCAAGCTGCCCATCCGCATCACGGAGTTCAACTTCCCCGGGCAGCGCTCCAAGTATTACACGGGCGACCGCCGCGCCGTGATGACGCCGGAAGAAGAGCAGGCAAAAGCGGAGGCCCTGCAACAGTTCTACACCATCTGCTTCGCCCACCCCTCCGTGACCGGCATCATGATGTGGGGCTTCTGGGAAGGGGCGAACTGGATCCCGCAGAGCTCAATGTACAAGCGCGACTGGACCCCGCTGCCGGCGGCGAAGGCGTATGAAGACCTGGTGCTGGACAAATGGCGGACGCGCTGGAGCGGAACCGCCGATCGCCAGGGGCGGGCGGAGGTCCGGGCGTTCTACGGTAAGCACAAGGTGACGGTGAACGGGAAAGAAACGACCGTGGACCTGACGAAAGCCGAGGGCAGCAAGACGGTGGACGCGAGGTAGAGATGTGGCGTGGGGGTACCCCGTCGGCATTCGTGCCGACATCCGGCCCCAGCGAACGCAGGGGCCGGATGTCCATACGAATGTGGACACGGCAGGCAGGAATGCCCACGCCACGGTGAGGTGCTAGACTGCCTCTTGAACCGCATGATGAAATCCGCAACTCGCAATCTGTGGCTCGGGCTGGCTCTGGCCCTGCCGGCGGCCGCGGCGGTCGTCCATCCCTGGGAGAAACAGGAGTTGAGCTTCACCTCTTCCCGGGCCTTCCCCAATCCGTATACGGACGCGGTGGTCTGGGTCGATCTCGCCGGCCCGAATCTCAACAAGCGCGTGTACGGGTTCTGGGACGGGGGTAACGTCTTCAAAGTGCGTTTCGTGGCCACCGCGCCCGGGGCGTGGAAGTGGCGAAGTGGTTCGGCTCCGGCCGACGCCGGGCTCTCCGGGAAAAGCGGGTCCTTCACCGCCGTGGCCTGGACCGAGGAGGAGAAGCAGGCCAATCCGCTGCGCCGCGGCTTCATCCGCGCCACCGCCAACCAGCACGCGCTGGAATACGCCGACGGTACGCCGTTCTTTGCGATCGGCGACACCTGGTACTCCGTGGGCACGAACCGTTTCAAGTGGTACGACGGCGATCAACCGCGTCCCATGGGCCCCACCGCCGGGTTTAAGGATTACGTCCGCTACCGCAAGGCGCAGGGTTTCAACTGGGTCAACGTCATCGCCGCCTTTCCGAACTGGATAACCGACGGCAAGCCGTGGAACGTCGTCATGCCCGACGGAACCACCGTCCGCTCCGCCTGGCTGGAGTTCGGAGCCAACAGCGCCAAGAACATGGACAACGAAGGCGGGCGGCCGTTCTTCTTCCCCGGGAAGGTCCCCGGCTACGAGCGGATGTTCCCCGACGTGGATCGCATCAACCCCGAGTACTTCAAGTTCGTCGATCGCAAGATCGACTACTTGAACGACAACGGGTTCGTGCCGTTCATCGAAGTGTCGCGCCGCGATGCGAGCCTGCTCTGGAGCAAATACTACAAATGGCCGGATTCCTACGCGCGCTACATCGAGTACGTCTGGTCGCGCTACCACGCCAATAACACCGTGCTCAGCCCGGTGCATCTGGACATCATCAGCGAGACCATCGGTCCGGACGAGTTCACCAAGGCGATCAACATGGTGAAGGAGAAGTACGGCTTTCCGCCCTTCGGAACGCTGCTTTCCTCCAACGCCAACCCGTCGACGCTCGAAAACTGGGGCGACAATTCCTGGGTGACGCTGCACCAGACCGGGAACATGCGCGAGCACTACGCCTACTGGTTCCTGAGCGAGATCTACTACTACGGAGCGGAAGGCATCTGGGGCGCGGACATCGAACCCGAAGCGCCCACCCACATGTGGGAGGCCTTCCAGTGGAACTCCGCGGCGCAGATGCATTCCCTGCGCGATTTCGCGTTTTCCATCGGGAACCGTTACCAGGAACTGGAGCCGAACGCCGAGTTCGTGACGCCGCACCAGACGGCGACGATCCGCGGCTACGAGGGCTGGGCGTACGCCGCCCGCACGCCCGACAGAAACGACTTTTTGATCTACTTCGAAAAGGGCTGCCCGCGCGGCCAGGTTCGGGGGGCACGGCTGAACGCCACGTATCGCGCACAGTGGTTCGACCCGCGCAACGGGTCGTGGCGAGACGTGGGCAGCGGGACGGTGCGCTCCAGCGTAATTGGCATTATCATGCTGCCCGATTTTCCGGGGGAAAGCGACTGGGGGCTGCGCCTGACCTACGAGGGTCCGGCCCCGCCCACGCCGCGCCGGGGAACGGGCCGATAGTTTTCAGGAGGCAGTTTCCATGAGACGATTCGTATTCGCAGTGTGCTTTGCGCTTCTGGTTTTGTCGGTCACCGCCCTGGCGGCCGATATCAGCGGTACGTGGACCGGCACGATGGCCGGGCGCGGCGGCGGGGAAGGCTTTACCCTGACCTACGTCTTCAAGCAGGACGGCGCCAAGTTGACCGGCAACGTCCAGGGACCAGGCGGCGAGCCGCTGGAGATCAAAGACGGGAAGGTGGAAGGGAATAAGATGACGTTCGCGATCTCGTTTGAAGGGCCGAACGGCTCCATGAAAATCAGCAACGAAGGTACAATCAGCGAAAAAGCCGACGAGATCAAGCTGGTTTCGAAGTTCGAAGGCGGCGATTTCGGCGGCGGGGAGCCTCCCACCATCACCTTGAAGAAAACCAAATAGGGGTCTGATTCCCGATGCTCTGGAAAACGTTGATGGCTGCCGCCCTGCTGGCCGGGGCGGCGTGGTCCCAGGCCAATCCGCCTCAGAAACGGCCTCCCATGCCACGCTATCGCAGCAAGATCACGATTTACGACCTGGCTGCGAAAACGTCGCGCACGCTGTACCAGGCCGACCAGGTGATGGAAGCGCCCAACTGGTCGCGCGACGGCAAGTTCCTGCTGGTCAATACGAACGGGAACCTCTACCGTTTGCCGGTGAGCGGTGAAGCCAAACTGGAGCAGATCACGCTGGGCGAGGGCGGCTATCGCTGCAACAACGATCACGACCTCTCGCGCGACGGCGGGATGCTGGCCTTCTCGGCGAATTTCGCGCCCTCGCGCGTGTCGCAGGTTTTCGTCGCCAACGCGGATGGCACGGGGGTGAAACTGCTGACCCCCGTCGCCACCGCCAGCTATTTCCACGGGTGGGCGCCGGACGGCAAGTGGCTGGCGTTCGTCGGGCAGCGGGACAACAAGTTCGAACTGTTCCGCGTGCCCGTGGGCGGCGGACCGGAAGAGCGTCTGACCTCGAAAGGAGGATACGACGACGGGCCGGAGTACTCTCCCGACGGAAAATGGATCTATTTCAATTCCAACCGGACGGGAAGCTGGCGAGTGTGGCGCATGCCGGCCACGGGAGCCGGGCCGAACGACGTCAAGGCCGAGCAGGTGACCGACAACGAGCTGGAGGACTGGTTCCCGCACATCTCGCCGGACGGCAAACAGATGCTGGTGTTCGCCTTCCCCAAGGGGACGGAGAACCACAACGGCAAGATGGAGGGGGTAGTCCTGCGGATCATGGCCACGCCGGGGGCGAAAATTACGCTCCCCGCGAAAATGACCGAAGTGGTGAAGTTCTACGGGGGGCAGGGGACGATCAACGTGAACTCCTGGTCTCCGGATTCGAAGAAGTTCGCATTCGTGATTTACGAGCCGCTGCCGTAAAAGGTGGGGCAGGCCTTCCGCCTGCCCTCTCCTGAACCCATGCCGGAACTCCTCCGCGCCGAATCCATCAGCAAGCGCTACGGCGGCGTGTATGCGCTCCAGGGCGCCGGATTGAGCGTCGCCGAGGGTGAAATCCACGCCCTGCTGGGTGAGAATGGCGCCGGTAAAAGCACTCTCGCCAAAATCATCGCCGGTTCGGTCCGGCCCGATTCCGGCCGTATCTTTTTTCGCGGGGCGCCCGTTTCCATCCGCAACCCGCGAGACGCGCAGCGGCTCGGAATCGGCATCATCTACCAGGAGCTGGACCTGTTTCCGAACCTCACGATCGGCGAGAACATCGTGATCGGCAATCGCAGTTTCCAGGAAAAGGGGTTCGTCGATTTCGCCCGGATCGAGTTCTTCTGCGGGCCGGTTCTCGACCGCGTCGGCCTCGGGCGCGGGGCGCGGGAACTGGTGGCGTCGCTGCCCATCGGGCAGGCTCAGCTTGTGGCCCTGGCGCGCGCTCTGAGCATGGACGCCCGCCTGATCCTGATGGACGAGCCGACCAGCGCCCTGAGCGACGACGCGGCCGCGCGGCTGTTCGACGTGATCGGCGCACTGAAGCGCAGCGGGGTCTCCATCGTCTACGTTTCGCACAAGATGGACGAGATCTTCCGGATTTGCGACCGCGCCACGGTCCTGCGCGATGGCCGCGTGATCGCCACCGAAGAGGTCGCGCACACCACCCCCGAGGCGCTGATCCGCCTCATGGTAGGCCGGGAGTTGAGTACCACCGGCGATCGCCTTTCGTCACCGGTGAATTTTCCCGCCCCGCTTCTCTCGGTTTCCCATCTCACCACCCGCAAGCTCCGCGATGTCACCTTCGATCTCCACCCCGGCGAGGTCCTCGGCGTCGCGGGCCTCGTGGGGGCCGGGCGCAGCGAACTGGGCGCGGCATTGTTCGGGCTGGACCGCATCCGCGGCGGCGAAATCCGGGTCCGGGGCGCCGCGGCGCACCCGCGTTCCCCGGCCGCCGCCATGCGGCTCGGGATCGGGCTGCTCCCCGAAGACCGGAAGCTCGAAGGGCTCATGATGGACATGAGCGTGGCCGAGAACACGACCATTGCCGCGAGCCGCGGTCTCATCCGGCGGACGCGGGAGGAAGCCGCCATCGAACCGCTTTACGCCCGGCTGGCCCTGCGGTCGCCATCCTGGTCGGCCCCCGTGAGCGCGCTGAGCGGCGGCAACCAGCAGAAAGCCCTGCTGGCGCGCTGGCTTCTGGTCAATCCCGATATCGTCTTTCTGGACGACCCCGCGCGCGGGATCGACGTGGGGGCCAAGCAGGATATCTACCGCATCATCGGCGAACTGGCCGCCGCCGGAAAAGGCGTGCTTCTGGCCAGTTCCGAACTTCCCGAGCTGCTGCGCTGCTCGCACCGCATTCTGGTGCTGAACGAGGGCCGCATGGCGGCCATGTTCGACGCCGCGGAGGCAACCCAAGAAAAGATCATGGCCGCGGCCAGCGGCGCGGTGGCCCATGACCGGTAAGCGAAAACGCCTCCCGGGCGACGCGCGCAGCCTGTTGGCTCTGGCCGGCATCGTCCTGCTGGCGATCGTTTTCAGTCCCGCCGCGTCCGACGGCTCGCGCATTTTTCTCCAGGCGGGGAACCTCACCGACATCCTCCGCCAGATCTCGATCATCGGGATCATCTCGCTGGGGATGACGCTGGTGATCCTCACCGGGGGGATCGACCTCAGCGTGGGGAGCATCCTGGCGCTCTCCACCTCGCTCGCGGCCATGTGGCTCACCGGGGCCGGTCAGGAGCCCGGCTACGGGCTGCGCATCTTTTACGCCCTGGGCGCGCTGAACGGAGCGGCCGTCGCCGCGCTCGACATCCAGCCGTTCATCGTCACGCTGGCCAGCATGATCGGCATCCGCGGCCTGGCCAAGTGGCTCACGCACAACGCCAACATCGATATCGGCTTCGGCCGCGACGTGGCCGCCGCTTTCGCCGAGGTCTTCCGCCGGAAGCCGCTGGTGATCGGGAGCTACGCCGCGCTCGCCGCCGTTTTCTGGGCGCTGCTCGCCCGCACCGTGTTCGGCCGCCACGTGCGCGCCATCGGCGACAACGAAACCGCCGCGCGCTATGCGGGGTTGCCCATCCGGCGCGTGAAGGTGATCGTCTACGCGCTTTCGGGCCTGCTGGCGGGCTTCGCCGGGGTGCTCTACGCCGCCGAAAACCACCAGGGGAACCCCAATGCCGGGGTGGCGTACGAACTTGACGCCATCGCCGCGGTGGTAATCGGCGGCACGCGGCTCTCGGGTGGCAAGGGGTCGATTACGGGCACGATTGTCGGTACTCTAATCATGGGCGTGCTCACCAACATGCTTCGCCTGAACAATGTCGATAGCAACGTGGAGATGATGGTCAAGGCGGTGATTATCGTGCTGGCAGTGGCGGTGCAGCGGCAAAGGAGAACGGATTGAAAATCGGGTCGATGGCGCTGGCGGCGTTGGCTGCGCTCTCGGTTGGGTGCGGTTCCCAGCCGGCGAAGAAACAATACTTTGTCGCCTTCAGCCAGTGCAACAACGCCGAGCCATACCGCGCCGCGCAGAATGCGCTCATGACGAAGCTCTTCGCCGCGTATCCCGACCTGAAACTTGTGATCGCCGACGCCCAGCAGGACAACAGCAAACAGGTGGCGCAGGTGGAAACCTTCATCCGCCAAAAGCCGGACCTGCTCATCGTGGCTCCCAACGAGCGCGCCGCCCTCACCGCCGTGATGGGGCAGGCCATGGGGGCCGGGATCCCCACCATCTGCCTGGAGCGCGATATCCTCCAGCCGAATTACACCAGCTATATCCGCAGCGATAACTTCGCCATCGGCCGCAAAGCGGGCGAGTTCATCGCGGATTACCTCAACAAGAAGTACGGCTCTCCCAAAGGCAGGGTGGTGCAGTTGCGCGGACTGCTCGGCGTGGAGGGCGAGATCAACCGCGACGCCGGAGCCAAGGCAGTATTCGCGAAGTACCCCGGTATACAGATTGTGGCCGAGCCCGTGGCCGATTGGATCCAGGCCAAAGCCAAGGACCGGATGACGGAGGTGTTGCGCTCCCAGCCGAAGATCGACGTCGTTTACGGCCACAACGATCCCATGGCGATCGGGGCGTACCTGGCCGCCAAGGAGTTGGATCGCGACAAAGAGATGATCTTCGTCGGAGTGGACGGCCTGGGCGGGCCCGCCGGCGGGATCAAGAAAGTGATGGACGGGGTGCTGGCGGCAACGTTCGTGTACCCGCTGTGCGTGGATAAAGCAGTGGAGGTCGGGAACCGGATACTGCGCGAGCCGGGGTTCAAGCCGGAGAAGCAGTATGCGATCGACTCGACCATGGTGACGCCGGCGAACGCGGCAAGTTTGTATCAGTGACGGACGATGAGAGGCATTATGGCTGACGAATTTCGTACCGGACGGCGTGGCTTTTTGCAGACGGTGGCGGCGGGAGCAGCCCTTGGCGGGGCCACCGACGCGCAGACCCCGCTCCCTGCGTTCCCCTATCCCCGCGGCTTCACCGGCCGGCAACTTGCGCAGATCGCGTTTCCGCTGGGCGGCATCGGGACGGGCAGCATCAGCCTTGGGGGGCGCGGACAGCTTCGCGATTGGGAAATCTACAACCGCCCGGATAAGGGCCGCTCGCCGGAATACGCCCTCGCCTCCATCTGGGCTAAAGCCGGCGCCGCCAAGCCGGTGGCGCGCGTGCTGGAAGCGCGGCTGCTGCCGCCCTACGCCAGCGCGTCGGGGCTCGGGCCGGCCAACGCGCCGGGATTGAGCCGGCTGGCGCGCGCCACGTTCACCGGCGAGTTTCCCATGGCGCGCATCGCTTTCCAGGATGCGCGCCTCCCCGTGCAGGTCACGCTCGAGGCCTTTAGCCCGTTCATCCCGCTCGACCCGGACAACTCCGGCCTGCCCGTGGCCGTGCTGCGCTACCGGGTGAAAAATCCCGGGGCGGCGAAGGCCACGGTATCGATCGCGTTCTCGCTCGATAACCCGGTGGCCGCGGCCGGCGGGAGGCGCGGCGCGGGCGATGCCCGGACCGCCGAGTTCCGGCAGGGCGCCGGGGTTCAGGGCCTCTACATGACCAACCCGCTGATGGCCGCGGCCGACCCGCAGAGCGGTTCCTTCGCCCTGTGCCTGCTCCATCCTCCGGAGGCCGGCAAGGTCACGTATCTGCGCGGCTGGCCCGCCGCCAAGTGGTGGGCCAGCCCCACGTTTTTCTGGGACGATTTCACCGCCGACGGCCTTCTCGGCCCCGAAGCCGGGCAGCGCCGGCCCATCGGCTCGCTTTGCCTCCAGCGCGAGATCGCCGCCGGGGCCGAAGCCGAGTACGCGTTCCTGCTGGCGTGGCGCTTTCCCAACCGCACCCCCGCCGGGTGCGGCTGGAGCGCGCCCAAGGGCCACGAGAACGATGTGATCGGCAATTATTACTGCACCCGCTGGCCCGACGCCTGGGCCGCGGCGGAACACGCGGCGCGCAACCTTCCGGAACTGGAAAAGCGCGCCCGCGGCTTCGTCGAAGCGGTGCGGCGGAGCACCGTGCCAGGCGCTCTGCGCGACGCCGCCACGGCGAACCTCTCCACCCTGGTCACGCAGACCTCCTTCCGCACCGCCGACGGCGAGTTTCACGGCTTCGAAGGGTCGAATGACCGCAGCGGCTGCTGTTTCGGCAACTGCACCCACGTCTGGAACTACGAGACCTCTACCCAATACCTGTTTCCAACCCTGGCCCGCTCCCTGAGAAAGCACGCCTTCGGCTTCTCCCAGGACGAGCAGGGCGGGATGCGCTTCCGCCAGATGCTTCCCGATGGCCTCGACCGCTTTGGGTGGGCCGCGGCTGACGGCCAGATGGGCCAGATCATCAAGGCCTACATGGATTGGAAGCTCTCCGGCGATACCGAATGGCTGCGCGGCTACTGGCCCAAGGTGCAACGCGCCCTGGCCTTCGCCTGGATTCCCGGCGGTTGGGACCCCAACCGCGACGGCGTGATGGAAGGCGTCCAGCACAACACCTACGACGTGGAGTTCTTCGGTCCCAACCCGCTGTGCGGCGTCTACTACCTGGGGGCGCTGCGCGCGGCGGGAGAGATGGCCCGCGTGCTGGGCGACGAGTCCGCCGCGAAGGAATACCGCGGCCTGTTCGAAAAGGGCAGCGCCTGGATCGACAAGAACCTTTTTAACGGCGAATACTACCGCCAGCAGGTGCGCGGCATTCCGAAGGCGGAGATCGCCAGGGCAACCATCGGCGACATGGGCGGCGAAAGCACCGAGCAGCCCGAATTTCAACTGGGCGAGGGCTGTCTGGCGGACCAGTTGATCGGGCAGTACCTGGCGGACCTGGCCGGACTCGGGCCGCTGCTGGATCCCGCCAACATCCGCAAGGCGCTGGAGTCCATCTACCGGTACAACCACCGCCGCAACCTCTTCGAGCACGACTCGGTGCAGCGCATTTACGCCCTCAACGACGAAGCCGCCGTGCTGGTCTGCGATTACGGCAAGGGTGAGCGGCCCAAGGTCCCGTTCCCCTATTATGCCGAGGCGTGGACGGGGATCGAATACCTGGTGGCCACGCAGTTCATCCAGGCGGGGATGACGCGCGAGGGCGTGGAAACCGTGGAGAACGTTCGCCGCCGCTTCGATGGCGAGCGCCGCAATCCCTGGGATGAGCCGGAATGCGGCCACCACTACGCGCGGGCCATGTCGGCCTGGTCGGCGCTCGTGGCCTACAGCGGCTTCGATTATCACGCGGCGGAGAAGACTCTGGCGCTGAACAGGACGGGGATTGCGTGCCTGTGGTCCACGGCGTCGGGGTGGGGGATGTTTTCGACCGCCGGCCGGATTGAAGTGAGTGTCACGGAAGGCTCTCTTCCGGTGCGCTCCCTGCGGTTCACCGGATCCTCGGCCCCCGCATCGATCCTGCTGAACGGCCGCAAGTTGCCACACAGAGCGGCGGTGGAGGGGGGATTCGTCAAGGCGACGCTGAGCGAAGATGCTGTAATTACCCCGGCGGCCAAAATGGTTGTGACCGTCTGATAACCTCTTCGATCACCTTCAGCCCGTCCCGCGCGTCCGCCGGATCCACCGGCGCGGGGCCGCGGCCCGCGATGTGCTCCGCCATCCGCACATAAAACGTTTCGTACGACCCGCGCTCGGTTGCCACGCTCCGCCGGCTGCCGTCGGCCAGCGCCAGTTCGCCGTCGCGCGTATCCACTCCCCAGCCCGGATCTCGCGGTCCTTTCCCGGCCTTGAGAAAATCCTCCTGCGGGTCCATGCCGAATTTGGTGAAACTGCCGCGGTCGCCGTGCACGGTGAAGTGCGGCCCGGGCGCGGGCGCCAGCATGGAGGCGTGCAGAATGGCGCGCCTGGCGCCGTACTGCAGCACGATGTGGAAGTAGTCGATGGTTTCCGATCCCGGGCGCTGCCCGAAGGCGTCGGCCATCACCGCATCGGGCTTCCCGAAAAGCTGCAGCGCCTGGTCGACCAGGTGCGGGCCGAGATCGTACAACATGCCGGAGCCGGGGCCGGGCTGTTCGCGCCACCGTTGCCGGATCTCCGGCCGGTAACGGTCGTAATGCGCTTCGTAATGGTACACGGTCCCCAGCAGCCCCTCGCGGATCAGGCGTTTCACGGTGAGGTAATCGCCGTCCCACCGGCGGTTCTGAAACACGCTCAGGGCGCGGCCCTTCTTCTTCGCCAGGGCGATCAGTTCATCGGCCTCGCTCACCTTGAGGGCGAAGGGCTTATCCACCACGACGTGTTTGCCTGCTTCCAGCGCCTGCCGCGCCCCCTCGAAATGCGTGGCAGACGGTGACGCAATCACCACAAGCTGAATCTCCGGGTCGGCCAGCGCCTCCGCCACCGAACTCACCGCGCGCCGCCCGCCCAGCTGCGCCACCTGTTCCGCGCGGCTGGTCACCACGCTCTGGAGCCGCAGTTGCGGAACGGAGCGGATGAGCGGCGCGTGGAACGTCGCGCCCGCGCTGCCATAGCCGACGAGGCCTACCGGGATGGGGGGCATCAATGGCATGGTACCGCCGGTCTCGCCGCACCCGGCGCTACAATGTCGGGGGTGGAAGTCCCTCAATGAGCGATAACCGATTTTCCAGACGCTATTTCTTTTACGGGAGTCTCCTCGCCGGCGCCGTCCCGGCGGGAGGTTTCGGCAGCCAGGCTTCGCTGAAGGCCGCGGGCTACAAATCTATCAATGAGAAACTCAACATCGCGGCGATCGGCCTCGGCACGCGCGGCCCGGAGATCCTCCGCTACGCGGCCGCGACGGAAAATGTCGTGGCCTTGTGCGACGTCAGCGAGACGCGCCTCGCCGCCGCCTCCAAGCCCTACGACAAAGCCAAAACCTACAAGGATTTTCGCAAGTTGCTGGAGGCCGAGCGCAACAACATCGACGCGGTGATGATTGCCACGCCCGACCATCTGCACACCCCCGTGGCCATGGCCGCGATGCAGCTCGGCAAGCACGTGTATTGCGAAAAGCCGCTGACGCGGACTCCCACGGAAGCGCGCCTGCTGGCGGACGCCGCGGTGAAATATAAGGTGGCCACCCAGATGGGGAACCAGGGATGGAATCACGAGGCTACCAAGACCGCGTGCGAGATCCTGTGGTCCGGCGATATCGGCGAGGTGCGGGAACTGCATGCCTGGACCGGCGGCATCTACGGCGGTTATCCCAATCTGCCGCCCACCGGCCCCGAAAAGCAGCCGATCCCCTCCGGGCTCGAATGGGAGCTGTGGCTTGGACCCGCGGCCCCGCACGATTTCAACCAGGCGATGATGGTCCAGTGGCGGGCATACCTGGACTTCGCCACCGGCGGCTCAATGGGCGATTGGCTGGTGCACAACGTCGGCCCCGCGCACCTGGCGCTGCAGCTCGACAAAGCTCCCCCCATCAGCGTGGAGTGCGTCAAGGTCGAAGGCAAGAGCGAATGGCTCTGGCCCCTGCGCGACCACGTGATGTTCGAGTTCCCGGCGCGCGGAACCATGCCGCCGGTGACGGTGCACCTGTATCAGAACATGCGCGGCGATTTCAAGAACCCCGAAGGGATGGGGGAGAATGACCGGCTCTTCCCCGGCATGAACAACCTGGCGGAGAAAGGCCGCCCGGTGACTCAATCGGGCGACGGCATTCTGGCCCTCAGCCCGCAAATCGGGGTGGAGGTTCCAGGCGCGCGCGGCGGTCAGGCGGGCCGCGGACCCGGCGGAATGCAGGGCCG
>JAIQFU010000314.1 GCA_020073115.1 Terriglobia bacterium
AGGCGGCCAATCCTCCACCATTGTCGAATCCCGGCCGCGGCTCGGGGGCGTGATCCAGACGGAACACGTCGAGGGCTGCACACTCGAGCAGGGGCCCGACAGCTTTCTTTCGATCAAGCCCGCAGCTCTGGAAATCATCGGTGAACTCGGCCTCGCAGGCGAGATCATCGGCTCCAACGACCATCTGCGGAAGACCTACATCCGCAGGAACGGCCGGCTCGTCCCCATGCCGGACGGCCTGATGATGATGGTCCCGACGAAGATCATGCCGCTGGTGACAACGCGGCTGCTGAGCTGGCGCACGAAGCTGCGGATGGGGATGGAACTGCTCCGCGCGCCCAAGCCGAAACCCGGCGACGAGTCGGTGGCGGAGTTCGTGGAAGAACATTACGGCGCCGAGGCGGTGGACTACCTGGCCGAGCCCCTGCTCTCCGGAATCTATGGCGGCAACCCCCGCGTGCTGAGCGTTACCAGCGTACTGCCGCGCTTCGTGGAACTCGCGAACCGCTACGGCAGCCTGACCCGCGGCGTTCTTACGGAACGCGCCAGGCGTAGGGCAGGTCCCCGGCCTGTCCCGCCTTTGTTCAGAACTCTCAAGGGCGGCCTCGGGCAGATGGTCGATGCCATCACGGCAGCCATTAACGGCAAAGTGGAAGTGCGGCAGGCGCGGGCAGAAACCGTGGCAGTGACCCCGGCCGGTTTCCGCATACGCGTCGACGGCGGCTGGCTGGAAGCGGACCGCCTCATCCTCGCCTGCGAAGCGCACAGCGCCGCTTCCCTGCTCCGTACGGCGGATTCCCGCCTTGCGGAACTCCTCGGCGCCGTGCCTTACAGTTCCTCGATGACCGTTTCGCTGGGATTCGATGCGACCGATTTCCCCCGCGCGCCCGAGGGCTTCGGATTCCTGATTCCGCGAAAAGAGCGCCGGCGGCTCGTGGCCTGCACTTGGGTAGGGACCAAGTTCCCGTACCGCGTTCCGGAAGACAAGGTTGTGGCGCGCTGCTTCCTCGGCGGCGCGGAGGACGCGGGGGCGCTGGAAGAACGGGACGATACCATCGTCGGGTCCGTGCTGGCGGAGTTGCAGGAGATCGCCGGGTTCACCGCTCGCCCGCGGTTTGCGCGGATTGCGCGCTGGCCGCGCTCGATGGCGCAGTATTCGGTCGGGCACCCGCAGCGGCTGGCGGAGATCGAAGCGCGGGCGGCGGCGATTCCGGGGCTGTACCTGGCGGGCAACGCCTACACGGGCATTGGGGTCCCGGACTGCATCCGCATGGGGCGCGCGGCGGCGGAAAAGATCCTGGCGCCCGCAAGCTGATGTGAAGCGGGCGGCGCCGGGGAAATGGGGCGACGTGTACCGTATCAAGACCTGCCGGGGACCGTTTTCCGGCCGTTTTGAGCGCGAGGCGGGGGCCATGCCTTCAAGGACTGGACGGCGCAACGGTGGAACCTCGTGCTGCGGCTCGTTGCCCCGTTCGCGGCGGAACTGCGAAGCGGCTGTTTGATTACCGTGAAGCCCAGGAAAACGACCTGTCACAAGCTGCCGGTCGCAGCGGATCGCGGCTGAAATGTCAATCTGTCAATCGATGGTAACCCCGTTTCACAAGCGGCGAGCCCTGCCTGCGAGCATTCAGTCTGCGCAGGCTCCTTGCCGCGCCGCCCATGGCCATGGGATTTGACGCGTAATATGACACGCTGTGCGGAAGCCCGGTGATTGGCCTATTGCTGGCTGTGAAACGTAAGCGGCGTGGAATGGTCAGTTCCCGCAGCGTGCCGCCGAAAGCGATTTCCGTACGGAGGGAATGATTCAAGCACGCTTTCTTAAAGCCAAGGAACATTGTCGCCAGCGCGCCTCCAGCCAACGATAGCGTCCCCGGCTCCGGCGTCGAGAAGGTCCAATCCATCGTGTACCCCGCGAAGAAATCGGGAGTACCCCCGCCGCCCATCATGAAAAATGTGGTCACCTCATCATTGATGATAGTATTCACCGACCCGGGAGGCCCTACCGGATTAAACGGCGGAATCGCAGCCTCCATAAATCCGGTCATCGTAAACGGGACCGTGTAGACTCCCCGGCCCGTGATCGTAAACGGATCGCTTCTGAGATAAAACACCGTTTGAATCGCACCGGATGCCGTGGCGAATACCAGCGAAGGGTAGGTCACGCCGTTCAGTGTCGCCGACCCCGTGCCGATGGTTTCGTCCGGCGGGAATCCGATAGCCTGGACGATCGTCCCCGCCGAAAAATGTCCGCATTGGCCGCATGAGAAAGACATCAGCTCCGAAAATTCGTCCTGCAGGTTCAAGCTCACGGCGTAGCCGCCCGCGCTCGAAGCGACGTTCACGTCCCACCCTCTCGGATGGTTGGGCGGAAAGGCGACGATGTTACCCGAATCGATGGACGTGGCCCACACTGGCGCGAGCATGGCCAGAAAGCAAAACACCTTTTGATTTCCATGCCATCCCCCTGAAGTGTCTCGATTGTGCGTCGCCCGAGGGCAGCGCGTCAATCCGGAGTGAGGGTGAGCGAGTGCCGATCTCTCCGTAATGCGGTGGGCCCGTGTTCGGACGCGCACAGTTATGGAAACTCCGGGGCGAAGCCGGGTGAGGCTTGCAGTTTGTGGACCGCGGCTGCGCAGGCCAAGATGCACGCGGCCAGCAGCAAACGTGTCCTTACACATTCAAGCAGCCGGGCGGCGCTGCCGCTCTGCGCGAAAGCGCCCCCGAATGCCTCAAAGATGGTGGAACCTTCCGATGGTCTAGACTGAAACCTGAGCAAGTGGAGAAGCAAGGTTCGGATGATCGGCCGCGAGCCGTCATGGACGCGCTCTTTGTCTTCGGGTCCGCCGTGGCTGCGGCAGGCGCAATTCACATTACGCCTCTTGCCGAGTGGCAGCGAAGGGTCACGATGTGGCCCTTCGCGGAGAACGCGACCACGCTGATTGTTCCGTTGGTTTGGGTGTTTCTGACGCGCCGGAAGTTCGCCGACTACGGCCTCACCGCGGCAGGAATCGGTGATCAACTGCGGGCTACAGCTAGGTGCGGCGCGCCCTTCGCCGCGTTTGCGCTTCTCAACTCCGTCAACTCGGCTAGCCAGCTTGGGAACGTCCTGTACGTGATGGCGCTCGGGATAGGCGCGCTATTTCTGTTCGGATTTCTATTGCGGAAGAAGGCGCTGCCGAGCGCTGCGGCGGTTCCGTGCCTTTTCCTGGCGCTTGCAGGCGACGGCATCCCGCGCGCGGCAGGCGGCGTCATCTTCTACATGATATTCGTGGGTCCCGCCGAGGAGGTCCTCTTTCGCGGCATAATACAATCCCGGCTGAACCACGCGTTCGGACGCCCATTTAGTTTCTTTGGCGCCAAGTGGGGCTGGGGTGGCATAATCGCATGCGTGCTCTTCGGCCTTTCGCATGTAATCAACGAACCCGCGCTCTTCGCCGGCTACTGGCGCCCCAATTGGTGGGCCGGCCCAGCGATGTTCTGCCTTGCCTTGCCGCTCGCGTATCTCAGGGAGCGGACCGGCGGGGTTCTCGCGCCGGCTATCCTGCACTGCTGGCCGCAGAGCATCGCGTTTGTCCTTCGCACGCTGTTGCCGGTACATCCGATCACCATCCGCATCCTATGACTTATCAAACCGGGCTACGGGCGGGCGCGCCATCCGGAACTCGGGCAGGGACGATGCGTGCAGTCGCGGATCGGGAATGATGTAGGCTTACCATAGAAAACCCTTCGTTCGACGTTGGCCCCGTTTCGCCGATCAACGGGTCGCGCCGTTGTTGGAATTGCGATCTTCGTTGCGATTTGAATGGCCAGCTGACGGCTCAGCAGAATCCACGCAAAGAACCCAAAACCCTGAGCCACGGCGCCGATATCATGTCCGAGCCACTCGACCGGGGTCGTCATCCGATGCACCCAGTGCGTCCAGCACCACCAGAATAGGCAAACGACGACAAGGCACACAACCGTCCGGTTCCTGCACCTACCAACCGGCCAGCGATGGATCTTTCCAAGGAAGCCAACTGGAAGCGCAGCGATGAGCGATGTGATCGCGATAAGCGCGGCGAGTAATCCGATGTCCTTCGCGAAGTTCAGCATCGGTGCCTACATTAGCACAGCGCCCCTACCGCTAGCCCTACTTTCGCGTCAAACGTATGTGGAGCAGTTTGTTGAGGGCGTCTATCATGCTTGAACGGGCCGCGTTGTCATACATGAAAGAAGTGACGGCAGCCAACGCTCCAGGTCGAATGCCTGAACAGCTCGGCGCTGTGAGATGCTCAGCTCCGGCGCGATCATCACCGTCGCACGACGTCCCGGCCCGCCTGTCGTCGTCCGCACCAGTGTGGCGCGGATCTCGGCCAGATCCCCCATCAGCGCAAGTGTGGATTGGCCTGTTCCGAGCGCGATCTTCGCCAGACTCACCAGCATCAGTCCCAATACCGTGGCAAACGTGTGTAGCCGTATGAATCCATCGGCCCACTGGTGCGACGGTCCCCAGGGCACTACCCCTCCCTTTTTCGCTCGGCGGAACAGTTCTTCGACGTTCCACTGACCGCGGAACGCCTGCACGATCCGGCCTGTGCTCCACAGGTGATGATCCGTGCACAGCACCCGCCGCCCCAGCCGGGTCTTCTCCAGTTGGCGGCGCATTGCGGCATCGACATGCCAGCGCAAGGTCGGCTGCTGATCGTCGCCCCCGCTCTCGGTTACCACGAATCTCGACAAATACTCCCGGCCCAGCGTCTTCCTGATGCGTTGCTCCAGGCTGCTACGCGAGATCCGTTTCGCTCTTACCAGTCGATCCAGCTTACTTAACTCAGCTTTGGCTTTGCGCAACGCCACCGCAATGCCGCGTTTCTGCCCCTCCAGCAGTTCCTGGCTCTCGACCACCACCAGCGTGCGGTCCAGATTGCCCACCTTCGTTAGCACCCGTGCTGCGCGTACCTGGGCCAACTTGCCAGGCAGGGGCTTCATCGCGCCTCGCTTGGCCGCCATCTGCAACGCCTGTTCCGCCGCCGCATGTCCAAGCGGCAACGAGATCAGGCTGTAGTAGCCGACCGTGTCCAGATCCAGTTCCAGTTGAGGACTCCAAAAACCTCCATCCCGTACCAGTGTCCGCTGCGCCCTTTCGCGGCACTCCCCATCGTCCAGCGACTGGTGCAGCGCTCTCAACCCATCCAGGCACGCGGTCAACACCGCCTGATCGGAACTGTTCCCCGCATAGGTCCGATAGAGCAATGGTACGTGGCCGGTCTCGCTGACCAGCACTCCCAGCCCCACCACACGCAGATCACTTCGTTTGCTTTTGGCATGCCCCCGACGAGTCAACTCGAAATTCGTGGTGTCAAACGCCAGCACGTCGGCCGAAAGCTCGAACCGAGCAACAGCCGCTTTCGCAATGACGATTTGCGCTTGCTCCAGTTGCTCATCCGTGACCTGCTGAGCCACCCGATGATAGGCCTGGCCACTGAATGCCGAAGAAGGCAGACACGACAAGCGCGGCACGGCCCCATCCAGAAACTCCGCCAAGTCCCGCTTGGGTCCGGGCGAGCAGGCTCGCTGGATGGCTACCGCCACGGCCAACTCACCGATTGACGGGCCGCCTTTTGCACCCAGGTAGCCGCACGCCCGGTCGATATGGCCAATCAGATCGAGTTGCTCGGCAACCCAGATCAAGGCGCCGACATCCCCAATCGCCTGGGTGCCGACCGTTCGGGTGGCACTCAGATCCGCCACGGGAGGGGCTGTCGCCGGGCCAAGAACAGCTTGGCGCGCCACGGAACGGCCTCGCACCGGGTCCCAGATCGACTGGGCCGCAACACGGTAGCGGCGGCCATTCACCTCGCGTTCGAACACATGCATATCTTTCATGTAGCACAATTCTACCTACAAAGAAAGCCTTGCAGCATGTTCTACGGCACTGGAGCCTTCCACGATGCTCTTTAGTCGTTTAGGAATGCGAAGGTAGGGCTAGGTACATCCGGGGGGCATCGGACGATGTGGGCTTACCGCCGGCGCCTGTCCTGGCGACGCAATAGGGTACTGAAGGACTTGCTTCTTCAGTCGCCGGACCCGTACGCGGTGCTTTAAGAGCTTCGCGTAGAAATGCTCATCGATGCGGCGATACGGCCGGTTTCGCATCTTGGCGGTTGATTCTATGGCAGTAATCCGGTCCATGGCCTTGAAGTAGCGTTTCATGCGAATCGACCGTGCCAATGTGGACCGGTGCAATCCACTTTTCCGCAAACCCCGTTTACCAAGCCCAATCGTCCCAGTGTCATGCTTTGCATATACAATGAAAGTGCGGTGTTCGACTGGGACGAGAATAATTTGCGCAAGATCCGGGCGCATCGGATCAAACCCAAAGAGGTGGAACAGGGCCTCTCAAACAACCCGATCCTGGTTTATGAGCAGGATGTGCGAGGAGAACCGCGCTATGTATACTACTGCGAGACGGATTCAGAGCGCCTGCTGGCAGTAGTCCTGACTGAGCGCGGCGACCGAATCCGGGTCGTCACCGCGTACGATTTGGACGCCGGGCAGAAGAGAGATTACCTCGCCCGGCGGTTGCGAGGGGAGTAAGCCATGAAAAAGAAATCGACTCATGTGCCCGCGTTTGCCAATGAAGAGGAAGAAGCAACCTGGTGGGCCAGCCGCCAAGGTCGCGAGTTTCTGAAGCAGAAGTCGGCGGGACCCCCGAAAACGGGAAGCGCACCGAAGGGATCGCGTCTTGTCGGCCAGTTGAACCGGACCGCCAGCGTTCAGATCGCATTGCGGTTGCCTGAACCCGACGTAACGAAGGCGCGTGAACTGGCGACGCGCAAGGGCATCGGCTACCAGACCCTGCTCAAGATGTTGGTGCATGAAGGTCTCCGCCGCGAGGCGCGACGGGCGTGAATCCGTTCGTTGTGATAACCCCGTATACCAATAGGAATCCCAGGAGAGCGAGGTGATCACTTCGCTCTGGTCTGGGGTTTTTGTGCTTTTGCTGGTTCCACCGATACGAACTCGTTGCGGCGAAGGTCACGAATACGCGAGCAGACCGCAACCGTTACCAGTCGCTCATCGACTCTCGCGGCTCGCAGAAACCGCGGCCCTTGGCAAGCTATGTCAGCCTCCGACATGGTTCGAGTGTATGTCCTCAATATCTCGCCGTTGAGGGTTAGGAGAACGATGACCGGCTTGGTGAACTGGCTGTCGGCGAACACCAGGGACCGGCTATCGTCGGACCAGTAGAAGGAATACGAACCGAATCTGTGCTGCTGGGCCTGGGACAGGAACTCCGTCTCCTTCTCGCGTTCGGCCCCCTTAGCGGCCCTCGCGTTCTCGGAGGGCGCACTCTGAGGGCGCTGATCAAAGGGATATATCAAGGACCCAGCTACGACGTTGCCTTCGGCATCGTGACTGCGGTTTTTGTCTCGACTTTTCGAGAGATCATAAATGCGGTACTCTTCCGAGACATTCCTGGCAGCGGTAGCGGGGTAGAACTTCCTGTAAACAATCCATCGTCCGTCAGGAGAACGAACAGGGTCGTACGTCAGGAACTCGTCGACCATCGACCACCTGGGCCTCGAAGCTGCGATAACAACGTCTGTTGCGCCGGTCCGGCCTCCACCGAACAGTAGGTACCTTCCCCTCGAATCAGCACAGGCGTCCTCCAGCCTGCTTACTGCGTCAGTATTGTGCAGACCAAGTTCCTGGGTGTCCACCAAATTGCCGTGCATGTAACTTTGGAACCGCAATACGACCCGCCCGGCACCGTTTCTGGCCACCGAGGCTTCATCCGGGATGTCCACATAGTGGCATACCGACATTGATAACCCATCAAGGCCCTCAGATGCAACGGATTAGCTGTCCCCTCGATCAGCCTCTCTTCACTCGCGGTCTTCAAGTAGCGCTTCCGGAAAGTTACCGGAAAGCGCGGGCAGGTCAGGGACCTGCCCGAGGTTCTACGAGTTCGCCGCCGCCAGCGTGCGGTAGGGTTTTCCCACTTCCTGCGCGTCCACCACGGCCACGGCGGCCACGTGCACGATGTCGTTCACTTCGCTGCCGCGCTGGAGGACGTGGATGGGTTTGGTCAGTCCGGTGAGGAGCGGGCCGATGAGGTCGCAGCCGCCGATGCGGTGCAGCAGCTTGTACGCGATGTTCCCCGCTTCCAGGTTGGGGAAGATCAGCACGTTCGCGCCGCCTTTCAGGGCGCTGAACGGGTAGGTCTCATCGATGATCTGCGGCGTGACGGCGGTATCGGCCTGCATCTCGCCATCCACGATGAGGCCGGGGGCGCGGAGCCGGATCAGTTCCACGGCGCGCCGGACCTTATCGGACAGAGGGTGCCGGGTGCTGCCAAAATTCGAGAAGGAAAGCATGGCCACCCGCGGCTCCACGTTGAACCGGCGCGCTTTCTCGGCGGACATGATCGCGATCTCCGCCAGATCTTCCGCGCTGGGCTCGATGTTCACCGTGGCGTCCGCCAGGAAGTAGGTGTTGCCCTTGGGCGTAATCAGGATGTAGACGCCGGCGACGCGCCGCAGCTCCGGCCGGACCGGAATCACTTGCAGCGCCGGCCGGATGGTGTCCGGATAGTGGGTGGTGAGCCCGCCGATCAGCGCGTCGGCGTCGCCCCTCCGCAGCATCATGCTCCCGAAGGTGGTGTGATTGAGAATGAGCTGCTCGGCTTCGGTGCGGGTGATGCCCTTGCGCTGGCGGAGCTGGTAGAAGTCCTCGGCGTACTCGGCCAGGCGCGGATCCTTGAGTGGATCCACCACCACCACGCCCGCCAGGTTCAGGCGCAGTTCGGTGATTTTGGCGCGGATCTTCTCCTCATTTCCGAGGAGAATCGGAAAGGCGATCTTCTCGTCCAGGAGGATCTGGCAGGCGCGCAGAATCTTGGCCTCTTCGCCCTCGGTGAAGACGACGCGCTTGGGGGCTTTCTGCGCCTTGTGGATCATGGCCCGCATCAGGTAGTGGGCCTTGCCGAGCCGTTTTTCCAGCTCTTCCCGGTACTGAACGAGATCGACCGGCTGCTGCGCCACCCCCGTTTCCATGGCGGCCTGCGCCACCGCGGACGCTTCCCAGATGAGCACGCGCGGGTCGAACGGTTTGGGGATGATGTACTCGCGGCCGAACTCCATGCGGTCCACTCCGTAGGCGCGAAGCACGGAATCGGGCACGTCCTCCTTGGCCAGGTCGGCCAGGGCGCGGGTGGCGGCCAGTTTCATCTCGTCGTTGATGGTGGTGGCGCGTACGTCGAGGGCGCCCCGGAAGATGAAGGGAAAACCGAGGACGTTATTCACCTGGTTGGGGTAGTCCGAGCGGCCGCTGGCCACAATGGCGTCCGGGCGGGCGGCGACCGCGACCTCGTAGGCGATTTCGGGATCGGGGTTGGCCAGCGCGAAAATGACCGGGTCCGGCGCCATGGCCTTCACCATTTCGGGCGTGACGACGTTCGCGGTAGAGAGCCCGAAGAACACGTCCGCTCCCACCAGGGCTTCGGCCAGGGTGCGCGCTTCGGTGCGGGCCGCGAACCGCGCCTTATAGGGATTCATCCCCTCCTTGCGGCCCTCGTAAATCACGCCCTTGGTGTCGCACATCACGATGTTTTCCCGGCGCACGCCCAGCCGCACGTAGTGCGCGGCGCAGGAAATAGCGCTGGCTCCAGCGCCGTTGAACACCACTTTGATCTCTTCCAGCTTCTTGCCGACGACCTCGGCGGCGTTGAGCAGCCCCGCGCCGGAGATGATCGCGGTGCCGTGCTGATCGTCGTGGAAGACCGGAATCTTCATGGTCTTCTTGAGCTCTTCCTCGATGTAGAAACACTCCGGGGCCTTGATGTCCTCCAGGTTGATCCCGCCGAAGGTAGGTTCGAGGATCTGGCAGGTGCGAATGATCTCGTCCGGGTCCTCCGTATTCAGCTCGATATCGAAAACATCGATATCGGCGAACCGCTTGAACAGGACGCCCTTGCCTTCCATTACCGGCTTGCCGGCGAGAGCGCCGATGTTGCCCAGGCCCAGCACCGCGGTGCCGTTGCTCACCACGCCCACGAGATTGGCCTTGGCGGTGTACTGGTAGGCGAGACCGGGATCGCGCTCAATCTCCAGGCATGGCACGGCCACGCCGGGCGTGTAGGCAAGGCTCAAATCGCGTTGTGTGCGGCACGGCTTGGTGGGGACGACGGACACCTTCCCGGCCGGCGCCGAAGAATGGTATTCGAGGGCATCTTCCGGACGAATTTTCATGGATCACCCTTTCACGGTAATTATAGCTCCATGTCCGTTTACACCCAGCACCACCAATCAGAGGTGGGGTATAGGCTGGAAGCGCCGCGGGCGAGGCCTGCCTCGCCGCTGCAAACGCGGCCGATGTTGGGGCCGGGCAGGCCCGGTCCGGCGTCCCGTGATACAGTCGAATCGGAAGATGACATCCAGGCTCGATACTCTCCTGGCATACGCCGAATCGCACCGGGTTTGGGTGTGCGGAGTGGCCGCGCTGATGATCGCCGCGGTAGCCTGGATCGACTGGATTTCGCCGGACGTATCCCTGGGAATTCTCTACGTTTTTCCCCTCCTGCTCTCGGCCGCGGCGCTGAGCGGGCTGCAGATCCTGGCAATGGCTGCGATCTGCGGCTACCTGCGCGAGGTGTTCGACCCGCTGCAAGGGGCGACCGAAATCACCGGCGCGGCGCTGTGGAGAGCGTTTGACCCGGCGAACTGGGTATCGGGCTCCTATGGCAGGCTGGCGGTGGCGGTGGCCGGATTCGCCATGACCGGCTTTTTCGCCGCGGAGTTGAACCAGCGGCGCAGGCTGCTGAGCGCGCACCTGAAGCAAGTCGAAGAGCAGATCCGGCGCCGGCAGGAGGCGGAACTGCAGGTGCGGATTCTGGTGGAGACCAGCCCGCTGGCCATTCTCACCCTGGACTCGGCTGGACAGGTGGTGCTTTACAACGACTCCGCCCGCCAACTTCTGGGATTCGAGAGCGAGCCCCTGGCGGGCGAGGCGGTAACGCCATATCTGCCGATCCTGAAACGGATCCTGAACAGCCACCATTCCGGCGGTAACATCCGGACCAGCGTGGAGTGTAAGGGGCAGCGCCGGAACGGCGAGGTCTTCCTGGCGCACGTCTGGCTGTCCACGTACCGGAGCTCGGATGGGCCGGGAATAGCCGCCGTGGTATGGGATTCTTCCGAGCACCTGCGCGACCGGGAGGCCTCGGGAGTGGATTCCATGATGGCCACCTCGCGCGTGGTGATTGGAGCCATGTCGCACGAAATCCGCAACCTGGCATCGGCCGCATCTTCGGCATACGCCGCCCTGGCCAACATCGCCGGCGTGACCGGGAGCGAGCAATACCAGGCGTTGGGCTCGCTGGTCCTGGGGCTGGAGAAAATAGCTTCCTCGGGGCTGCGGGCCGCCTCCCACCCGGGGCGCGCGGTGGCGAACCTGGGAGCCGTTCTGGACGAGGCCCGGATCGTGATCGAGCCTTCCCTGCGGGAATCCGGCATCGCCGTATCCTGGGAGGCGCCGGGGCCCTTGCCGCTGGTGCAGGGCGATCACCAGAGCTTGTTGCAGGTGTTCGTGAATCTCGCGAGAAACAGCGAGCGCGCCATGGAGAACTCCTCCCGGCGCGAGTTGCGCGTTTCCGCCACCGTGGAGAACGACCTGGTGGTGGTCCGGTTCCGCGACACCGGACCGGGCGTCGCGCACCCCGAAGAGTTGTTCAAACCGTTTCAGCCGGGCTCGCATTCCACGGGTCTGGGGCTGTACATCTCACGCGCCATCCTGCGCTCCCACGGGGGAAGCCTGCGCCACGAACCGCAGCCCGCGGGGAGTTGCTTCGCCGTGGAACTCTGGCCGGCCGAGGACGAGGGACAGAAACCATGACCGGCGCCGCCCAGCCCATTCGCGTGCTGCTGGTGGACGATCACGCCCTGTTTCGCGAGAGCGTGGCCCGCGTGCTGGCGGCGCAGGACGATTTTCGCATCGAGCACTGCGCCAGCCTGCGGGAGGCCTTTCAGCGCCTGGCGCGGGACCGCTTCGACGTCGTGCTGCTGGACCACGACCTGGGCAACGAGCGCGCCTCGCAGTTCCTGCCGGCGGCGCGCGAAGCCGGTTTCGAAGGCCACGCGCTGATCGTGACCGCCTGGGTGAGCGATACGGAAGCCCGCCGGCTCATGCGGCAGGGCGCGGCCGGCATTTTCCTGAAGCAATCGCCTTTGGACGAACTGATCGAAAGCATTCGCGCGGTGGCCGCGGGTGAAACCCGCCTGGACCCCGCCTTCAGCTTCATCGGAGAGGAGGCGGCGAAGAGCGGGCGCGCCGCGCCGCCGGTCTTCAACGAGCGGCAGCGGAGGGTCCTGCGATTCGTCCTGGAGGGGCTCTCCAACAAAGAGATCGCGTGGAAGCTCCAGATTTCGGAGAGCTACGTCAAAGCCATTTTGCAGAGCCTGTTCCAGAAGACTGGCGTCCGCACGCGCGGGCAGTTGGTGCGGGTGGCCTTCGAACAGTACGAAGACGAGATTTGAGGAGTACCGCCGGTGGTCGGTTTTCGCCACCGGTTGTCTTGGCCGCCGACCTAAAACAACCGGTGGCGAAAACCGACCACCGGCAGGTACAGCAATACTACTTCGCTCCGGCGGCGAGGGGGTCGCCGGCCCAGCGGATCAATCCGGGGAGCAGGGGCCGCGCCTCATCGATGTGATACGGAAGGATGCGAACCGTGTACCCGTGCGTCCCGCTGCCGCGGCAGGGCGCATCCACGGCCTCGAAGGCGAAGACGCCGGCCCCCTCCTGGCCGGCGGGCTGCATGGCTACCGGCACGGCGTCCACGATCTCACCCTCGGCATCGAGGCGTCCGAGGTAGAGCTCCACGGCTACATCTTCCGGGCGAATCGCCCCCAGCCGGATGCGCGCGCGGACCGTGATCTTGCTGCCCACCCTGAGCCCCGGCCCGGGAACGGCGTCCACCGCCTCCACCCTCACCTTCTCCCAGCCGCCCTCGACAAAGGCGCGCCAGCGGGCGAGTTCCCGCGCGCGGACGGCGCCATCGGACAGCAGCCTCTGGTACCGCTCATGGATGGTGGCGTAAAAATCGGCCGCGTACTGCCTCACCATGCGGTGCGTATTGTAGACCGGGCACAGGGTGATGATGGACGATTTCATGTATCCGATCCAGCGCCGCGGCAACCCGTCCGCGCTTCGCTCGTAGAAGGCCGGAGCGATTTCCGATTCCAGCAGATCGTATAGGGTCGCGGATTCGATCTGGTCCTGGTAACCGGCGTCGTCGTAAGCCTCGCCGCGGCCGATCGCCCAGCCGGCGAAGCCGCCCTCGGCGGTGGCGGCCCTCCAGGCCTCGTCCCACCAGCCATCCAGCGTGCTGAGGTTGAGCGCGCCGTTGGCGAGCGCCTTCATCCCGCTGGTGCCGCTGGCCTCGAGCGGGCGGCGGGGGGTATTCAGCCAGATATCGGAACCCTGGACCAGGTAGCGCGCCACGGCCATATCGTAGTCTTCCAGGAAGACCACCCGGCGGCGGAATTCCTTCCGCTGCCCCAGCTTGACGACCTGCTGGATAAAAGCCTTGCCCTCGTCGTCGCGGGGGTGCGCCTTCCCCGCGAAGACGATCTGGACGGGCCGCTCCGGGTTGTTCAGGATGCGCTCCAACCGGGCGGGATCGCGCAGCAGCAGGGTGGCGCGTTTATACGTGGCGAAACGGCGGGCGAAGCCAATGGTGAGCGCGTCGGGGTCGAGCACCTCGTCGGCGGCGTCAATGGCGGAGCGGGGGCCGCCGCGGCGCTCGAGCTGCAACCGCAGCCGCCGCCGCGCGAAGGCCACCAGGCGCTCCCGGCGGCGTTCGTGGGTGCGCCAGAGTTCCTCCGCCGGAATGCCTTCGGCGCGCCGCCACAGGGCCGGCTCCACGTGCTCCTCGCGCCACTTCGGCCCCAGGTAGCGGTCGTAGAGCTGGTTCATCTCGTGCGAGATCCAGGACCGGAAGTGAACCCCGTTGGTGACGTGCCCGATGGGCACTTCGTCCAGCGGGACGCCCGGCCAGATCCGCTTCCACATCTCGCGGGACACCGCGCCGTGGAGCCGGCTCACGCCGTTGCTCGCGGCCGCCATACGCAGCGCCAGCACGGTCATGCAGAAGTCTTCGGAGACGCAATGGTGCGCCACGTTTACGAAGCTCCTCTTGAACATCG
>JAIQFU010000315.1 GCA_020073115.1 Terriglobia bacterium
GGGGGCGTAAAGAAGGCACACCACAAACGCGAGAAGAAACGCGGGCCGCCTTACGGTTGTCACCTGAATTCTTAGTATAGCGGCCCTACAGCGCTTCGATCAGCTTCCGCATCCGGTCGTAATGGCTGCCTTGCCAGTAGACCCGGCGGCATTGCGGGCACATTCGGAATTGCTCGTACGCCGCGGCGGCGTGCAGGGGCAGCAAATGGAGAATCTCCGGTTTGGGCGCATCTTCCAACAGCGCATTGCACCGCATGCAGCGCGTGAAGGGCGTGGCCAGGCGCGCCAGGTCGAACCGGCGGACCACTTCCGCCAGTTGGCGGCGCGAATCGGTTTCCCGTACGAAGTAGCCGTGCGTCACCGATCCGCGCTTGAGCAGGCCCACGTCCCGCGTCAGCAGGATGCGGCGTTCCTCGCGCGAGATCCGGGCCAGTTCTTCATCTTCGAAGCAACTCCGGTACAGCGCGTCGAACCCCATCATACGCAGGTAGGCCGCCAGTTTCCCGAGGTGCGTGTCGAGGACGAAACGCGGGTCGCGCAGAGGCTCGGGCCGCAGCCGCGCCAGTGGGGCGATATCGAACGACTCGAATACCGGGTAGACGCTGACCCGGTCGCCGCCGCGCACGCGGTACGAGAAATCGACCGGATCGCCGTTCACCAGGATGAGATCGACCTCGGTATGGGGCACGCCGAACGATTCGATACGGTCCTTCACGGTGGCGATGTCCAGGAACTCGTACGGGAACTCCACAAAACGGCGCTCCGGCGGAAGGAAGTCGTTCAGTTCGGCGTAGAAGCGGAAGCGGGCCTGGGCCATCCCGCTTCGATGATAGCGCCGCCCTACCGGAACTCGAACTGTTCGCCCCTGGGGAAGAGCGCGATGGCGCTTTCACCGGGCCGCTGCACGAAGATCTGGATGTGGTAGACGCCAGGGTTCAGACTGAACGACTTGGTGTAGTACGGCGGCGTGGCTTCTTCCTGCGACGATGCTACGGTTTCCCCTGCCTTGCCGCTGACCCGGGCATAGACCACCGTGGGGCCGCCGAAGGGCGGAACGTTGAATGTCACCTGTGCGGTCTGATTCAGGATTTCGACGCGCGGCGGGCGCGGCGGCGTGCCCATGATGAACACGTTCGCCGCATTGTGCCGGGGCAACGTGAATTGGCCGGTCCCGTCCACGTCGGTGAAAACCACGGTTGCCGGGCTGCCCTGAACGCCCGGCGCCGGCTGGAGGTAGTTGTACGTCCATGCCTGGAATGCGGGGCGCGAGCTGCGATGGTCGTCGATCTGGTCCGGAGGTCCGAACTTGACGTAGTACATGCCGCGGTGCGTCTTCCAGCCGGGAACCGCTTCGGCGAAATGTCCATTGGCGAAGGCGATACGGCGGTAGTGCTCTTCCTTAAACTCGTTCTCGAGCGTGCCCGGCGTGGGATCGCGTTTCCCCCAGAACTGCTCGATGAACTGTTCGCGCTGGGCGTCCGTCTGGAGCGCCTGGTATTCGGCCCGTTCCTGCGGCGTGATGATATAGACCACGTCCTCTTCAAGCCATTTGGCATAAGGTTTTTGGAGTTCCTCCATAAGGCGGCTTTCCTGGGCGGCGGCGCGCGATTGGGCCAGCAGGGTGCGTTCCCTTTCCGCAAGGTTCAGCTTGGCGGCCTCCGTGGCGCGCAGTAGTTCCTGATATCTCTGGTCCGCTGGGCGCTGCGTCTCGGCTTTCTGCTTGAGGGACGCGATGCGCGATTCGAGGGCGTGTCTTTGCTGGGCGATGGCCTGGATATTGACGGCAGCGGCGGCTATTTGGGTTCTGATCTGCTCGCTTTCGGCGTCAACCTGGCTGGATCCTTGCCCCTGGACATCGGCCCTTTTCTTTTTCAGCGCTTCGATCTCCGACTGGAGTGCCCGGACGGCCGGATGGTTGTTGTCGTATTCTTGACGGGCCGCAGCCAAGGTAGCCTCGATCTGGGCGATCCGGGCATCCAGATCGACCAGTCTTTGGTTCTTTTCCTTTAGAGTGGCCTCGAGAAGGGCCAGGGTCTGCTGCGCGCGGGCCATACCCCCGTCGAGCTGAGCCAGTTGCGGGAGCAGCGTTTCCAGCGTCGCATCTGCCGAGAGCCGGGCCTGCCTATCCGCGCGGGACTGGTCGAGTTCCGCCTGAAGCTGGGCGAGCGCTTGTTTGATGGCCCGGAGATCGTCCGCCGTGGATTGGGGCGCGTCGGTGGCCGTCTCGGTGGGGCCGGGCGGGGCCGCGGCCGCCGGCGGCTGCCAGGCCAGCAGGCCGACCGCGATCGATGTGAGCAGCAGAGCTGCGCCAATCACGGGGCCGGCGATGGAGTAGCGCGGCCCTTCGGGTTCGAGCAGACGGCGAATACGGCGCATCAGATTTCCTCCTCTCGCGGCCAGCGCCGGGTAGGGTGCGGACCGCATCTCTTCCAGGGCGGCCAAGGCCGCTGCGTAGCCGCGCGGGTTCCCGACCGCGGCCACCACGGCGTCATCACAGCAGCTTTCCCGCTCGTCCCGCACCATGGCGGAAATCCACCACACTGCCGGGTGATAGAAGAGCAGGCCTTCGACGAGGCTTTGGAGCACGTTCACGGCGTAATCGTGCCGGCGAATGTGGGCCAGTTCGTGGAGCAGGAGGGCTTCCAGTTGGTCCGGCGGGAGCCCCAGGAGGAGGCCGGCGGGCACGAGAACCGCCGGGCGCAGATAGCCCACTACGGCCGGGGTTCCGGCGAGGCTGGATTCCAGCAGAACCACGGGGCGCGTGAGCCGCAGCCGGGCGGCCAGGGCGCGCAGCCGGTCCTGCCATTCGGCGGGAGCGAGGATGACGCCCTTACGCCGCAGGCGCCGGGCCGCCAGCCAGAAGCCCGCGGTACGCCCGTAGAAGACCAGGACGCCTGCTATCCATACCGGCACGATCCACGGCAGGCTGTCGGCGGGCGCGCCGGGCCTCGGGTTGGCGGCAGGAGCGGCGGACCGGTAGGCGAACTGCGGGACGGCGTTCCGGATCACCACCCCGGGGTCCGAATGAACGCCAGGCCACAGGACCGCCAGGGTGACGCCGAACGCCAGCACGGCCGCAACCAGCGCCGCACACGCCAGGCCGTAGCGCAACCGGGCGGAGAGCGGGCGGAAAAGGAACAGCGCGGCGGCGAGCAGGGCGGCGAGGGCCGCCCCTTCCCACAGAAAATGGATCAGGGCCCATTGGACCGCGCGGGCGGCGGGAGTCTGGAGCAGGCCGGCTAACATTTTTCGCCTCCTTTTTCGTATTCGTCGAGCATGCGGCGGATCTCCGCCAATTCCTCCGGCGAGGCGGGGCGGGCGGAAAGGGCGCCGAGGACGAGCCCCGCGGCCGAACCGCCGAAGGCCCGCCGCAAGAGGTCGCCGGCAAGTTGCTGCTGTGTCCATTCGCGCGGGCGGCTGGCCCTGTAAACGTGGGCGCGCTGGCGCTCGTCGCGCTGGACCAGTCCCTTCTCGGCCATAATCTGGAGCAGTTTCAGCACGGTGGTGTACTGGGCCGGCTTGCGGCGTGCGATGCCTTCGTGCACCTCGCGCACGGTGCTGGGACCGCGGCTCCAAAGGACCGTCAGGATCTCCAGTTCGGCATCGGTGGGGCGAGGCGGATCGGCGTTAGGGCGCATAACTACGAAGAGATTACTACGAAGGCGTTCGTGAGTCAAGAGAGTTGCGTACCGCCGGTGGTGGTTTCGGCCACCGGTGTTTTGGATTGCCAAGAAAAACAACCGGTGGCAAGAACCGACCACCGGCGGTACTAACCTCTGCGGCGCATTTCGGCTCGGGCTTCGGCTTCCGCCGTGCGGGTGCGCTCGGCTTCGCGTTTGTCGTGTAGCTTCTTACCTTTAGCCAGGGCCAGTTCGCACTTGATGCGGCCGGCTTTGAGGTACATGCGGGTGGGGATCAGGGCCAGGCCCTTTTCGCGGGTACTGCCGAGGAGTTTGTCGATTTCACGCCGGTGCAGCAGCAGTTTCCGGTCGCGCACGGGCGGGTGGTTCTCGCGGTTGCCATGGGAGTACTGGCTGATATGCGCGTTGATCAGCCAGGCTTCGTTGCCCTTCACGGCGGCATAGGCGTCCTTCAACTGGACCTTGCCGTCTTTGGCGGACTTCACCTCCGTCCCCGTCAGGACCATACCCGCTTCGAAGCGCTCCAGGAGGAAGTAGTTGTGGCGCGCCTGGCGGTTGTCACTGAGTATTTTCAGGGCGGCGTCTTTGTTGTCAGCCAATTTTGATCTCAACGTCTGGAACCCTAACGTCGTCAATGACTTTAGATGGTCCCAGACCGGGCAATTGCAATTCATCGTAGCACAGGGTCGCCCGGAGGCCGAGGAAGCAGATAAGAATGTTATTTTTCAATCGGTTAACCGCTGTCCTGCTATGCGCCGCGCTGATCGGACCGATAGCGCCGCTGGAAGCCAAAGGCCGCAAGGGAGACAAAGCCCTTACCGAGGGCCGCGCGCTGGAAGCCAAGAAAGACTGGGATGGCGCCCTGGAAGCCTATGAAAAGGCGCTTTCGGAAGATCCCGCGGACGTCCAGTACCAGATGGCGGCCACCAAGGCGCGGTTCCAGGCGGCCCAGGCCCACATTGACAAGGGCGCGAAGATCCGCGCGCAAGGGATGCTGGGCGAGGCGTTGTTGGAGTTCCAGAAGGCCTTCGCCACCAATCCCGCTTCCGCCGCCGCCGTGCAGGAGATCAAGACCACCCAGGACATGATCGAGCGCGAGCGCCAGCGGGTCCTTCAGACCGGCAGGGAATCGAGCCCCGAGGAGCGGGGGCTCACGCCGCTGCAACTCATGAAGAAGGAGCAGGACGAGCAACTCGACCGCATTCTCCCCGTCCCCGAACTCCGGCCGCTCGACGGCAAGCGGATCGATCTGAAGATGAACAGCGCCAACGCCAAACTGTTGTTCGAGACGGTGGGCAACCTGGCCGGGATCAACGTCCTGTTCGACCCCGAGTATCAGCCGCCCAGCCAGGTTCCGCGCAACGTGGTGTTTCAGAACTCCACGCTGGAAGAGGCCCTGGATTATCTGGCGGTGATCACCAAATCTTTCTGGAAGGCGCTCTCCTCCAACACCATCTTCATCACCAACGACAACCGCAACAAGCGCCTGGAATACGGCGACCAGGTGCTGCGGGTGTTCTATCTTTCGAACGTGCAGACCGCGCAGGAGCTTCAGGAGATGGTGAATGCGGTGCGCACGGTGACGGAAGTGCAGCGCATGTTCCCGTTTAACGGGCAGAACGCGATCGTGGTTCGCGGCGACGCGGACCAGGTGGCGCTGGTGGAGAAGATCATCCACGACCTGGACCGCCCGCGCGCGGAGGTGGTGGTGGACGTGATCGTGATGGAGACCAGCTCGATTTACAGCAAGCAACTCGCCGCGGCCCTGGCGCCCACGGGGATCAACGCTCCCATCAACTTCACGCCCAGGACCAGTATGCAGGTGGTGCAACCGAGCACCAACACCACTAACAACACCACGAACAACACCACTAACAATACCAATAACAATACCAATCCTTACAACCCCTACAACCCCTACGGCGGATACGGCAACTATACGCCCCCGACCACCAACACCACCACCACCGCCCCCATCCCGATCGCGAACATCGGGCACCTGTCGAGCGCGGATTGGTCGGTGGTCCTGCCCAGCGCGCTGCTGCAGGCGGTGATGAGCGATGCCCGCTCGAAGATCCTGCAAAACCCGCAGGTCCGCACGGTGGACCAGGCGAAGGCCACGCTCAAGATCGGCGATCGCATCCCGAGCGCCACGGGCAGCTTCCAGCCCGGCATCGGCGGCGTGGGAATCAACCCGCTGGTGAACACGCAATTCCAGTACCTGGATGTGGGGGTCAACGTGGATCTGCTGCCGCGCATTCACGACAACGGCGACGTCTCCATCCACATCGAGATGGACATATCGAGCCAGAACGGCTCGGTGAACCTGGGAGGCATCGACCAGCCCATCATCGGGCAGCGCAAGATCGTGCACGACGTTCGGCTGCGCGACGGCGAAGTCAGCCTGCTGGGCGGATTGACCCAGTTGCAGGAGACCAAGACGACGACGGGCATCCCGGGGCTGTCTTCCATTCCGTTGTTGCGGCGGTTGTTCATGGGTGAAGAAACCAGCCGGCAGCGGAGCGAACTGATGATCGCGCTGGTCCCGCACGTGATCCGGCGGCCGGAATTCAGCGCGGAGAACCTGCGGGCCATCGACGTGGGCACGCAGAATGCGATCAAGCTGACCTGGGCTCCGAAACCCGAGGAACAGGCGGCGGCCCCCGCCGCTCCGGCCAAGCCGGAGCAGCCCGCCGGCGCGCCTGCCGCGGTTGTACCCGCGCCTACGGGGCCGCCTGCCGCGGCTGGCCCGGTCACGCCCCCGCCGGTGACGGCTCCTCCGGCGACGGCCCCACCCGCGACGGCCCCGCCGGCAA
>JAIQFU010000316.1 GCA_020073115.1 Terriglobia bacterium
ATCGGCCGTCGATCCCCGAAGAGGCGCGATTCCGCCAGAGTTCCCGCGCCATCTCGCGGTTCCACTCGCCGTAGTTGTAGACGAACTCTTCGATGTACGCGTGCTCGTCGAGTTGCCCCAGCAGAAAGTGGTGCAGGACGGCGTCGTGCAGCACGACCACGCCCGGGGTTTGCAGCGCGCGGCGGTAGATGCCGGCGTGGAGCGGGTTGTTGCCGAGGTGGTAGAGCGCGACATCGCAGGTCGCGGGGGCGAGGTCGACTTGCCCGTGGCGGCGGAGCTCAGTGAGAAGGGCCGCGGCGTAGTCCGCTACGCCGGAGCGGGCGGGAGGGAGGGGGGCATAGTAGCCGACGATCATGGGAGTTGCGGGGCAGGTTTCAGAGCACAAAACCAATTAGGCCACGGATGAACACGGATAAACACGGATAACACCTTTTGTTTTAAAACCGTGTTCATCCGTGTTCATCTGTGGCCAATTCTATCGTCTCCTTTCGCCGAATAGCGCGGCGCCTACCCGCACGCACGTGGCGCCTTCCTCGATGGCGGCCTCCAGGTCGTGGGACATTCCCATTGAAAGCCCGGAGAGGCCGTGGCGTTCGGCCAATTCGCGCAAGCGGCGAAAATAGGGGCGCGAAACCTCGGAGTCGTCGGACCACGGGGGCATCGTCATCAGCCCCAGAAGCCGCAGGTTTTCGCATTCGCGCACGGCGGAGATCAACTCCGGAAGGGCGGCCGGATCGGCGCCGCTCTTGGCCTCTTCCGGCGATAGCTTCACTTCCAGCATGACGTCCAGGCGCCTGCCGGATTGATCCAGACGCCGCGCCAGTCTGGCGGAGTCCACGGTCTGGATGACGTCGAAAAGCTCCGCCGCCGGGCGCGTCTTATTGGATTGCAGATGGCCGATCAGATGGAAACGGGCGCCCTGCAAATTCTTCACTTCCGGCGCCTTGGTTTCGAACTCCTGGACGTAGTTCTCGCCGAACTCGCGCAGCCCCAGACGATAGGCTTCTTGAATCACCGCGGCGGGGAAGATTTTGGTGACGGCCAGGAGGGTAATGGCAGCAGGATTGCGACGCGCTCGTTCAGCGGAGCGGGCGATCCGTTCGCGCACCGCGGCCAGCCGCTCGGGAAACGTTTCCGTGGACGGTCCCACGATTTATTATTTCATGTGGGGCGGGCTTTCCGGCGTGCGCTACGCCGACCGGAAAGCCCGCCCCCCAGCGGTATTAGAACGTGAAGCGGGCCGAAATCTGCATGCGGCGCGCCTGCGTCCCGTCCGGGGAGCCGTAGTCCGCCGACGGGATGTAGAGGGCGGCCGGGTTGAGCACCCCCTTCGTCTCGTTGTACATGCGGCTATTGGTGAAGCCGGTGGCGGACCAGGTATTCGCGATGTTGAACATCTCGAAGTTCAGGTAGAGCTTATACCGTTCGCCGAACGGAAGCACTTTGCTGAGCCGCGCGTCGGACCGGTACGACGGCGGGAGAACGTAGTTGTTCACGGGCAGCCACGGTACGCGGTAGCTGAAGCCCGTGCCGTTCATGCTGTAGCCGAACATCCCGGTGACGGGCTTGTCGTTCAGGTAGACTTGCGTGCTGCCGTACGGGTGGCCGCTGGCCATGGTGGTGATGGAGGAAAGCTGCCAGTTATTCACCACGTACTTGAAGAACGCGCCGCTGCGGGTGGTAAACGTGGGCGCCCAGACCCAGGACAGGGTGAAACGGTGCCGCTGGTCGAGAGTGCCGCTGCCCTTATCGCCTTTGTAATCCCCGTTGTTCAGCCAGTAGGTAGCGCCGTTCAGCCACAGGTTGTTGGTGCTTTCTCCGTAGCTCTGGCCGTCGTCGATTTCGTGCGACCAGGTGTACGCGGCGAACGCCTGAAAGCCGTGGGAGAAGCGCTTGTTCAACTCGATCGCCAGGCCGTTGTAATAGCTGTTGACCCCGTTCTCGGCGTACGCCACCGTTCCGTAGCGGGTATCCGGACGGGAGCCGATGAGAACCGGCGTGGTGTAGCTGCCGACCGCACTGCCGCTGGCGTCGTTAATGGTGTACGTGTAATTCGTAGTGGCCGTGGGCATATTGAGATCGCGGACGCCATACAGTTGGACGCCACGGCTCCAGATGTAGGAAACGGTCAGCGCGGTATCCGTCATGAGCTGCCGCTGAATTGCGATATTTCCCTGTTCCGAATACGGCGTCTTCAGGTCCGGAGCGAGCATCTGGATGCTGGCGGCAGACACGCTGCCTCCGGTCGGAATCGCGGCGAGCCTATTCGGGAACACCGGACCGGCGGCCAGTTGCGGCGCCTGCGTGTTGGAGAGCGAAACGCTGGTTTGGACCTTGCCATTGCCGGTGGTAAACAGGTTATCGATAGTCCCGCCCTGGAAGCGCGCGAAGAAAATTCCGTAGCCCGCCTGCAACACGGTTTTGTTGTTCAGCCGATACGCCACGCCCAGGCGCGGCTGGAGGTTCGTGGGCGAAGAATAAACATGGCACGTCAGCGGGTAGTCCGGGTTGCACCCGCGGCAGCTTGGCGTATTCATAGCGCGCGCCGTAGTTCACCGTCAGCTTGTCGGTGGCGCGCCACTGGTCCTGGAGATAGACGCCAAAGTCGTTGATGCTGGTGTCCAGAACCGGGTCGCCGAACGTCTGGGAGTAGCCCTGCCAGTGCTTGGCGCCGGTGGTATTGCCGGAATAGTCCAAGGCGAAGGCGTTGACCGTCTGGTACGTGTAGCTGCCCCACAGGTTGCTGATGTAGTAGACGTAGTCCTCGGTGTTCGCGACATCGGCCCCGAACTTGATGGTGTGGGCGCCTTTCACCCAGGTGGCGTTGTCCTGAAACTGGAAGCGCCGCTCGCTGGGCTCGATGCGGGGAAGGTAGTTGGCCGGCCCCAGTTGCGTTCCATTGGCCGCGACCTGGAGATATCCGAGCCCGCCTCCCAGCAAGGAGTCGTTGAAAGTATCGGCCTGACGGTCGGACGCGAAGCCGAAGCGGAACTCGTTCACAAAGCTCGAGTTGGGGACTGCAGTCCAGGCCAGCCGGCCGTTGCGGACGGTGACGGCATCGTCTCCGTTGCCCGTGATGGCCGAGCCGGTGGTGAGCGACGTGGCCGTCTGAATGCCATTGGGCGATTTGTGGTGCAAGAAATTGAAACTGGCGCTGAAGGAATTGCGCTCGGACGCGTGGTAGTCCAGCTTGCCGAAATACAGTTCCTGGTCGAGCCTGCGCGGAATCGAGCCGTAAAATCGCGGCAGGAGCGCGTTGATAGCGGCGCATTGCGCGGGAGTCGCGGCCGGTATGGCGGTGCTGCCGGAGCCGCTGCCGACGCCGCAAAGTTTCCAGGTCTGCGTGGTGGGATCCACAGCGGTCGTGTTCAGGCTGGAGGCGATGGGGAAGTTGCGCCGCGTGACCTCGGTGTTGAAGAAGAAGAACAGCTTGTCCTTGAGGATCGGTCCTCCGATCGAACCGCCGGTCTGGCTGCGCTTTTCCGAGGGCACGAAGTTGGCGAAGGGATCGCGCGCGTTGAACCCCGTGCTGCGATAGAAGGTGTATCCCGTGCCGTGTAAGGCGTTGGTCCCACTCTTGGTAACGGTGTTGACGATTCCGCCCATGGCGCGGCCGTATTCGGCCGAGTAGTTGGAGGAAACCACCTGGAATTCCTGCACCGCGTCCTGTCCGATTTGCGACGCGATGCGCGTGCGCCCGGCGTTCTCGTTATAGAACTGCTCGGTGGTATCGGCGCCGTCCACCAGGAAGGAGTTCTGGCCAGCCACGCCGCGGAAACTCAGCAGACCGTAGGTGCCGTCGTTGCTGACCCCCGCCTTCAGCAGGACGAAAGTATCGACGCGGCGGCCGTTGATGGGGAGGTCCTGAATCGACCGGGAATCCACCACGCCCGAGACGTCGGTCTTGGTGCTTTCAACCAGCGGCGCAGCCGCGCCGACCTCGACCGTGACGGCGCTCGCCGCCACCGTCAGACCGATCCTCAGGTCCATGTTCTGGCCCACCTGCAGGATGAGCTCTTTGGCCTCATATCCCGAAAAGCCGGCAGCCGTGACAGACACCCGGTACCCGGGGCCGGGCATCAGCGCCGGAGCTGCGAACACGCCGGCATCATTGGTTTCCACGGTGCGGAGCGTCCCGAGAGAGTCGCTCGATATCACCACCTTGGCGCTGGGTATCACCGCTCCCGAGGGATCGCGGACGACGCCGGAAATTCCCGCTACTCCGGCCGCGGACTGGGCGAACGCGG
This sequence comes from Terriglobia bacterium, assembly GCA_020073115.1. Classification (GTDB taxonomy): domain Bacteria; phylum Acidobacteriota; class Terriglobia; order Bryobacterales; family Bryobacteraceae; genus BOG-224. The sequence goes on from JAIQFU010000316.1 coordinate 4,248, forward strand.
CGGCGGAGAAAAACACAAACAACGGTATGGCTAACGCTAGTCTGACTCGCATGCTAACCTCATCCCATCCCCGCGCAAAGATCCTCTGCGGGATTTGCCGGGGAACGATCTTCGGATCATCTAGCGTAACAGGTCACAGACTCTTTTTGTGCGAAAATTCGGTTACGGAAGCAAATCCCGAGCTGATCCGAAATCTGATATTCTGGTCCGTTCAGGGGTTGAGAGTTTCCACTGGTTACCGCTAAACGTGCAAGCTGAATTTCCAGGAAGTGCTTGAGGGTCACCGCGGCGGCGCCGGTGGTGGAGATGTCTTCGAACGAGCAGGGCCCCGGGACGGGGGACCGCCGGTGCAAGGGGCAGACACCGGCCTCAAACTTCGCGACCGAAACCAGACGGATGCAGTCTCAGGCAGGGGGGTCAAACCGCCTGCTCATTTTCCTGGTAGGCAGACGGCGTCCGGCTCTCGATCCGGCATCGTGCTCAGTGTGGCGCAGCAGTGAGAGGGAGTTTGTCCGTTTGACTTCTCTCCTCCGGCGCGCTATTTTGCAACTAGAGCCACACTCGGGCGCGGTAGCCAAGTGGTAAGGCCAAGGTCTGCAAAACCTTTATTCGTGAGTTCGATTCTCACCCGCGCCTCCAGCAAAATCGACAAGCAAGGACTTCCAGACAGGGTCAAAATCCCGCGAGTTCGTGCTCGATACATCGATCTCAGCGTCCTGGGTATTTCAGGAGGAGCAAGACCCCAGAGCCGGTGCCGCATTGGTCGAATCAAGACCGAAGAAGCTGTTGTCCCGAGTCTTTGGTGGTTTGAGATCCGCAACATTATCGTGGTGAACGAACGTGGCAAGCGAATTACGGAGTGGGATACGGGCGTTTTCCTGCGCGATCTTACAGGGCTGCGGATTCGAGTCGATCGAGAGCCGGACGAGAGTGCCGTACTGAGGCTAGCGCGAACTCATCTTCTCTCCGTCCATGATGCTTCGTACCTGGAACTGGCGCTCCGGGAGGCGATACCACTCGCGACCTTGACGCCGAGCTTACCGCCGCGGCACGCGCGGAGGGTTGTGGACTGATATGACTGCGAACCGCTCCCAAACCCGCCTGCTCGAAATCACTTCATCAGCTCGCGAATATAGCCGCAAATAGTCAGCAGTTGAGGCTGATCCATCCGGCCTATGATGTTGCGAATGACGGAACCCAGCACGCTGGTGGTTCCGGCCATCCCCAGGTTCGCCGATTGCTCGGTGATGAAGCCTACGTCGGCGAGTTTCAGCGGCCTCAGGAAATAGTAGTCCATTCCGCTGTCGGCAAGTTCGACGACGACGTCGGCCAGCGTGCCGCGGTACCGCGTGCTATCTTCCGCGCGTTCGACATCGCGGAGGATCGAAAGCGTCTTCGCGCGGAGATCCTTCGAGTAGTAGAAGCGAAGGGAAGGTTTTCCCGTTTGCGGGGATCCCTTCGCGGACTGTGTGGCGCGCGGCGCGGTCCGCGGCTTCGACGCGCCCTTGGCCGGGAGCCTGGCTGGCCGCTTCGGGGTTCCCGGGGGTTGCGCATTGGCTGATCGCTTCGTTGCTGTCGTCGGCATTGTCCTCTCCGTCAGGTCCTATATAGAGACCAACCCGATTGGACCACGGCCGAATCTTCAGAGCACCCGGGGAATCCCCTTAGACTGGCGTCTTTGAAGTTGGTTGACGGATGCTAAGCGTGGGGCGGCCCTCTGGACCGCGGCCGGCAGCGGCTTGATCAAGCTATTGCGGAGAGGCGACGCTAGGCCTGCTGCCGGGAAAGCCGCAATGCGTCTTCGATTTCGTAGACGCGATCTTCCAGGGGGCGGGTCGGTTTGCCCGCGGTTTTCGCGTCCTCGAGTTTCTTCTTGGCGGATTCCAGCCGGCGCTGAAGCCGAGCAACCTTCGGATCGGGCTCCGGCGCCTCCGGCTCGCTGCGCGGGGCGGTCTTGGCGGCCGGCGGTTTGCCGGCTTTCTTCGCCTTCGATTTGCCCGAGACCCTGTAGCGGAACACGGTCACCGGCGATGCCGCCTTGAGGGACGCCCCGAAATCGGCGCGGTACTCTTCGGCGATGGAGACCGCTTCCGCCAGCAATTCCCGGAAGCGGGACTCCATGGCCTGCCTGGCCTGCGTTTTCAGATTCTCGCCCTGCTGTTTCCACTTCTGGTACTCGGAAATGACGTCCGGCATGAATCTCGTTTTAGCATGGCGCTGAGGCTTAAGGTTTCAGGCTCTGGGCAAGCGCCCCAACAAGCGCAACCCCCAGAGGCAGAGACCGGCCGAGGCAAGGGTGAGGAGAATGAACCACGGATCCACCGCCAGATGCGCATTTTCGGCGAGGATTCGCCAGATGTGCGCCCCCGTAACCAAGCCGAAAATCGCGCTGGTCGTGACCAGATAAGGCTTCATTCGATTCGGGTCGTCGGCCGGGGTCGGGCCGCGGTCCTACGCAGTCATGGTGCGTGAAGCGTATTTCCGGACGGCCTGCTCCATCGCGGGCGCGGCTTTCGCCAGGTCGGCGGCGTTCATGGCCGGCTGAATGTCTACTTTGGCGTTGAACGCCAGGAACCATGGCTCGGCCAATGCAGGGATTTGAGAAGGTTCCTGCATATCGCAGAAGATGTACGCAGTCCTCTGCCCCCCATCGGCCACAAAGTACGATGCTTCCGGCTTCATTTCCTCCAGGATCGACTGAATGGTCTTGCCGATGCTGCCATCCGCAATCGCGCGGTTGCCCGCATCGACGGGGAATGACACTTTGACACAGACTCGCATTTGCCGTCCCTCCTCTCCGATGAATCCTAGCGCCCCGTTGGTCTGGACGCAATCCGGGACGCACGCCAGGACGTGCAAATCCACACCTGGCTCCGGCGCTCACCGTAGCGCGAAGCTGTCGAGCGCGGCGTTTTCGTTTTCGTAGGTGTCCAAGATCGAATCGATGTGAGTCACGCGGAACAACCTGGCCACGGGCGCGCTAGGGCTGACCAGTTTGAGGGCGCCGGAGGCGCGGAGGAGGTGGGCGTGCAGGCGCATCAACTCCCCCAATCCGCTGCTGTCGATGCGGCTGACGCGGCTGAGGTCCAGCACGACTTTCGAATCCCGCGGTTCGGCGAGGCAGCCTGCGAGCTCGGCGAGTTCGCGCGATCCGAAAATGAGTTCGGCGGGGTCGGCGAAGCGGAGCAGCAGCACGTCCGCGCTCTGATCCCGGCGCAGTTTTCGGTCGCGCAGGGCGGCGGCCAGCAGTTCGGCGGCCTCGAGTTCCTCGAAACAGCGGTCGCAGCCGAGGTAGTGGCTTTCGAAAGCCTCCGCGGCCTCCTCGTCCAGGCGCCGCTGCAAATAGGCGGCAATCAGCAACTCCCGCGCGAGCGGATCTTCGTGCAATTTCATCGTTCGGGAGTTGAGTGCCGCGGGACATCCCGAAGTTTCACCTGCTGGATATAAATTTCGCGGAAGCGGGCTTTCGCGCGAAAAAGCACGACCTTCAGGTGGGATGCGGAGATGCCGGTTTCGGCGCAGACCTCTTCGGGGGTTCTGCCATGGAGGAAGATGCCGGTCAGCACGCGGCAATCGCGGTCCAGCAATTGCGACATGGCGGCCGCAACGGCGTCGCGCAGTTCCACGCCCTCGGCCGGAGACATGCCGGGAGCCGGACGCTGATCGAGTTCCTCCGAGGGGATGTCGCGCCACACGCGGCGGCGGTACTCCGAAATCACCCGGGTGCAGATTCCGCTGAGGAACGCTCCGGGATTCTCAGGCCGCTCGATTCTTCCCTCCTTTTCGGCGCGGATCCAGCGGGCCATGCTTTCCTGGACCACGTCTTCCACGTCGGGGCAGAAGCCTCCGAGGTGGCGCCGCACCTTGGCGCGCAGTTTCCGCCGCAAATTCTGGATGTCGGCGTCCGGCAGGTTTGCGGCGGAGAAGTGTGGCTGCATGGTCCCGGCTGCGACCTCCTCAGACACACCGCACCAGGATGCCGGAGACGTTATCCGGCGCGCCGAGGGAGCGAGCCCGTTCAATCAGGACCTGGACGCACCGGTCCACCGGGTCCCCGCTGGCAAGGACGGATTCGATGGTTGGCTCGTCCACTACGCCGTGCAGCCCGTCGGTGCAGAGCAGCAGCATGTCGTTTTTCCGCAACTCCTCTTCGCGGACGTGCGCCTCCACGTGCTCCCCCGCGCCGGCGGCCCGGGTGAGCAGGTTGCGGGCGGGGTGGCGCCGTTCCGCACCGCGCGCGAGCAGCCCTTGCTCGCATAACTCGCCCACTACGGTATCGTCGATGCTCAATTGGGAGAACCGCCCGCCGCGGAACAGGTAGGCCCGGCTGTCGCCCACGTTCCCGACCGTAACGATGGGGCCCTCGATCAGGAGCGCCACGATGGTGGTCCCCATCCCCGCGAACTCGGGCTGCTCGCCGGCCCTATCCCACACCTGGCGATTGGCGATTTTGATCCCGGTCGCGAGGCGGTTGGCGTTGGGGGACATGTCGAAGTTGTAGCCGAACGGCCAGGTACCATCGAGGTCGGTCGAAAAGCCGATGAAATAGCGCAGGCCGGCGATCGCGAGCTCCGCCGCCATGGCGCCATTACGGTGGCCGCCCATGCCATCGCAGACCGCAAACATACCGAGCGAGGCGTCGAGGAGGATGCGGTCCTCGTTAACGCGGCGCGTGGACAATCCGTAGAATTCGAGAGCCATAGTCATACCGTTTGCGCCGGTATCCGCCCGGCGGGGTCGGGGAGCCCAGCGGACGGCCCGGCGCCGTCCACTCAATCGACTCCGAAATCGTACCCTTTGCCGTAGCTGCCCTTCGGCGGCTCGGCCGAACCCAGAAAAAAGAACAGATACTCGCCCTTAGCCAGTTTTTCGGGGGAAAGCCGAAACAGATTCGGCCCGACCTCGGCGGATTCGAACTGCCGGACCGCCTGGGGCCTGATCTCCTGCTTTGGTCCCGTCCCCATGCCGATCTCGCGGCGGCCGGATTTGCGTTCCAACGCGAGCAACACCAGTTCGTCGATGCCCTTGCCGGGAGGGAGGCGGAGGTAGAACCGCGGGGACGGGCCTTTCATCCGGCTGGTGGAGGCCGCCCCCGCGAGGTACGCGATGACGGCGCCTTTCTTCATCAACACCTTGCCGAGTCCGGGGCCCTGCCTGGTTCCCAGCAGCGATTTCAACTCGAGACTTACGGGGGAATCCGCCGCGAACCGGTAGAGGCCCGGATCGGGGGGCGTTCTGGCCGCGTACGGGTCTTTGGGATATTGCTTCGGCGGGACGGCGGGAGGCGGCGGCGCGGCCGGTTTCTCCGGGGCTTTCGCCGGAGCCGCAACGGGCGCGGGCGCCGGGGGCGGCGGCGGCGAGTAGGGCAGCGACGGATCCAGCAGATAATTGATCACGCTGTCCTTTACCCCCACCTTTTTGAGGTCCAACAGTTCTTCCGTGCTGAGGTCGAAGGCTTTCCCGTTCTTCTTAATCTTGGTGATAATCACTTCATCCGAAAAGCCCGCCTGCGTCAGCTTCACCACTTCCTCCACGCTCAGCGGGGCGGGCGGGCGGGACTGCTGCCAGGCATCGACGCGCAGACCGGCCGCCGGCAAGGCGAACAACGCTAACAGACACGACAGCAGGCGGGGCATCCGGGAACCTTCCATAGAGAGTAAAGCAAACAGGCGAATGTTGCAAACTGAATCGTGTGGGTGTAATGTCTACCCAGATGATGCTGGCTGATTCGGGCGCGCAAACCAGACGCGCGGAGGAAGGGATCGCTCCGGGAGGGGTAAGTTCGTCCGAGAACTTAGCTCTTTTGTATCAGGGGTTACTAACTGGAATTGTGCGGCTGCAGGCCGGCCGGCAACAAGTGCCGGACGTGGACGCCTTCCGGCGGCGCACCAAGACTACCCTGCAGGAGATCGAACGCGCCGCGGCGGCCGCGGGTTACGACGGAAGTGATGTAAGAGACACTCACTTCGCCGTGGTTGCATTTCTCGATTCCATCATGCTGCGAATGAACGACGCCATTCGGCACGAGTGGGAAAGGAAGACCTTGCAGGAGGAGTTATTCGGGCAGACGGACGCCGGCGTGGTCTTTTTCGAAAAGTTGGACCAATTCCGGTCGCGGCGGGATTCCGCGCAAGTGGCCGATATCCTGGAGGTTTACCTGTTGTGCCTGCTGCTCGGCTTCGAGGGGCGGTACTCAGGTCCGCTGCGGGGCGAATTGGACGGCGTGATGGAGCGGATCAAGGGGCGTATCGAATTGATCCGAGGGCCGCGGAGGACTCTTTCGCCGTGCGGGGGCGTGCCCGCGGGAACGACGGCGGAGGCGCCGGTCCCGCGCCGCGCGCCCGAGCGGCTCCCGCTTTACGCCGCGGGCGCCGCGCTCCTGACGCTGGCGTGTTTCGCGGCCTTCAAGCTGAACCTGATCTGGTATCTCGAGCAGTTGCGGGGCAAGGCGTTTTAGGATGTCCATCAAGAGCCTGTTGTTCATCCTGTTCCTGTATGTCTGCCTGGTTTGGGTGGGGGCGGCGTACTTCTATTCGGGCGCCGAATTCCGGGATACGGGGCTGCTGTGGACCGGGGCGGGGATCCTGGCGCTCCTTGTGTTCCTGATGGGCGCACGGCTGGCCACCCTGGTTAAGGCGCGGAGGGCCCGGTCCGCCGCGGCAGCGCGCGCGCCACGGAAGGCGGCCGAGCCGGCTCACGAAGACGACATTGCGCTGACGGCCATCCTGGCGGAGGCGAGCGCGGCTTTGGCCAAGGCGCCGGGGTACGCGGAGGCCCGGGGGACAACTCCACTCTCGTCGCTTCCTGTGTACATGCTGGTGGGACCGGAGGGGAGCGGGAAGACCGCGACTCTGATGAACTCCGGCCTGGAGCCGCAGGCGCTCGCCGGTCAGGCCAACGGGGCCGCTCCCGGCGGCTCGACGCGGTTGTGCGGGGTGTGGCTGGCGAGGAACGCTCTGTTCGTCGAGATATCCGGCCGCGTGTTCAGCGGCGACCCCGGCCGGTGGGCGCAAACGCTGCGGATTCTGCGCGGCGGCGCTCCGGCGTCGCGCTGGCAGGGAATTCTGGGCGGCGGCGGAATCCCGCAAACTTGCGCGCTCAAAGGCGTGGTGGGCTTCTGCGACTCGAAGGAATTCACGTCCGCGGCGTCCGATCCCCAGCGTTTCGAGCGGTACTGCCGCACCTGGCAAGAGCGGCTGCGGGCCATCGGCGAAGTGTTCGGCGCCGAGTTTCCCGTTTACCAGGTGATGGCGAAGGCCGACGTGATTCCCTACTTCCCGGAGTTTTTCCGCCGCCTTCCGGAACCCGAAGCGGGGCAGGTGCTGGGCTGCACGATCCCGCTCGGAGTTTCGCAGGGCGCGGGCCCCGCGGCCGAGGCGGAGGCGCAACGGCTCACTTCGTCGTTTCGCGAACTGTACCACTCCCTTGCCGAGCGCCGGATTGTCCATCTGGCCCACGAGCCGGACCCGGACTGCCGCCCCGCGGTATACGAATTTCCCAGGGAACTGAAGCGCATCCGGACGCCGCTGGTTCAGTTTCTGACGGACGTCTTCAGGCCGCACGCGCTGATGCCGGGGCCGCGGCTGCGGGGGTTTTACTTCACGGCCGTGCGGGAGGTGGAGGTGGCTGCGGGGGCCGGCCCGGGGCGCGCGGATTGGACCGGGCCGAACGCCCTGGAGAGTACGCAGCTTTTCCGCGCGGCGGACGCTACGCAGCTGTTTCGCGCCGCCGACGCCACCCAACTTTTCAAGGCCGGCGAGTTGGGCAGGAAACCCGCCGCAACCACGCCGAGCACGCCGCGGCGCCTCACGCTCCGGTGGATGTTCGCCGCGGACCTGTTCC